>CAMBSL010000026.1 GCA_945870455.1 Pirellula staleyi DSM 6068 | reverse complement strand
ATGCTCCATATGGTCCACATGCTCCACATGTTTCCACAGAGAAATGAAGTTCTTATGCCGGAAATAATCGAACTCGGGACGTTCCGTAGTATGCCTATTGGCTTGAAAACGCCTCGGGTGGGATGCCGGCTGTGATGCACTCGTTGGCTTTAATAAGTCCCCGAGACCAAAGGGTCCGCTCGACAAACACTTTTAAAAGCGTTTCTAGCTGGCGCTCCACCTCGATCGATTCCAATACACCGAGTGCTCGCGCGATCGCTTCCAAGGTGCAGAGATTGTGTTCCGACGACTGCTTGCGCAAGAAATACTCCGAGGGCTTACCCGGTGCTAACTTGACATGTTGCATTCGTGCAAACAAAGGTTCTCGCCTAATGAATCGGGTTGTCTGTCTCCAGCTTGCGTCCGGCACGATTAAATTCAATGGCCTCGACAGACTGTCGACAAATTCGCTCGTCAGGACGGCTGCATGAGGGCTTGGAAACAAAAGCAACGACGTTTCACCTTCCTGCGAGAGTCCTTCCAAGGTCATACGTTCATGCTGCCGGCCTCGAATCCGGATTTCGCTATTCAACAGTGCCTTGGCAGCAAGCTTGGCGGTGTTGGATGTTAACACTTCCTCGCAAGTATGCATGAGGATGACGACGCGAGTCTTGGTCTCGATCTTGGGGATACAATCGCAAAAACACAATGCCTTACGGATTTCGCATCCAGAACATCGGCGAGGCGAAATGAAGGCTCGCATGGTTATGCATGTCCTTTCGGTGGGTGGCTTGGACAGTCTAGGAGTGCACATATCCGCGAGGAGGCAGTTGACGCACTCCTCGCTTGTCGCGAGACCAGAGCCCTGTGCGGTTTACGAAAGTGCCGATACGGGTGAGCGGTACACCGCAGATCTCGAGAGGTAGCCTATCGATCTGCGACTGCGGGACTGCCAGCAGCAATTCAAAGTCTTCCCCGTCTCCGAGTGCATGATCCAACGGACTTCGACCTGATTCCTTGATGCATTTTTCCGCATCGGAGCTAATTGGGATTTGATCCAACAAAACTTCTGCGCCGCATTTGCTGGCGACAGTCATGTTCAACAAATCAATACCGAGTCCATCGCTGATATCGGTCGCGGCGGATACCACTCCCATGCGGCTCAGCTCCTCCGCCAACTGCAGTCTCGGCTCGAACGTCAAATGCTTGCCTAGGATGCTGCCTCCCAGGCTTCCGGTGACCACAATTGCATCTCCAGCGGACGCTCCGCTTCTCAGCCAAGCGGTTCCGGAAGACACGGTGCCGATGGCGGTCAGATGGATGCAAAGCGGCCCTTTCCAAACATTTGTATCCCCTCCTGCGATGGAAACTTGATACTTGGCGGCCAGTTCATGTACGCCCTCAAAGACGCCGGCAGCGATGTCACCTGCATTTTCCTTGGGCAAGCACAGTGAAAGGAAGACCGCCAGCGGTTTGGCTGCCATGCTCGCTAAATCGCTTAAGTTGACCGCCATCAATTTTCGGCCTGCCGCTTGGGCTCCACATTCGGATAGAATAAAGTGTGTTCCGTCGCAAAGCGAATCTGTCGTGACAACCACGTCCGATTCAGCGGAATTAATTGATTCGAAACCGATCAAGGCGCAATCGTCACCGATGCCGAGTTTAACTTTCGGCAAACGGGCGGCGCGTTGTTTGGCCCATGCAATAAAACTATGTTCCATCAGAGCTGTCAGAGCTATTCCAAAAAAGTTCTAAAAACACTTTGGTTGTTATCGAAAGCAAGTCGAATGAGTCCGAAAACGATTCCAATTGATGAGTGCAGGCGAGACTGCGCTCCGCATTGTGACTCACAACGCCGACATCGTACAAGCGGGGTTAGCTGCAATTCTTTTTGGCAAAACACTTGCCGGTTGTTAGCCATAGCCCTTTTCGCGTCGGCGACAGCCAGAACCGTTTCAGCGCAAAGCGAGTCGGAAAAGCCGACGGCTCAACAGTTCGAAGCTTGGATCTCGGACATGGCGTCCGAAGACTACTCGCAGCGACAGCTTGCAACAATCCTATTCACTCGCCACAAAGCAGAAGCAATTCCGTTCGCGATATTGGCCCTCGAAAATGCAAGCGGAGAGAAAGCCGATCGACTGTTCCAGTTTCTTTCGTCGATTGCCGCAGATCCTTACAGCCCGGATGGCGACAATGCTTACAACGCCATTGAAAAAATCTCGGCAGCGAGAACGACTAGCAAGGCGATGCGAGCACAGAAAATTCTTGAGGTGATCGGCGACGAGCAGAAAGAATTATCATTGGACCGGCTGGAAAGGCTGCAAGTCGAACTCCGCGACCGCTATTTCCAAATAATCTCGACGCGTGTGTATGTCCGCAATGCGTTGGTCATTGACGCCACTTTTCCCGGTACAGCCTCGGATTTGGAATGTCTGAAATGGCTAACGGAGGTCGAGTTCGTGAAACTTGAGGGGCCCAAGATCAATCGGGAAGTGTTAAGGCATGTGGCGAAGATGCGAGGCCTTAAGCGACTTCAATTGGTTCAAACCGACCTGCGCGTTGAAGACCTTGAGGCTTTGACGGACGCCCCAGACTTGGATTTGCTTGAAATCATTTACAGCTCGATCGGCGACGAAGCAGTGGATGTATTGAGTCGTTTGCCTGTGTTAGGAGACTTGTATTTGTTCGGTACAAATCTCACTCAACAAGGCCAACAAGAACTTAAATCAAGAATCGATGGGGTTGATTTTGTTTTTGCTCGCGGTGGTTTTTTGGGTGTCCAATGTCAGGCGACATCTGTAATTATCGACGTTGTCACCGGTGCAGCCGAAATAGCGGGTCTACGCAGAAACGATCGGATTCGTCGCATCAACAATATTCCCGTGGTCGTTTTTGAAGATTTGAGGCGCGAGCTTGCCAAGTTTGCCGTAGGCGAACAAGTCGTGATTGAGTTTGAACGCGTTTCCTATCCCTTTGAGTTTCCTGACAAGTCTGAGTTACCAGACGACACAAAGTTGCCTGCGGATGAGCTTGAACGCCTCCGAGGTCGATTGCAACGACGTGAAAAGCGAGAGACATTGACACTCCCGGTCACGCTTGGAAAGAGACAAGAGATACCGAGAGACCGCTAAAAGAAGTGAGCACCGAAACAACGGCTTGGTCGCCGGCAGAATTGCGAAAACTGCGAGCCAAAGCATTAGAATGGTATCTCCGCGATGGTCGAGAACTGCCTTGGCGGGCCACCTCGGATCCGTACGCCATCTGGGTCAGCGAAATCATGCTGCAACAGACGCAAGTCGCGACCGTGATCCCTTATTTCTCGCGATTCTTAGCCAGCTTTCCAAGCATCGGACGTCTCGCAGGCGCAACACTGGACGAAGTCTATCAACACTGGGCGGGCCTAGGATACTACCGGCGGGCCCGACAATTGCACCAAGCGGCCAACGTAATCGTTCAAGAACACGGCGGTCTTTTCCCTGAGAACTTTTCCAAAGTACTCGCGTTGCCCGGTATTGGCCGATACACCGCTGGGGCCATCCTTTCGTTTTCGAGCGATCAACGCTTGCCAATCGTGGAAGCGAATACCCAACGACTTTATGCAAGACTGCTGCATCTAAGCGATGAAACGACTTCCAAAGCATCGCAAGTGAAACTATGGTCATTCGCCGAGCAAGTCCTACCCAAACAATCCGGCAGCGGCCAAACGAATCAAGCGTTGATGGAAATCGGTTCTCAAATCTGCCTGCCCAAGAATCCTCTTTGTGCGCTCTGTCCTTTGCAATCGCTCTGTCCAACCTTTTCAAGTGGACGACATGCAACCATCCCCGCCCCGAAAAAGCCGAAGGAGTTTACGGACTTGCAGGAGGCAGCGCTGGTCATCCGCGATCGGCGAGGGCGGATTCTTATGCGACGCTGCGCAACGGACGAACGATGGGCAGGCCTCTGGGATTTTCCTCGCTTCGACATTACTGGCCACTCAGGATGTGCGTCCGTTCGGAAGCGACTGGCCGCGCTTTTCCAAGATCGATTCGGTCGACCTGTGCTGATCGGCAACGAGTTGCACACTTTTAAACATGCGGTGACACGCTATCGAATCACACTCAATAGTTTCGAAGCTCAGATTGAGGATGGCCATAAGAGCGATTGGAGCTCATCGATCGAGATTGAGTGGGCAGATCAAAAACGTCTGGCTGAGCTTGCTCTCAGTTCGTCCGGAAAAAAGCTGTGGATTTGGCTAAACCGGCCCCGATAACGGAGGAATCAATCTAGTTACCGGGCTCTGCCTGGTAACTCAATGCAAGCGAGGCTCTGCCTCGCCGAAATGCATTCTTAGTTTGTGAACTCGGGAGGCAGGAGCCTCCACACCAATGCGTTCCCAGGCAGAGCCCGGGAACGAGTAATCTCCTTTGCAACGTTAATTCCAATCAGTGCCACTAGGCAAGGCGGTCGCACTGCTTTGTATTTCGCTAGCAAAGGGGGTGAAGGGCGGCACACCCAGAGGCTTTGATTTTGACACCTCCGACAAAAGGTGCAGGCACGCTGCGCCGTGCCGAACGCAGTCAAGCATTTACCAGGATTCCAGGTGGACGGCACATGGAATGTGCCTACCTACTACTTTGACTTTTGTCGGCTATGTCGATTCTATTCGCCTCGGTGTGGCCATGAGATGGCCCCCCCGAACAGACGAACAGACGAACGGTTGGAAAAATGGAAAAATGGGAATGCTATGGCATCCGATGGACCAAGAATGCTATTTTCGAATCCTTGTTGACAAATTGATTGGTCGACATCGTCGAACGGTACATGCAAAGGAACGCGGAATGTACAAGGTATTGTTGTGTTGGCGTTACTTGAAAACGCGTTGGATTGCGCTGGCATCCATCGTGTCAGTCACCTTAGGTGTCGCTACGTTGATCGTGGTCAATAGTGTCATGGACGGCTTCACGTCCCAGATGCAAGATCGAATGCATGGAATTCTCAGCGATCTCGTCGTCGAAACCCGAGCCACCAATGGCATAGCGGAACCCAATTGGTACATCGAACGCATTCGCGCCCGGCTCGGAGATTCCGTAGATGGAATAACCACCGTTGTCACGTTGCCAGCCATGATGACTTTTCATCACAACGGAAACGCTCATACGCAACAAATCAATCTCATCGGGATTGACCAATCGACGTATGCAAGTGTCAGCGACTTTAGCAAGTACCTTCTCCACCCCGATAACAAACAGCAACTGGATTTTATTCTCAAACGCAATGGATATGCTCCGGATCGGGAAGCCCTCCAGCCATCTGGCTGGGAGTATCGAAGCCGGGTCGAGCAACTCAAAAAAGACCGCCAGACGGAATTAGAGAGGTACCGACAACTTCAAGTGAAAATTGCCGAAGAGCAGCAAAATCAGATTGCCAAAGATTCTCAAGCCTTGAGTGATTCGACCGCCGACCAGGCCATCGATCCGAAAGCAAACGAAAATGGCACCCAAGCATTGGAACCCAATTCGGATTTGCTTGGAGGCCCCATGATTCAACCGGTCCAAAACAGCGGTGGTGGACGCGTGTTCGACGCTGCGACTGAGCAACGCATCGGCATTGTTCTGGGAATTGGAATAGGCAGCGTACGCGGTCGAGATTCCGATGGTCAGCTCAAAGACTATTTCTTTATTCGACCTGGCGATGACATTAGTGTCGCCTTTCCCAACGCAGGTTCGCCACCTCGGGCCATCGACGAACTTTTTACTGTCGTTGATTTTTATGAAAGCAAGATGAGTGAATACGATGCAACGTTTGCATTCGTTCCCATCGAAGCCTTGCAACGCGCACGAGGAATGTTCGATCCTTTGTCCAAACAAGGTGCAGTCACGTCCATTCAGATCAAGCTGGCGCGAGGAACCGATTTGAACTCCGCTCGCGACTCGCTTCGAGATGAGTTCCCACCTTCGGAATCGTATGTTCAAGTGAACTCATGGCGCGACACCCAAGGTCCTCTACTAGCAGCCGTGCAACTTGAGACAACGATATTGAATGTTTTGCTGTTCATGATTATTGCAGTTGCTGGATTCGGGATTCTAGCCACCTTCTTTATGATCGTTGTTGAGAAAACTCGCGATATTGGTGTTCTTAAATCGTTGGGAGCGCCCGGAAGCGGCATCGCTTCTATCTTTCTTGGGTACGGAGTGTTGCTAGGCTCCGTAGGATCGGGAGTGGGAGTCCTTTGCGGCTTGGCATTTGTCTGGAAAATTAACGAGATCGCTCGAGTCTTGGAATGGATAACGGGTCGCGAAGTATTTGACCCAACGGTTTATTACTTCGACACCATTCCGACAGTCATCCATCCGTTTACGATCGTTTGGGTAAGCATCGGCGCTGTGTTGATCGCTATTTTGGCAAGCGTATTGCCATCGATCCGAGCAGCTCGAATGCATCCCGTGGAGGCCCTGCGCTATGAATAGTTCTACACCAGCAAAGTCGCTTGCAAAACCGATATCCACCGCGGGAAAACAGCTCCGAGTTGTACGCCCCGAAGCGGACAACGAATCAGGACACTCGGAACAAACCCATTCGACGGCACCGCAATCGTTCTCGCGCGAGTCGATGGTGCATGCACGTGCAGTAACGAAGTCCTACCGCCGCCATAAGACTAGCGTAGCCGTTCTCAAGGGAGTTGATTTCTCGGCGGAGCAGGGCAAGATGACTGCGATCGTTGGGCAAAGTGGCTCCGGGAAAAGCACTTTGCTGCATTTGCTGGGGACCTTGGACCGTCCAGATAGCGGCGAAATCCATTTCGCGAATCAGCGCATCGACAATCTACCCGCGAGAAAGCGTGACGCATTTCGAAACCACCAACTGGGGATGATATTTCAATTCTATCACCTGCTGCCGGAACTCACGTTACTTGAGAACGTGATCGCCCCTGCCATGATTGGTCAGAGCATACTTTCCTATTTCCGAAATCGCTCATCCATCATGAAACGAGCCAAGGAACTCGCCGAGTTGGTTGGACTTTCGCACCGGCTACATCACAAACCGAGTCAGCTCTCAGGTGGTGAGATGCAGAGGACCGCCATCGCGCGTGCGTTGATCACCGACCCAAAATTGCTGTTGGCCGATGAGCCCACGGGCAATCTGGACCAGGAATCTGGTCAATCTATTTTGCAACTTCTCAGAAACCTGAACCAAGAATCGGGCTTGACGATCGTCATGGTCACGCACGATGAGAACATCGCTATGCAATGCGATGCGCTGGTTCGGCTCAAGGGCGGAAAAGTAGAACGGCTCAAGTGAAGCGGTAATCTTTGCGGATTGTAGCGATAAGTCTCATGCCTTCGCGGCGAATCGGACGATATAACGACTACAGGTTAAAGCTCGCAAAGGCCATTTCAATTACGGAACCGAACGGATGTACGAGTCATTTTTTGGATTTGTCAAACGGCCTTTTCTTGCCGTATCCACACTCGACCGCTATTTCCCAGCCACTAGCATCGAACAAACCCTTCAGACGACTTCACGTGCGATTCAGCGCGGCGAAGGGCCTGTCGCCATTTTCGGTGGTACCGGTTTGGGCAAGACCATGTGCTGCTTGCGAATCGCAGAACACTTCCATCGCAATTTCGAAGTCGTCATGCTGGCGAGCTCGCAACTGATCACAAGACGTGCACTGCTGCAAAGTCTGCTGTTCGAGTTGCGCATGCCTTACCGAGACATGTCCGAGGGTGAACTCCGTTTGACCCTCATGAATCGTATTCAGCCATCCGTCGAAAACCCAACCGACGGCTTAGTTTTAATCGTCGACGAGGCTCAAACGCTTTCGATGAAGCTGCTCGACGAGCTTCGTCTGCTGACGAACGTTGTCGGTAATGGTGTACCCCGTGTTCGATTGGTGCTGTGCGGAACGATGCGATTGGAGGAATGCCTATCGCATCCCCACATGGAATCGATGAATCAGCGACTCGCGGCTCGTTGCTATTTAACCCCACTGAGCATCCAAGAGACGGCTCAGTATGTGACTCACAAGATCGAGCTGAGCGGAGTTGCGAGTTCCAGCGTGATGACGCGCGATGCACTCGATGCTATTTACCGCGGTTCCGATGGCATTCCACGTTTGATCGATCAGCTTGCCGACCAATCGCTGTTGTTGGCTTGCAATGATCGAGAACGGCCAGTCTCAGCAGCGATGGTTGGCCGTGCTTGGTGCATGCTCCAGCAACTCCCGAATCCTTGGAGTGAGCCGGAATCCATCGCGAAACCCGCTTCGACGATTGTCCCGTTGGCAGATCCATCGAGCAATACGAACAATACGAACAATACGAATGTAAATGATGTTCCAATCCACGTTTCGAGAGCGACCTCGCAACCGGTCGGAAACTCGATTCCCAACATTGCGATTGCCGCTACGCAACCCGCCATTGAATTTGGACAGTTGGACGAAGAATTCGATCTGGATACTCCCTCCAGCGAGACTTCCGCAATTCGAGCAGTGGCTTCGCTGGCGCTACCAGCAATCAATATGCAACAACCTGCCACCAAAAGCCTTTTAGATGTATTTGCGGGCGACTTCGACGAGGAGTTTTCGATCCCAGTTCAGACATCAGGCAGCTACCAAGCCTATTCGGGCGCGTCCTTCGGCAATCTCAATCATGACCTTTCGAGCTTCGGCACAGTTGCCGATGCAAGCCAACAGGTTCAACATTTTGAACTTGAGGAAGCAAATGAGTTCTTGAATGGAACGGTTGAGACGCAACGCAATCGACTCTTGGAGTCTTTTGGTGCACCCGTCTCGAAGTCCTTTGAGGGTGGGCCTACTGAATACGAGTTTTCCGAACCGATCTCCAATATCTCGCCTGAACAGGCACTGAGTCTCGAACGACAAATCGAGGAGGAAATGCGTGAGTTAGTGTCCGGGCTCAACATGAGTGCGATGAGCTTTGATCCTGGCACCTCAATCGATGCGTTTGCTGGTCAACCTGCGTTTTCGTTCGAATCGAATGGCGATCAGAATCGCTATGATATTCAATGGCCCGCGCATCAAGCTCAACCCGACGTAATCTCGTTCTCGGGCCTACGAAACAGCTCAGATGGATTCGAGTCAGCACAATCGAATTCCGATTCGCTAAGTGCGCGTTCTACCATGAGCGACGATCGGGATCTGCTTGTGATCGAAGACGATCTGGCATCCAATCAAGGCGAGACTCAGCAAGCGACTGAAGGTAGGAGCCGAGCCGTGTTGCATCCATACGCGAAGCTCTTTACCAAATTGAGAAACTCATGAATCTCAACGACCCCAAGTCACGAATCGGTGGATGGATTTCGACGCTAGATCGGTATCGAATGGAAATGGAGATAGAACCAGTTTCGCTTCAAGTGCTTCCGAAAGCAATCGATGTCCCACTCGATCGCGTCAAAAATGGGTTGAGCTCGAAAACAAGCGTACCAGACATTGTCACTGTCACGGCTGAGCCACGAGAGAACTTGTCACCGCCGCTCGTGCATTTGCCAGTCGATGAGATTATTGCAAGTATTCTGAAGACGAAGCCTTACTTGCTCGGGCTCGGTACAACGGGATTCTGTGACCCTGCGCTCGTAGAACGAATCGTTTCGGACGTCGCTCTTCGCTGCGGACAGAAAACCAGCCGAAACACTCTTGTCGTACGACTTCGATCCGGTACGCCGGAACATGAGATTGCAATCTCGAAAGGACTCGTGCAAGATGGGGCTTACGCCCAAGTCCATTGGGCGGGTTTCGGAGATTCGAAAGAAGAAAAAAGGCGTTGGAATTGCCAACTCGCCGACCTGCTCGAATGGAAACAAGAGTTTGGACTCATTTTGTTCGACTTGGGTGACGCAGGCTCTCCAGCCATGTCGCGCATGGGCAGACTTTGCAATGGCGTTGTGATTCAAATGCTTGCCACATCGGACGCACGAAGCACAATCCTAATTCTCAAAAAACTGCAAAACCAAAGAATCAAAATCATCGGTGCGTGGGCACTTGAGCATTTACCGAGGTCGCTCGCAGGCTGAATGCCCTCGTTAGATACAGCCGACAAAAGTCAAAGTAGTAGGCACATTCCATGTGCCGTCCACCTGGAATCCTGGCAAAAGCCTGACTGCGAACGGCACGGCGGAGCGTGCCTGCTACTATTGGCGGCTACGTCTCGTTAGCCTGCGTGCGTTTGCGTTCGGGCCGGGCGTGCAATAGACTTTGGACAATTCTGCTAACGTGAGAACGCATCGCGGCTCAACTCCCAAATTCTGACGATGAAAGTACGCTATGGTTCGTTGTTTAGTCACCGGTGGAGCAGGCTTCATCGGCTCGCATATTGTACGTGGGCTGTTGGATGCCGGCCACCAAGTCCGGGTGATCGACAATCTTTGCACAGGCAATCGGAAAAACCTTGAAGAAGTTTCCGACCGGATTGAGTTTGTGGAAGGGAACATTTGCGACATCATCGCCGTTCGCGAGGCATTGTCCGGTATCGAACGCGTCTTTCATCAAGCTGCACTCGCATCGGTCCCGCTGTCGCTGGAGCGTCCTCTCGAGACTCACCAAGCCTGCGCGACGGGCACGCTCAACATGCTCCATCAGAGCGTTCAAGCGGGAGTGAAGCGATTTGTCTATGCAGCTAGCAGCAGCGCATACGGCGACCAACCGACTTCGTCGAAACGCGAAACCGATTTACCCATGCCGCTCTCTCCTTACGCGGTTGCAAAACTTGCTGGCGAATACTACTGCCAAGCCTACTTTCATAGTTTTGGATTGGAGACAGTTGGTATACGCTACTTTAACGTCTTCGGCCCGAGACAAGATCCAGACAGCCCCTATTCCGCGGTCATCCCACTGTTCGTTAGCCGAATCCTGATGGGCAAACGTCCTATCATCTTTGGTGATGGACTCCAGTCTCGCGACTTCACTTACGTCTCCAATGTCGTACATGGAAATCTATTGGCTGCGGAACGCCCAAATATCGGTGGACGAGTTATCAACGTTGCCGACGGAGGTCAAACGACCCTCTTGCAGCTTCTCAAAATCTTGAGCCAGTTGCTTGGCAAGCCGGTTGAAACTGACTTTCAACCGGCACGCGTAGGCGATGTTCGAGATAGCCTAGCTGATATTAGTTTGGCTCGAAAACTGCTCGGCTACGAACCCCAAGTTCGGCTCGAAGAAGGTATTAAAAGGACGATCGCCTACTATCGAGATACCACGCGATAAAACAATTTAAGACATTACATGATTTTCTACTCCGTTCTTATCCTGCTGATCGCCCTGTTGCCTGTGCTCATGTTCCTGAAAAATGGAACACAGTTCTTGCCACCTTCGAACGATTTGGGTTTGCTCTCGTTGAGCAAGACAATCCAAGTGAGTGTGTTGATTCCCGCCAGGAATGAAGCCGTTAGTATTGGCCCTGCGCTCGAAACGGTCCTGTCTTCGGCTCATCCGGAATTCGAAGTCTTGGTTTTGGATGACCATTCCGAAGATCAGACGGCCAATATTGTTCAATCGTTTGCATCGTGCGACCCGCGAGTCAAGCTGTTGCGTTCCGGGACATTGCCAGAGGGCTGGAACGGCAAGCAACACGCTTGTTGGCAACTAGCGAATGCGGCCAGCTTTGATCGGCTGTTGTTTCTCGACGCGGACGTTCGACTTTCGAGCGACGCCATCGGTCGCTGCGTGGCCGAGCAACAGCTAAGACAAGCTCCACTCATAAGTGGTTTTCCAATGCAAGAGACCGGTACGGTCGCCGAAAAAATGTTGATCCCGCTGATGCACTACGTCTTGCTGGGTTATTTACCGATCGAGCGCATGCGTTCTACACTCGGATTGGGGCTTGCCGCAGGTTGTGGCCAGCTTTTTCTCGCAGAAAAAGAGGCATATATCCAATCAGGTGGGCATGCGGCGATCAAGTCCTCGCGCCACGATGGAATTCAATTGCCAAGGGCTTTTCGAAAAGCGGGATTCCGTACGGATGTATTCGACGCGAGCGATATTGCCCGTTGTCGCATGTACACCTCAACGACTCAGGTGTGCAACGGCCTGCTCAAGAACGCGACGGAGGGGATTGCAAACCCCAAGCTCATCGTCCCCTTTTCCATCCTGCTATTGGGAGGTTCGGTGCTGCCTGGTTTGTCGCTGTTGATCGGTTTGGTTCTCGGCATCTCGTGGTTCCCTCTCACACTGCTGGCCATTGCAACCTTGATTTCGTACGTGCCGCGTATGATTGCGTGCATACGCTTTAAGCAGTCGCCCTTTGGAGCGTTGGTCCACCCAATTGGAACTCTTTGGTTTGTATCCCTGCAATGGGTTGCCTTGTTCCGCAAACAGCTCGGCCTAACAACAAAGTGGCGTGGCCGAATGTAGCCAGGCAGCACAACAATCCACAGGTCAGCTTGTGTCGTATTCGAATCGGACCACTAGTTGGGTTGCACCGATTCACTGAAAGGTGAGAACTGGATGTAGTTAAGGTGGCGATAGATCTCGCTTTGCTCCAAGAGATCGGAGTGAGTACCGACAGCAGCGATGCGATGTTCGTGAAGCACGATAATCTGGTCTGCTGCTCGCAGAGTTGACAGACGTTCTGCCAATACGACTAGCATGGTCGTCGTCGACTTGAGCTGAAGCATTGCAGAGAGCGTTTCGGCCTCGGTCGATGCCTTGACTCGCAGCTCTGGTTCTTGTGCCACAATCAATTGAGGCTTTTTGATCAGCCCTCGCGTCAACCCTAACCGGAACAGATAATCCGGCACGATGCGATCTTCGTTGGGTGTGACCAACGTCATCAAACCGTCAGGAAGATTCAGAATCGCTTCGGAGACATGCATCGTTTTTGCAAAGGACATCAAATCAACCGTCGCATCGTGGTCGACGCCGGCCCACAGGTTTTCCTCCAACGTGCCATGTACCAATGGACCTCGGGCAGCGACCCATAAAGACGACCTTCGAAAGATGGTTGGATCGACATCAGTGGAATCCAGATCGTCAATCAGGATGCGTCCACTCGCCGGTCGACCAAATCCCAAAATCAGTTCGGCGAATGCGCTTGCTTGAACGGACTCGCTTGCCACAATGGCTGTTAAGTCACCGGATCGTATTGTCGCCGAAATGTCCTCGAGCAGTTTCCGGCCCGAACTGTTTCGAATCGTCACATGATCCAATTCAATTTGACGAAGCATGTCGACAGACTGAGCGCGTCTGAGGCTGCTCTTGTCCAACGTGGGTTGTTCAAGGTAGGTAGCGAGTTGATTCACGGCTTGCTCGGTTGATTTGTACCGTCGAACCGCGCGCGAAAATCGATGCATGCCTGCGACCGACAGCACAACCGCAGCGCACAATGTGGCAAGTTCGCTAAAGTGGAGGCTGCCGGAACTGTCCAGAAATCGAATCGAAATCACAACCATCAAAAAAGCGGCTAGCGAAGTTCCTGCGAGGAGCATTGTTGGAGATTTCCAGATACCACCGTCGGAAAGCTGTAATTGAGTTTGTCGATATGCATGCAATTGGCCCTCATAGTTGAGTTTGGTATCTTCTTGATCGTGTACGGATGCAAGCAAAGGAGCCGTTTCGCAGAGGTAGGCAAGCTGCTCGCTCGATTCTCGGGCTCGTTCGAACAAGACTGGACGTCGCTTGCGACGCGTGACATCCAAGTTGCTGAAAAGCAGCCAAAGCACAAACGCACAAACCAGCGCCAACACAGTGACCGAAAGTTGAATGGAACAAGCCAATGCGATCAGTAGCAACGACTGGACAAGATGCCTTGGAAACACGCGGTACCATTGACTGGCATTTTCGCGCGTTTGAGGAACGTGGATAAACATCATGTCTCTCAAGGCTTCTTGCTGCCCCGACAATCCTTGTTCAATCGCTAAAGCGTTGGATTTTTCGAATAGCTTACGTTGCACTTCAACTGCAATCTCTAACGAAGTGTGCAAGGCGGCTCGATAACAAATCAATAATGAGATGCACTCAAGCGCGATGATGATCACAACTAAAACCACGATACCTAAAACCCCGCGGAGAGCGCTTCCGCCGGTGTTCAGCCAAACCGTGGGCAGGTTAAAAAATGCTCCGACCGTAAGCTGTTCGGGCAAGGGACTCGAGGAATTGAGAGCAAGTCCTTGCTGTCCTTCCAGCAATAACTGAATGAGCATCCCTCCCATGACAAGCAACAAAGGTATCAGTACGCCCGCAAGGGTCCCGAACACCCATACGGCCCACAAGGTTTCCGGAGCCTTGATCTGCCTCATCAACCGCTGCCAAATCTGTGATGACAAAATCTAAACTCTCCAAAAACGGGTCAACCGAAAAGACAAACCTGTGTGCATCCAACCCTCTCTAGGATATTCCATGTGCAACCTGCGTTTGCGAAGAATGAGTCCGATTTTATCGATTTTGTCGTTGCATCAATGCCAATCACGCTCCGAAGCCGTTGTAGTTGGTAAGAAACATATCAATCCGGCGTCACGTTGCGAAAAGTCAACCTATGTTTCCAAAACGAACGAATGACAGCAGTTTGTGATTCTGAAATGCAACAACTGTCGTAGCTGGACTTCCATCAACCATTTTGACTCGCGCGCTTCTGGACTTAGTGACTACTTAAATGCCAACAACTCAACGTAAAGAAACCAAAGCCCGGCTCCTAGTCGCTGACGATGATCGTTGGCTGCTCGAATCGATGGCCGATTGGCTTGCGAGCGAGGGCTACTCGGTCCAAACGGCGGGCAGTATCGAGGAAACGACCAAATATCTTGCCCGTGAATCGTTCGATCTCTTATTGTCCGACGTCCGATTTGACGATGGAGACGGGATGAATTTGCTACGGAAAGCCAGGAAACGATTCCCCGAGCTGCCGATCGTGATGATGACTGGCTACGCTGGCCCGGACGCTGCCCGAGACTCGATCGCCGCAGGGGCATTTGAGATGCTCACCAAGCCGATTATCGACGATGAACTTCAGACTGCGATCCAGCGAGCGCTCAAACAAAAGAGCATCAGCGAAGAAAATGCTAGGCTCAAGGAAGCCCTCGATCGAAGTTTTCGTTTAGAAAGCTTCGTGAGTCACGACCGGCGTATGCTCAAAATTTTTGAAATGATCGAAAACGTTGCAGACTCGCGAGCCACGATTTTGATCACGGGCGAAAACGGCACGGGAAAGAGTAAGATCGCGCGAGCCATTCACAAGAAATCGGCTCGTCGAAATGCGCCGTTCGTCGAAGTTGCCTGTGGCGCTTTACCCGATAACCTTCTTGAAAGCGAACTGTTCGGGCACATGGCCGGTTCCTTCACTGGCGCGACGCAAAACAAAATCGGTAAATTTCAACAGTCCGACAAAGGTTCGATTTTTTTGGACGAAATCGGGACGGCCAGCCAGGCTCTTCAAGTGAAATTGCTCCGCGTACTTCAGGAACTTCAGTTCGAACCACTCGGTGGAACTGAGACGGTTTCCGTCGATGTGAGAGCGATTCTCGCGACGAACGAGAATCTTCAGTCCGCCATAGCCGAGGGGCGATTTCGACAAGATCTTTTCTACCGAATCAACGTCATCCACATTGAGTTACCATCCCTTCGCGAGCGACCGGATGATATTCCGCTGCTAGCCGATCACTTCTTGCGTTGTGCGTGTACCGAATACTCACGCGACGTTCAAGGTTTCTCGACATCGGCGATGAACGCAATGCTCACCTACGCGTGGCCAGGAAACATCCGAGAACTGGAAAATGCAATTCAGAGATCTGTTTTGCTAACCAAAACAAATAGTATTGACGTCGACGTCTTGCCCCCCTCGATCCATGGTCACGGCCAGACAACAGCATTGCCCATGCAATCCAACACGATCCATCCGTTTTCATCGCTTTCCTCGCTTTCTTCGATCTCGCCGAGCGATTCGTTCGAGATAAATCGATCGTCCATTGCGAAACAAACATTGAGCGAAGCGTTGGAAGGTCCGGAACGCTGCATCATTCTGCAAGTACTCAAGGCAAACGATTGGAACCGAAACATCACTGCCGACCAACTAGGAATCAATCGAACAACGCTCTACAAGAAAATGAAGAAATTGGGGATCGAAACCCTGGCCTAGACGGGCAACCGGAGAGCGCTGTAGCAAAATGAGACACGCCTGTTTATACTGGCTATCACAACACAACTACTGCCTTTCGAAACACCTATGTCGACGTATTTACTCATTACGAGGGGGCGCGAGCCAGAGGTCCGCTACTCGCTAGATAAGACTCAAGACAATAAAATGGGACGCGGGCTGGAATGCCAAGTTCAGCTCAATGACCCGCTATCCTCGCGCGTTCACGCCAAGCTCTTTTTCAAAGAATCGCAATGGCATGTTTCGGATGCCGGCTCACGCAACGGAACGTTGCTCAACGGTTCCAAGATCGATGTTGCGATTTTAGCCAGCGGCAACAAAATACGAATTGGCAACACCGAACTCGAGTTTGTCGACGATACGATCAACGAAGACTTGACGATCGAACGAATCAATCTGTCACACGATTTTCGCGGTGACAAACTTGGTGCCGTTGCCGATGGTACTGCCTCCGGCATGTCGGCGTTCTTGTCTCTGCGGAAAGCTGGACGCTCGGAGGATCTTTCCGATCTACATCAATTATCCATTCGCTGCATAACGCTATCGACACCAGAACAAGTAAGCAAGCTGGCTATCGACGTTCTTCGCAATCGTACACAAGCAACATTCGTTGCGTTATTGTTTGCAGACAACGATGGAAAACTAATTGTTCAACGAAAATACCCCAATACGAACGATGGTCGGGCGTTGCTAAGCGACAAGTTGACCGAAATGGTTTGCAAACAGGCGACCGCCGTTTGGGTCAAGAATGAGACGCGCCAGATCGGAGATACGCCGCTGCGCCACTTTGCAGACGCGATCTGCGTTCCGCTCTTGAATGAGGGCAAGACGATCGGCGTCATTCATTTGTACCGCGAAAAAGAAGTCTTTGAGAAGCACTCGTTTGACTTTACCATCGCGGCGGCAAGTTTCATTGCGGCATCGCTCGTCCGCGCACGCAATGACTCGTCACTGCGTAACAAACACGACCGGCTTCAACACAAAAATGCAGACTTCGACGAACTGCTTGGTGAGAGTCAACCGATGGTTGAGCTCAAGGAGCGCATTGTTCGAGTCGCCAAGGCTTCGGGCAGCATTCTCGTTCGGGGCGAGAGCGGTTCCGGCAAAGAGCTCGTCGCCAGAGCGATCCATCGCGCCAGTTTGCGAGCTGACCATCCCATGCTGAGTGTCAACTGTGCTGCCATGCCAAGCGAACTTATGGAAAGCCAGTTGTTCGGGCACGTCAAGGGTGCCTTCACGGGAGCGGACAAGGATCATGTTGGCTGGTTTCAACAAGCCCATGGCGGAACTCTGTTTCTCGACGAGATCGGCGAGATGACGTTGGCAGGTCAAGCCAAACTATTGCGGATTCTTGAGGGACATCCTTTTCTGCCAGTAGGCGGGCGCAAGGAAGTGCGAGTGGATGTGCGAGTCATAACAGCCACCAATCGAGATTTGAGTGAGTTTGTCTCCGACAAGCGTTTTCGGGAGGACCTTTACTATCGTTTATCCGTCTTCGAAATCACCGTGCCGCCGCTCCGACAACGAGGAGATGATATCGGATTATTGATCGACCATTTCTTGGAGCACTTCGGTCGACAACATGGTCGGATGCAACTGAAGCTCAGCGCTGGGGCTAGAAAACGCATGCTCGAATACAGTTGGCCAGGAAATGTGCGTCAATTGCGCAATTTGATCGATAGTGCTGTCGTCCTGGCGACTGGGGACGAAATTCGTGCGACGGACATTACTCTGCATGAATCCAAAACGGAAATCTACGACACGCTCAACATTGAGCAATGGGAGCAGCGGCTGATTCAAGAAGCCCTGCGACGAACCAAGGCGAACATCCCAGAGGCAGCCGACTTGCTCGGAATCTCACGAGCCACTTTGTACCGAAAACTTGAAACCTTCGGACTCAACAAAGACGATTTTTCCTAGCGCGGTTACTCCTCGTTTATCTCCACGGCGCCTAAATGCGGTATCGCATATTACGGAATGTTGGCAGTCGGTTTAGCGGTCGCTCCACAAATGCAAGAATATTTGCAAATTCCTATCGTCCCGATCTTGCTGATTGGAATCGTTTGCGAACTCAGGTTGCGAGGCGTGATGCCCTCGTTGAATCCGGATCGTAGAGCTGATCCAACGATTTCAAGCTCTTTGTTTTAGACGTTGCAAAATCAGGACCGTCGATATTTCGACGCTAACAACAAAAGGAGAATCACTAGGCTGGCGATTCCTACGATGCGAACCGTTCCCGATTGGAAAACGATCGCTCCATTGATTGCGATGAAGATCAAGAACGCGTAAATAAGACGGCCAACCATCTTTGGTAATTTTTCGTACTTGGTCGGCATCGCAATTCGTAGAATGGCATCTAACAGCCAGATAGCGACGAAGGCGTAGTTGACGTAAAGGCCAGCCCCAAATCGGAATCCGAGAAGTTCGGCCGTTTGTTGAGCCGTCGATTCAAGGGCTTCGGCTTGACTCGAATGGTGAAAGGCGATCAGCGCACCCAGACTATGACATAACGCCAGAATTGCACCGAGCAACCATAGGCTGGCCCACGCCGGGTTTGTTTTCTTTTTCCCCAGAATTTCTGCGCACAATACCAAGACCAACAACAGCATCGCGAGACGAATGGCCCACAATGAGGCGGTTTGCAAGGCATTTTCGGGGATTTGGGTTGCAACGACCAACAGGCAATTCATACGATTGGGCAGAAAATCAACATGCTTTCGGGGCTTCCAGGTCTATCGACTGGAATGTATAAAACGATGCCACTCACTAGTTTCCTTTGAACGCATTCATTCTGAAAGGCCCCAACGCGATGGCTGACTCGACCAAACGAGCGGACGACGTCTTCGATATCGATCGTATTCGCAAGTTGATCCAGTTAATGAAGGAATACGAACTTGGCGAAATCGACCTTCGCCAGGAAAACCAAAGGATTAGGCTGTGCGGTGCTGGCCACAGTCAACCCGTGTTTGCAAGCGGCACGACGATGGCCCAATTGCCCGCAGCCCCGACGCCTGCAATTGCGCCCGTCGCGGCGGTTGCTCCCCCCGTTGAATCCGATGGCCCCCATATTGTTTACATTAAATCACCGATGGTGGGTACGTATTATTCCAAAGCAAACCCAACGTCCAAGAACTTTGTCGAGGTTGGCTCCACCGTGCAAAACGACACGGTGATTTGCATTATCGAAGCCATGAAGGTCTTTAACGAAATTCCAGCAGAAACGCGTGGCAAGGTGATCCAAGTGCTTGTCAAGAATGAGGAAGCTGTTGATTTCGGCAAGCCTCTCTTCAAAATCGACACACGAGGATAGAGAACATGTTTAGTCGTATTCTTATCGCCAATCGAGGCGAGATAGCTCTCCGCGTCATTCGAGCTTGCAAAGAGCTGGGCATCGAAACGGTCGCCATCTTCAGCGAGGCGGATCGAGGATCGCAATATTTGGACCTGGCCGATCAGGCAATTTGCGTTGGTCCAGCCAAATCGATGGAAAGCTACCTTCGGTTCGATCGTGTTATCGCAGCTGCCGAAATCGGAAATGCGGACGCTATCCATCCGGGTTACGGTTTTTTGGCCGAAAACGCCGAGTTCAACGAAGTTTGTCGAAGTTGCAATTTCGCGTTTATCGGGCCCTCTCCCGAAGCCATGCAGAAACTTGGCGATAAAAATGCGGCACGAGAAATGGCGGTGGCAGCCGGAGTACCGGTCGTGCCAGGTAGCGACGGATTGCTTGAATCCGAAGCCGACGCGCTCGTTGCGGCTCGCAAAATCGGTTTCCCGGTTTTGATCAAAGCAACCGCAGGTGGCGGCGGCAAGGGAATGCGAGTTGCGCTCGACGAAGCTTCGTTGCAAACGTCCCTTGTGCAAGCTCAAACAGAAGCCAAAGCTGCGTTTGGCAATGGAGGTGTCTACTTAGAACGCTACGTCGATCGACCGCGGCATGTTGAAGTCCAAATCATCGCAGATCAACACGGAAATGTGATCCATCTGCACGAGCGAGATTGTTCGGTCCAACGTCGGCATCAGAAACTCATCGAAGAGAGCCCTTCGCCGCGCTTGCCCGAAGCCACTCGTAAAGCGATGTGCGATGCTGCCGTACGACTGATCCGACAAGCAAATTACTTCAATGCAGCCACGGTAGAATTTATTGTGGACCAAAACGACCAGTTCTATTTCATCGAGGTCAATGCCCGAATCCAAGTTGAGCATCCTGTCAGTGAAATGATCTCGGGAGTGGACCTGATCCAATCACAAATCTTGGTCGCCGCAAACCAACCTTTGGCGTTTTCTCAGGCCGATATCAAGCCCTATGGTGCCGCGATCGAGTGCCGTATCAATGCGGAGGATCCGGACAAGAACTTTCAACCTTGCCCAGGTCGCATTGAGAAAATGTTTATGCCAGGAGGATTGGGCGTTCGAGTCGATTCCCATGCGCATGCTGGCTACAGCGTGCCACCCCATTATGATTCGATGATCGCTAAAATCATTGTCCATAAACCAACGCGCGAACAAGCCATCGAATGCATGCTGAGAAGCCTCAGTGAGCTTCGCATTACGGGGATCAAGACAACCGCCGGCTTCCACCAAACTGTATTGAAGCAACCCGAGTTCGAAGCTGGCACGGTCGACACCAAGTGGGTCGAACGTGAGCTCTTGCCTCGGCTCAAAGTTTAATCTTAGAGCGATCCTACCTATAATACGTCGAACTTGTGGGTGCCTGATAGCGTTGCCAAGTTCCTGAGCTGACTCCGGTGTTTGACTGCGGATTGGAGGTGCCTGGCTGCGATGCATAGGGAGAGGTTCCCGCTACGACGCCGTTGTCGTAGGGATTCGCGTTGTTGGCTGTCGGTACTCCGTACCCTGTGCTGTAAGAGCCATTCGGTTGGTACGCGGGTTGCGGAACACTGGAATACGCACCATAACCGTTCGCATTGGTTGCCTGATTCGGACGAGCATATGGGTTGGCTGCATTCGACTGCGCCGTATATGCAGACTGGTGGTTAGGGTTCGCTGCGGTCGAGAATGTTGGTGAGTAAGCCCCGTTGCTCGAGGGTTGCATTTGGCTGTAGGCTGGTTGGGCGTACAGTTGCTGTTGCTGGGGGGCGTAATTCGGTTGAGCAAAATTCTGTGGATTGGAGTTCGGTGGACCATTGAGCTGGCCCGGGTTCGTGTAACTAGGTGCATAGTTTGGCGTTGGATAGTTTTGCGCCGCGTACTGAGACGTCCCATACGATTGAGCCGAGGAATAGTTTGGCGCCGCGTAGCCAGGTTGACTGTAACTCGTGGATGGAACTTGGGATCCATTGAAAGGCGCAGGTGCCCAACCATTGGTTGTGTGAACTGGGCCGGAGTGCGGGTTTGTCAAGATTGAAACAAGCTGGGACGCCGCCCAGTCTCGATAGAAATCCAGAGGTTGAGCAGTTGTGTAGTTTGGATCCACGTAGCTCGCAGGCTTCGATTGGAGGCCGGTAAACAAACTTGTAAACAAGCTGGGTTGAAGGCCAAGCAGGCCGAGAGCCATAAAGCCTAGTTCTGCCCAATAGAATCGAGATTGCCGTTTCTGGCGTCCAAATACTGCCATCGCCGTGAAGTCCTTCCAGCCCTGGTGCGACCGTAATGTTTGGGGCGTAAAAGGTGACCACAAACACAACACTGCTCGACCAACCGAACGATGCTACACGAACACCTTTCAAAAAATATAGATCAATTTCAAGATTGATTTTCTATGGGTGCACGACAGGAATCGCCCAATCGTAGCCCAGGGCAGCAACGTATTTCGCCCCGAATGGGGCCGCAACATTTTAGCCCGTCATCCCCAGCCCCCTTCTCCCTTTTTTATTCGGTGGTGCGCCGAAACGCGATTTGTCCGTACAATGCTAGCCATATGAATCCTCAATCAAGTCCGCCTGTCGATCGTGATACATTAGCCGCCGAGTACTTCGAGCGACTGATCTACACTCCCTATCCAGTCCAAGAGGAAGCTCTCTATGCCTGGTTCTCGTGTGAACAAGGGGTGCTCGTTTGCGCTCCGACCGGTACCGGTAAAACGCTGATCGCGGAGTCCGCAATCTATGAGGCCCTTCGAACGGGCAAGCAGTGCTACTACACGACTCCGCTCATTGCACTCACCGACCAAAAACTCACCGAGATTCAGGAAGCCGCTGTGCGATGGGGATTTCCCGCTTCCAGTATCGGCCTTGTCACGGGCAATCGACGCGTCAATCCAGATGCTCCCGTATTAGTCGTTGTCGCCGAAATCTTACTTAATCGTTTGATGCAGGATCCCGATTCATTCGAGTCTGTATCCTCTGTTGTGATGGATGAGTTTCACTCGTTCAATGATCCAGAAAGAGGCATTGTGTGGGAGCTCAGCCTTGGCATGCTGCCGCGTCATACGAGGATCATGTTGCTATCGGCAACGATTGGTAACAGTGTCGAGTTTTGTAGCTGGTTGATGCGAGCGCATGGACGCAGCCTTGAATTGGTTCAGAGTTCGGACCGAAAAGTGCCATTGCAATTTGAGTGGGTGGATGACGCCTATCTGGATGAGCACTTGGAACGCATTGCCGAAGGAGACGAGGCCAAACGTCGAACGCCTGGTTTGGTCTTTTGTTTTAACCGCGATCAATGCTGGCAAGTTGCTGAGTTACTCAAAGGGAAAAAGTTGATCGACAAAGAACGACAAGCATTTCTGACAAAGCGACTCGAGGCTTTCGACTTTTCTCAGGGTGCAGGCCCCAAACTGAAGCAGATCTTGATTCGAGGCGTCGGTGTCCATCACGCTGGCCTTATGCCGCGATACCGCCGAATTGTCGAGCAATTGTTCCAAGAGAAGTTGCTCAGCATTACGGTATGCACCGAAACGCTCTCGGCTGGCATCAACCTCCCCGCTCGAAGCGTCATTATGCCGAGCATGGTCAAAGGCCCGTTCGGAAAGAAAAAAATCATCGAGCCAAGTTCAGCTCAGCAAATCTTTGGCCGAGCTGGCAGACCTCAATTCGACTCGAAGGGTTTCGTCTACGTCTTGGCTCACGAAGATGATGTCAAATATTTGCGATGGCGAAAGCAATACGACTTGATCCCCGAGGACACCAAGGACCCAAACTTGCTCCGGGCGAAAAAACAATTGAAGAAGAAGATGCCGACAAAACGAGCGGGCGAAACCTATTGGACCCGCGAACAGTTTGAAAAGCTTTGCCTTGCTCCGGCGGCAAGGCTCGCCAGCAAAGGGCTGCTACCTTGGCGACTATTGGCATATGTTTTGCTCAATGATTCGAATGTTCAGCCGTTGCGTGATTTGGTTGGCAAGCGATTGCTTCCCAATAATGAAATCGCTCAAGCCCAACGCGAATTGAACCAAATGCTCATCACGCTATGGACTGCGGGCTATGTCAACTTGCATCCAAGGCCAACGCCTTCGATCGAAGTGGCCCGCAAGGATATTGCGGAAAAGGAAAAAGCCAATGCAGTACCTGAGCGTAAGCCCTGGATTGCGTACTCGGCACAAACCGCGAACCTAACCGGAACGGCTTCACCGAATGAATCTGTCGAAACGGGCGATGACGAAGACGACCCAGATGCTTCCGCAGCCGAGATGGCTCAAATTATCGCCAATGAGCAAGCCGGGCGCGGCTACGATTTGGATACCTATCGGCCCGATCGTGCAGAACCGACCGACCGATTGGAACTTGTTTCGCAACTCCGGAGCATGAATCCACTCTACGGACTTTTCATGATCAACCTGCTCCAGTATGCCAACGAAGCCGAACGGATTCAAGCCTTGGAGAGCGTTCTAGAATTGCCCGCCAACATTTCTAAATTGGTTCAGGTTCCAACGCTGGAGGTAATGCCGTTCGGCCCGCTTGCAACTGAAATCCTGCATCCAAAACTGCTTGAACTTGGACTGGCAGGTGCTTCCGAGTTGACGGGTCAATGGCCGGACGAGGAAGAGGAGCCAGACGCAGAAACGTTAGCGGCAACTGCGGGCGGGACAACTCGTTCGCGTTATAGCGATGATCGGTTTAGACCGCCGCCGCCCAGACCAATCTCGCTGGCAGAGAAGATGAGGCGGCTATTCAACTATGACTTCCCCCGTGTTCACGATGTTTACACACGTGGTGTTTGGGTCGTCGGTGAGTTGCTTGAGTTCAACTGCGAATTCCATAAGTATATCGCGGCTCGAGGATTTCAGAAGCAAGAAGGGATGTTGTTCCGGCATGTGCTTCGATTCATTTTGCTCGTAGAAGAAATCAGCCAGATCGCTCCAGAACACAGTACGCCGGAAACATGGGAAATGCCGCTCGATGCCTTGGTGGCACGGCTCACGGAATGCTGCCGCGAAGTCGATCCGGAAAGCACCGACGAAGTGCTTCAAGACGACCGGGAAAAGCCGGTTCGGTTGCGTTCGGACTCCAAGTAGTAGTCGCGATTGGCAAGCTCGACCGATGCGGGCTGATCGATTACGAGCGTGACATTTGGGTGAAGTTGCAACACGCTTGCAGGTACCGATGCGGTGATAGGTCCTTCGATCGTATTTCGGATCGCGCGTGATTTGCCTTCGCCCGTCGCCAGCAACAAGATCGATTGGCTTTCGAGAATCGTTTGAATCCCCATGGTAAGGGCGGTTCGCGGAACTTGGTCCGCGCGATCGAAGTAGCGAGCGTTGTCATCGCGAGTTCGCTGTGTCAACGTCTTCACCCGAGTTCGCGAGCCTAGCGAAGATCCAATTTCATTGAATCCGATGTGCGCATCAGAACCAATACCCAAGATCTGCAACTCGATGCCACCCGCTTGTTCGATTTTTCGTTCAAAATGGACTGCGCTTTGCTCAAGATCTACGTTCCAAGTTACGGGGACATGCGTACGCGCCAAGTCGATGTCGACATGCGAGAATAGATTTTCGAGCATGTAATAGCGGTAGCTTTGCGGGCTGGACGGCTCAACACCAACGTACTCATCCAGGTTGAAAGTCTCCACATTTTGGAATGAGACGTCCCCACGTGTGCAACGGCGGATGAGTTCGCGATAGAGTCCCAACGGAGTTCCGCCGGTTGCTAGCCCCAGAACGGCTGGCGTACTGCTTTGAGTTCGGGTGTTGATCACCTCGCATACCATGTCGGCCGCGAAATTCGTCACTTGATCGGATGAGTCTAGAATCACAACTCGCAAAATTCAATTTCCTATCGTAGGGCAGTGTGCGAACAAAGACCTAAACACTTTATCCGAGTCTAGCAATGCTTGCCAGTGTGAGCAGTTGTTCTTAGTTCTTAGTTCTTAGTTCATGGTTCTTAGTTCATGGTTCTTGGTTCTTGGTTCTTGGTTCTTGGCTAGGCTAGCCGTCCCGACTGCCAATGACCAATAGATTCTTGCTCCCTTCTCCCCGGTACTCAGGGGAGAAGGGCTGGGGATGAGGGGCTGAGTGCATTGGAATCGCCATTGTATCCTGGGGATGATACGTGGTTCGCCCCTCACTCTCCTACCCCCTTTCCCCGGAGTACCGGGGCGAGGGGAGAAAACTCTCAGGGGGGTGGCCAACCAATGACAAATGACAATGCCTACTCCCGACATCAAGCTGCTTTGTTATGCACTCTGTCCGAGTCGGTCCGAAGCAGGCGAAACGTGTTCAAGCAGTGCATCATTAATTGCTTGCTGCTCTCCGTCCAAGTTGTGGGCCTACGCGTTGGAAGTTGATGGGCAGGCGTGTCAGCAATCAATTCCCATTTCTCAATTTCGGTTGCAAGTGAGCTTGGCGATTCTAAGTCGAAATAGACACAATCGTTTTTTCCTACTTCCCGGTGGATCGGCGTGTTGCTGGCAAATGTTCGTTTTCCAAACCAAAGGGATTCGACGATCGGTAGCCCAAAGCCCTCTACGATCGACGGAAAAATAACTCCCCGACAAGTCTGGTAGCAGTGTTGAAGTTCCGAATCCTGAATGTCATAAAATGCGAACAGTTGCTTGTTCAAGGCCGGATGACTTCGAATCCGTTGAATCACATCCTCGCACAGCGATCCAACTCGACCGATCAGACACAACCTCAAGTCAGTGCGAGTTTTCCAAAGTATATCGAAAGCATCGAGCAGGTAATGATGATTCTTGCGTGGATCGAAGGTCGCGACCATCAAGTAAGGGTTCTTTTGTTTGGTAACCGCAGCATCCACCGAAAAGAGCTCAAGCACAGCCGGTCGAACTTCACCTTGGACCAAGCTCAATTCGGCCCCCAACGTAAAATGGTGGACACTTGACGGTATACGATTGAATTGGCAGCGATGATCGCGAATATAAGCCTCGACATCTTCTTGAACGGTGCGCGATATTGCAACGATCAAATCGGAGTGTTCAATGGCCTGATGAAGGTAACGTCGAAATCCCTCTTGGCGTTTGGTACCAACATACTGAGGGTGCGTTAATGGGATCAGGTCGTAAATCAACGTCGCAATGGTCGCACCTTGCTCGCGTGCCGCTTCAGCGGCTGCCCAAACGCCGCGCCTTGTCCAGTAAGCGTCTGGCAACAGAAACAAATCTTGAGTCTTTGGAACGACTGCACTCGAATTCCAAGGCAGATTTCGGCGAATCCAAGAGTCGTATAGGTTGTGCGGTATTTTGAACAATCCCAAGTGACCGGCCTCAGGTAGTAACCACTTCCTCAATCTAGGATATTTCAGACTTTTGCATAGACGTTCGGCAAGCCCCAAATACCAATTCGGCAGTTTGCTTCGGACGTTCGCTTCAAGCGAAGCGACATGCATAAATTGTTTTTCTACTTGGTTCTCAACGCAAAAAAATTGGCCAGCATGGTGTGTTACCGACTGAGGGACTGGAAGACCGTCGGACTCACACCAATGCCCACATTCAGCAAGGAGACTTCGTACCACCCTTTCAATTCCCGAATTTTTTCCCGACGCGCACGTGTGCGAAGCGTCAACGAAAATCCTCTCAGGAAGTGGGTGAGCAAACGTGTTTCGAATGTTCGAAGTCATCTTCCCATTGGCTCTACGTCGTCAGTCGATTGATCTTATTGGCCCAGAATCACAAAGTGCGTCTGTCGTTATCGCAGAATGATCGAAACAAAGTCAAGATCGATGATCTAGCTTATCTAGATGATTCAGGGTAGATACGTGTCAGGGTCTGCGAGCCCGTAGCACAGGCTACTAGCGCTAATAGCCTGTGCTTTTTTTGACTATTACAGGCTGCCAGCGCTGGCAGCCTGTGCTACGTGGTAGTTTTTGGTCTGCCGATCGCCTATGTTTGACGATGTCGATTGATTAGCAAGCATTTATAGTGACGTCCTTGTCTCGTTATTGCCAGCCGAAGCTGAGGATCAAATCTGGGTCATTGACCTGATCAGCCCTTGGACTGCAAACTCTCGCCCAAAAAAGATCTATTGTACCAGGTATTGGAATTACCTTGAACCGCGATCGATCGTCTGGCCCTAGCGGCGCTATGAGTCTCAATGATTGCTTTAACTCCTCCAGCTTCAAATCCTTCGGAATTCGAATGGGCACGACGCGAACCATCTTGCGGCGAACATCACCCGTCGTGATCCAAAACGTGTCTTCTGAAATGGGAATCAGATCCAGCGCATAATCCGTCAAAAAACGATTCGCTATCTGCGGAAAGGTCCGCCCCCGTAGCACGGATGTCGCTGGTTTGTTCGGTATCAAACCATGATTCCATGTATTCTGCCAATCGATGCACACATTTAAATTCGTTGCCTTTGCAGCCGTCATCAGCAAATCGGCGACGGGCCGCGGTTCCGGTATGATCACAGACATACCGACTTGGCGATTCAGTGCGGCTAGACTGCGGTACCATTGATCCGTCGAGAAAATGGCTTGAATTTCATTTTTGGGTTGCCATGGATGGTCGTCTCGCAGTTTGCGAAGGCTAGCCAATGCGTTGAGAGAGGCTTGCACGTTGGCTTTTTCGATGGGGGTCGCTCGCTCATTCCATTGCAGGCGTCCGCTCGAAAAGCTGCACACGTCTTCATACCCCCACAATCGCAGCAACGCATCGCAACTCTGCTGTTCGAAGCCTTCTGCAAAAAGGTCCGGTACGGACCAATCGAGCGGCAACTTCGATTCCATCGCTGCGCGAGAGGCGGAAATGACTGGCAAGCCTTGTTTGTCGAGCGTCCATTCGAGTCCCATGTTTTCGACGATTTCTGCAACCAGTTCGGCAACCGACTTGCCCTGCGAATCCAATTGCAATGGTTTTGTCAACTCAATACCTGCAATGCGACAGGATTGCCAGTCAACTGTGATCCCAACTCCCGTCATCCTCCCAAAGAAATCGATGCACCTGAGAAAGTTCGTGTCCTTGATCGTGAGAGAGCGCAATTGCAGCTTACCTTTTTCTTCCCAACTTGGGACCGCTTTTGCCTGTGGATGAAAGACTTGATCAATATAGAGTTCGGCATTTTGCACATCCAACTCATCCGCCAATTCATTCTTTCCAAAGCCCGCATCCGGAATGGATTTACCTTTGCCAAGAACATCGCCTAACAATTGACCAAAGATAGGCGGTAGGGTTACGCTTGACGCATCGTCGTCCTCAATGGTTGGTAAGGATGCAGGTGGTGTGATTGCGATCGGTGGCGGGGTTGTTGCCGAGGCTTGACTTGAGTCGGACCTTTTTTCCTCAGGAACGGCGACCTTGGGCTGCTCAATTCCAACCATTTCGGCGGTCTCGGTCGGTTCGGGTGAATCACCCATGTCTGGATCTGTGGATGTGTTGGATTGGGCGCTTGCATTCGGTTCCGATTTGGCCGCGTCATCGGTTCCTTGGTCTTGAATGACTCCCGTTGCATTCTTCGGGACGGTAGTTGCTCCGTCGTTCCCCGCCGAAAGGGTACTGCGGTCGCTACCCACCATTTTCATGAACGCGACGAAACAACCGATCGCCACAAGGGAACCCGTGATTGCAATCATAACTAACGTCAAAATTTGACGCCTTTTGGCAACACTGTTGCTTTGCCAAGGTTGTTTGTGGAGCGGCGTTGGGTCCGTTGAGGTCGGTAGTGGGTTAAATGGAATCGGCGTCGATTCGATGGGGGCTAGAGCATAGTTGTCCGAATCGCTAACAGGTCGGAATCGCGACGTCGAATCGTTTTCTGTGTCGACTGGAATCGTGAAGTTCTCGCTGGCCAACATGTTTTCCCAATCCGGATCCCCTTCTTTGGTGATCGCACCCGAATTGATGACATGTGGCCCGACTCTCTGTGGCGGCTGAGGGACCGCCGCAGGCGAAACGCGTTGCGCAGTCGTGATCTTGACTGGCGTTGACTCGCTACCCACGGGTGGGGCCGTTGGAACCAGGATCGCACCTTGGCATTTCGGACAAGGCAATGTTTGCCCTAACAAGGGTTCGTGACGAACAACTATTTTGCTAGAGCAATGAGGACAGGCGAGTCGAAAGGGTTCCAACGCAACACCGAACCTGGAGATGAAATTGTGGAAAATCTGCACATCGTTATGATATCCAATGCCCCAAGCTAAAGGCAAAGGTCGCCTTGCGTTGGCAATCAATTTCCTTGTCTTTTGGGTCGATTCGGTTACCGTTTATTCCTGTCCTTCTAGTTTTCTGCATGCACGACGGTAACTTGCCTCCCTTTCCAGCCTCAAACGTTGCGAGGAAATCAACAAATTAAGTGCGTTGATCTTATTGTGTTGGGAGCCGGTTTGGCCGGTACCGCGATAGCCTGGCAAGCTCATTTTCGGGGTTGGTCCGTTGCCCTTATCGATCGGCTCGACCCTCAGACATCGTCGCGCGTTGCTGCCGGGCTAGTGACTCCTGTCACCGGCTCACGCGGTGCAGCAAGCTGGCGATGGGACGATTTCTATCCAAGCGCAGAGAACTTTTATGTCCGCATCGAACAGACCACCGGCAAATCTTTTTGGCACGTCGCACCCGCGCTGAAGGTCCTCGGCAATCAAGAGGAAAAGGATCTGTATCAAACGCGATGGATCGATCCAGAAAGGACACAGACGTCGAGTGGGATTCACGCGTCGATTTTTCCTGCGATCAACGCCGTTGGCATTCTCGCTCCCTATGGAATTTGTCAGCTCGAACCGGCCGCAAGACTAGACACGACAGCCTATCTCAACGCGTCCCATCATTATTTTGATTCCCTCGGAATGTTTTTTATTTCCGACATCGATTGCAATCAAGCGATCACCATCAGTTCTACGGGTTCTATTGTGATTGAGTCGTTGAGGATAACCGCAAAACGAATGGTCTTCTGCCAAGGTTTCGCAGCTCGGAAAAACCGTTTCTTTGATCGTTTGCCGCTCCACCCCGCGCGCGGTGATATCATCCGAGTCCGAAGTCACCAAGTTCAATGCGAGCATGTCCTTCATAGCCACACTTGGGCCGTTCCGATCGGCGAACAACAATTTTTGATCGGCGCGACCTACGATCGGCTTGCTCTACACGACGACGTAGGTGACAACAATCAGGATGCCAGGCGATTTCGAAATCAATTGATGGATCGCTGGGAGTCCATGACCTCAGGCACTTTTGCAGCTGGTGAACATCAATTCCTAGGTCAGCGAGCGGCCGTGCGGCCAGCGAGCTACGATCGCCATCCATTGATTGGCCCACACGAGTCGCACCCAAATTTATATTGCTTGAACGGTCTTGGCTCGAAAGGAACACTCATGTCGCCTCATCTCGCGGAAATTCTCTTGGATTCCATGGAGGGAGCCGCGATCCCAGACCCTCTGTTATGGACTCGACGAAAGTAATTTATGCACTTCACCGTGGAAGCACAAAACATTGCCAAACGATACCTAGAGGAAGGGGCCATCGCCATCGATGCGACAACGGGTAACGGATTCGATACACTCTTTTTGGCCGAACAAGTAGGGGACTCGGGATTGGTTTACGGCGTTGACATTCAAACGCATGCAATCGAAGCCGTCCGACAAAAACTCCAACACGCCGGGACGTCTCATCGCTGCCAGCTAACTGCTTGCTCGCATGCACAGCTCAATGAGATTGTCGACAAATCCCATCAAGGCGTCATATCGGTCGCGATGTTCAATTTGGGCTACTTGCCGTTTGGCGACAAAACCATCGTCACTCAGCCGGAGTCGACGATCCTGGCGTTAGATCAAGTTGCGGGCTTGATTCGTCCGGGCGGATTGATCACTATTTTGGCATACCTTGGCCACAGCGGTGGCAAAACAGAAGCCTTGCAGGTAGGACAATGGGTCGAAACCAAAAAAGACGAATTCGGTGTCGAACGCCATCAAGACGCACAGAACGAAAATAGCCCGATACTTTGGACTTTGTCAAAACGTTTCAAAACGTAGCCAAATGAAACGAAATTGTGGAACAATCCTCAAGTCAAACCAAGCAGCGAGCCAACATCCTGAATCAAGCCCACCTTGAATTCAGTGGCGGTACGCTGGTGCTCGATCGATGGACAGAGAAAGCCATCAAAAAGGTCTTCGGGGATAAGTTATGGACTTGGGATGACCGCGCGGAAACCTGGCGAACCATCGCCATTCACTATCCGGAGATTCGTCAGATCCTGAGCATAAATGCGTTCGGCACGCTCGATCGTGTTCCGCAATGGCAGAAGGTCGCTTGGTCTGAAGTGAAACTTCCTATCCTTCGGCCCGAGCAACTCGATGCGGTCAGCGGATGGACACAGCATCGCCGCGGAGTGGTTGTCATGCCAACAGGGACTGGCAAGACCGAAGTAGCGTTGCGCATCATGGCAGACCAGGGGTGCAGCACATTGGTCGTCGCACCTATCCGCGATTTGATGTATCAATGGCATCGTCGCATCCTTCAAGGTCTCGGCTACGATGCGGGCATCATCGGTGACAATATCCGCAATGTGAAGCCGGTTTCTGTCACCACCTATGACAGCGCGTGCATTCATATGCCGACCTTTGGCAACCGTTTCCAATTGCTCATCTTTGATGAATGCCACCATTTGCCTGGTCCCATTCGCGGCGATGCGGCGAGAATGAGTATTGCACCCATGCGTTTGGGTTTAACAGCAACTCTTGAGCGCAGCGATGGCCAGCACTCCCAGTTGGAACATCTCATCGGGCCAATAGCCTATCGGCTTGAGATCAATCAAGTCAGCGGCGGTTCGCTGGCGGAGTACGATGTATTTCGCATTTCGGTTGAATTGAATGATCGCGAGCGAGTCCGTTATGATACTTTGGCGGAGCAAGTCTCAACCTATGTCTACGATCGCCGACAAGAGGAACCCAATTTCAATTGGCAGGATTTGTGTGCTGAGTCACTTAGAAGTGCCGAATCGGGAGCCATTTTGCGCGCCTTCAAAGAGAAGCAGTCCATTGAAGATTGCGCTGAGGAAAAACTGCGCGTTCTGGAAGATCTCTTTCGTTTGCATCACGGAACACCCATACTCATCTTCGCTGGCTCCAACATGATGGCTCGGCGCGTTTCTCTCCGCTTTCTTCTCCCCTGCTTGCTAAATCATTGCGGCAAGGCGGAACGACTCGACTATCTGGATGGCTTGCGAGATGGCATCTACCCAGCCATTGTTGCCAATCAAGTGCTCGACGAAGGGGTCGATCTACCCGCGGTCAAGATCGCAGTCGTCATCGGTGGTATGGCGTCGACCCGACAAGCCAAGCAGCGCCTCGGTCGGATCCTACGCCGACGAGGAAACGAGCGAGCGATCCTTTACGAAGTGGTCGCCAGGGATACCAACGAAGCCGAACGATCTCGCAAACGAAGGAAGAACGATGCTTACGCGGGAACTCGCCATCGCCACCTTTGATCGCGGGCGACTCATTCCAGATCGATTGACTCGCAAGTCGCATGCTCTCTATGTGGAGCTTGCTCAATCCATGTTGCATGTTTACCAGAATGGCGTCGGAAAAGATCGGCGGTCACTGCACAACACCGTGCGGCAACTGTTCAGCGGGAGCGACTGCCCACCTCGGCGGATCCTCGCGTTTTGTAAACTGCTAGATGATGCATCCGAATATGCGGATGGAGACAAAAGCAAGACCGCGAAACTTAGGCGATCGGTCTTTCGTGCTGCCGCCAAATGCCATCCGCTTGTGACAATAAGCGATTCGCTTTTTGAGCACGATGAATCCGAAATGAAGCGTCGAATCGCCGAAGAGCATGGGATGGACTGGCCGCAATTGAAGGATAGGCTTTTTGAGGATTTGATGGAGTACCATGTACTGAAGTCATTCGAGGGATTTGAACGGGCGGAGTCCCTTTTGGCTCGATACAACGTGGCACAAGCACAAGTTGCATTGTTCGATGCAGTCGAGTTGACGGTCGTGGCAACGCAAGATTTCAAATCGATTCTTCGATATGCGAAACTTGCAAGGCTCATGCACCGAATCACCAAACGATCCAATCGGTATTTCTTTGAATTCGATGGGCCAGCGTCCCTTTTGCAAAATACACATAGGTACGGATCCGCCATGGCCAAGTTCTTGCCCGGGCTTTTGTCGTGCCAAGGTTGGTCGATGGTTGCCAAGATTCGAGCATCGCGATTTCAAGGTTCGCTACGTCTGGAACTCAATGATGAGTGTGGATTGACAAGCGAAACGATCCGAGCGGATGATTTCGATTCGAAAGTGGAAGAGTCCTTTTGCGCAAAGTGGGGCGAGCAAGCGAGAAACGGCTGGCGATTGGAACGCGAGACGGAGATATTGCATCGAGGACAAACCGCTTTTTTCCCGGACTTCGTATTTGTCCATGAGGATGGAAGGCGGGTCCTGATGGAAGTCATCGGCTTCTGGACTCCCGAGTATCTAAACCATAAATCAAAAGTGCTCAAGCTATTTCACGATCAGCCGATTCTGTTGGCAGTAGCCGAATCAATCAAAGGAAAGATGGGAGTGGATATTGGACAGCCCTTAATCTACTACAAGACCGCGATTCAAATCGAACAAGTGTTGAAAGCGCTGGAGGGGACAAATGGGTAGATGCATGCCATCTGGCTTTATGCCAGTGGTAATTGACCTTCAGCCTAGCATGAAGGTAACGATCCCCTGGGATAAACCCAGGGGCATTCCTCTCAGGGTTAGACTTGCAGGATCGGGTGAATCACTTGTCCATGCACATCCGTTAACCGGAAATCGCGGCCAGCGTATCGATACGTCATGCGTTGATGGTCGTACCCCATCAGATGCAGGATCGTCGCGTGCAGATCGTGAACGGATACAGGGTTCTCCACGGCGCGAAATCCGAAGTCGTCTGTTGCCCCGTACACGGTCCCCTTCTTAATCCCACCGCCTGCCATCCAAAGCGAAAAACCCCAATGATTGTGATCTCGGCCTTGACTGGCCCCGGTCCCATCTTGCCCCATCTCAACCGAGGGAGTGCGACCAAACTCCCCCGAACACAAAATGAGAGTCTCATCGAGCAATCCGCGTTGCTTTAGGTCGATGATCAACGCAGCAAGTCCCTGATCGCATTGGTTCGCAACTTTGCGATGTTCGTCTTTGATGTTGGAATGACTGTCCCAAGGCTGGGAGTCACCATGCCATGTTTGAACGAATCGTACTCCTCGCTCAATCAGTCTTCTTGCCATAAGTAGTTGTCGATTTTGAGGGCCTTCTCCGTACAGTTTGAGGATATGTTCCGGTTCCTTGGAAATGTCAAACGCATCGCTCGCTTCGGTTTGCATGCGAAAGGCAAGCTCAAAGGAATGGATCCTCGATTCGATGGCTGCTTCTCCTGGCCGATCGGCAAGATGCTGAGCATTGAGCTGTTGCAAAAATTCGAACTGTTTGGATTGGTCTCGAACGGACAGACGTTTGTTTTGAAGAAAGTCAATCAGCTTAGTGGGATCGGGATTGGAGGTATCGACGCGTGCACCTTGATAGACACCAGGCAAAAATGCGGACCGCCAATTGCCAGCACCTCCTACGGGCATACCACCAGGACAAAGGGCAACAAATGCCGGCAAGTTTTCGTTGATCGTCCCCATTCCCCAGGTCAGCCATGAGCCTAAACTTGGCCGAACCAAACGCTGATCCCCGGTATTCATCAGCATCAGCGACATTTCATGACTGGGTAATTCCGCATGCATCGATCGAATGACGGTCATCTCGTCGACACACTTGGATAAGTGGGGAAACAGATCGCTGACCGGGATTCCACTTTCTCCGTGCTTCTCGAACACAAAAGGAGATGGCAGGGCCACACCTGTCTTGCGCTCGGTTTGCAGATTCTCAAAGGGGAGCATTTGACCGGCTCGACGAGTCAACTCGGGCTTGGGATCAAATGTGTCAACTTGAGATACCCCGCCATTGAGAAACACATGGATGATGTGTTTCGCCTTGCCTGGAAAATGAGTCTCCAACGCTCCACGGTTGCCAGCTGCAGTGACCGAGGACGAAATCAAATCGGCGAACGCGAGGCCCCCGAATCCCATTCCACATTGTCGCATCCAATGCCGTCGATTTTGGTTCATCGCGTTCATTACCTTATCAGTCCAAAAATAGGAATTCGTTCGAAGCCAACAAGGCATGAGCCAACTGAGTCCATCGTCCCTCCGGCTCGATTGGAGATCCGTCCGTATTCGCAGCTGCACCGTTCGCAGCGGCAGCGTTGGCTTCGTTCAGAAAATGCTTCGCGCGATCCACTTCGAAACCCGTCGGAGTTCGGCCTAGAACCTTACGAACCAAAGCCACAATGCGTTCTTCGTCGGTCGGCAGATTCATTTGCTTGGTCAGCGACGAAACCCTTGCCGCTCGATCTTGAATGAAATCCGAGTTTAATGCAAAGAGCGTTTGCTGCGGTACCGTCGTTTCTGGCCGTTTGGCCGTACACGCGTTCGGATTGGCAGCGTCAAACGTACTCATCAAGTTGGCGATGATGTCGCGATTAACAAATCCGTACACGCTCCGTCTAGGGACTGCAGGCGATTGGTTCAAATCAATGGGCCTGCCTCCCATCGTTGCATCAAGCTCCTGGCTCACAGCCAACATCGCATCTCGCATCGATTCAAAATCAAGCCTGCGTCGAGGCATCCGCCAAAGCCATTGGTTCTCGGGATCTAGCTGACGATGGTGTTCGTTTTCAACGGCTCCTTGCCGGTAAGCTTGGCTCAACATGATCTGCCGATGAAGCCATTTCATGGACCAGCCATTTTTTCGAAACGCGTCAGCCAAATAGTCCAGCAACTCAGGATGCGTCGGCGGTTGGCCACGCGTACCAAAATCGTCCGGCGTTCGAACCAAACCGAGCCCAAAGTGATTCTGCCAGACCCAATTGACAAGCACACGGGTAGTCAACGGATTGCTATCAGCGATGACAGAACGAGCTAAACCCAATCGGCGTTTTCCATCTTCGAAAACAGGTGGTTGCGCACCCGAAAGGGCTGAGAGAAACCTCGGTTGAACCGATGCGCCACGGGCAAGCGGGTTTCCTCGCAGAAAGATATTGACCTCAGCGGGCTTTGGATCTTCTAGAACGACCATGGCGCGAGGTGGGGAACCTGGAGACGACAGATTTAATTGGTGGATGGCCCCACGCTTGCCACTAATCAAATCGCTGATCGTGCGGTTCGTAAGACGCATGGCCTCTTCGTCCGAGACATCGCAGGGAGTTTCTGGAGAATAGAGATGAGTGCGAAGCTGTCGATGCGAGGGACTGTTGATGACTTGATGCTGAGGATGATCGTCTGGCAAGAGCTTGCCATCTGCGGCTGCTTCATTAGACGATTCGAGCAACGATTGCAACCAAAGACGCTGTTGGTCTGCAAATACTTTCCCGTAGACAATCGCGACCTCGGTAAGCGAATTGGGTTTCGCATCGGCAAGTGCATTCAAGACGAACGGATTCCACTTGGGCGGTTCGCCTCGCAGTGCATGCAGTTTATCCCTAGTCTTGCTATCCCCAGTCTTGCTATCCGCGCCCAGTTCACTTGCAATTCGAGTCATGAATTCGTCACGTCGCTTTTGAAAATCCTCCAAAGGGATCATTCCCCAAGACTTCATTTCGATCCATGGCCCAAAGACAGGATCGTCTTTGGGTAGCGATTGAAGATAGCTCTTCCAACGATTGAAGATCGATGGCCGAATATCATCGGTCCGGTACGACAGGAATTGCGTCGAGAGGTCTTGTTCGGGTGTTCCCTTCGCAATTTCGGTTAGATACAAGCCGACCTGCATGCGCAATCGTCCACGCAGGACTTCACTTTGGTCGCGCACGAAATGCTGGAGTTTGGCAGTCAATTCCTTGAGCTCACGTTGATACGTTTCGTGTGCCTTATCGTCTGCGCCGTTTCCGATCGAGGGTAGCTGTGCCGGGGACTTGCTGGGTGCGATGGCGGCATAGAGGGCGTAATAGTCTGCGGTTGGGATAGCGTCGAATTTGTGGTCGTGGCAACGCGCACACGTGACCGTTAACCCCATCAAGCCACGTGTTATGACATCGATTTGATCATCGATTGTGTCATGGTAATTGCGAAATTGCATTCCAACCGTCAGGAATCCCAATGCGGCAAGCGATGGATCGGCTTCTGCAAGTCCAAGTTGGTCCGCAGCGATTTGTTCCAATAGGAAACGATCCATCGGCAAGTCTTGGTTGACGGCCCGGATAACATAGTCGCGATAAGTGTAAGAAAAGGGAAAGGTTGTAAAACCGATGGCGGCACCGCCGTGAGTATCCGCGTAGCGAGCAATGTCCAGCCAATGGCGCCCCCATCGTTCGCCGTAGCGAGGGGACTCCAACAGACGATCAATCAGGCGTTCGGTACTTTGGTCCGAACGGTCATTCACAAACGCTTCGACTTCCTCCCAGGTTGGAGGCAAGCCTGTCAAATCGAAAGTGGCGCGTCGAATGAACTGGGTCGGACTTACCGGCCCGGAGTAAGCCAAGGTTGCTGAAGATAATTTTTGCTGAAGAAAGCCATCGATGGGCAATGCGTTGCTTGCGTCGAGTTTGGGCAGTGCATTTAAGAGTTTGTCGGAATGTCCAATCGGTTGAAATGCCCAGTGACCCGAGTACTTTGCACCTTCGTCAATCCATTTCTGCAAGATCTCTTTTTGAGTTTCGTTCAAGACCTTGCCAGTCGCCGGAGGGGGCATGATCGCGTCTGGGTCCAAGGAATTGATTCGATGAACGAGTTCACTATCTGCGGATGCGCCGGCAACCATTGCGGACTTCTTTGCTTCGCTTTCCAAGTCGAGTCTTAAATCAGCACTGCGTTTCGTGGAATCGGGGCCGTGGCAATGAAAACAGTACTCCGTCAGAATGGGTCGGACTTGGCGGTTGAAGTCAACCTCAGCACAACGTGCAGAGCTTGCCATGGCCCAGACCAGCAGGCAAAACGCCACGTGAGCATAGCCGGTTTTGGAAAGGGGATTCATTTCAGTTTTTCGGATGGGTAGGTCGGATGGGCAGGAGTGTACCGAGGAATGGCGGGTACTCAGTATAGTCTCTGGGCGAGGACTATGTGGCGTAAGCTTCCAGCTTGCGATGAATCTTGGACGGAAAGCTGGATTTGATGGCAAGCTGGAAGCGCTGGAAGCTTACCCCACTGGGCCGGGCTGGTGAGGGCTGGCAAGTTTGATCTTGCTCCCCTCGCCCTGGTCTCGGGGAGAGGGTTGGGGGTGAGGGGTTTTGCACTAATTCAATGTCTAGATGCGTTTAAGAAGCGTGAACAAATAACTGAACCGGAGACTACCAAGTCAGGGCTCTACCCCTCACCCCCCGACCCCCTCTCCCCGAAGCGGGGCGAGGGGGAGAAAAAAGCGATGGGATCACGCAAATTCATTGGGATTTCGCACCGTCACAGCGTTACCGTCACCGAATAACTGAGGCCGGGCGTTTTCTTGATTTGTGCATCGTCCATTTGACTCGCTCGCTCTGTCTCTGGGTTTATTCGAAACCACAATGTTGCTGCTTTCAAATCGTTATCGATTTCATAATCGAATCGATTGCCCTCGCACGTTTCAAGCTCAACGCCACCTTGAGCAAACTGGTCTAGCTCGCGAAGTTCCGTTGGCAAGCGTTTTTTTTCCAGCGAAAAGCGTTTGAGTTCTATGGCCGCCATCGTCAACCGACGATGATCCTCAAGTCGCAAAAAAACTTGTGCCATTTCACCAAACATGGATTGCTGATTGGACCACCAATACCCTGTTGCCGCATCTGTCGCGTGTCGTTTCCAAAGTCCCCTTAAACCCCGGTA
>CAMBSL010000025.1 GCA_945870455.1 Pirellula staleyi DSM 6068 | reverse complement strand
ACATGACATCACCTGAAAAAGGTTAGATACTCGGAATATTTTCGAACTTACGAAGCCCGCGTTTAACCACGTCGAGACGGGCGCTTTGGGTAGGTTCCATAAACGTCAGCCACTCGTCCTTCGTCTGTAATCGCAATAGGAAAGCGTTTTTAACCTTGCAGCGAATGAACAGTTATATGATGGGCTTACAAATCACGTGAGGCGGCGGTTGAGGACACGTCGTCGTTTCCTGCCAATAACCGACGCCGATCCAAATGGAACAGAGTCATGTGCCTTCTCATCCAAAACCTAGCAATTGAATCATAGTGCCTAGAATAACGGTCGAATGTTACGCTTGCATTAGTTTCTCGCATGGGTTGCGTTAAGATGTCTTAGCACGGGAAAGTTCCTCCGCGTAGTCAATCTAGGGCTCTCGCGCATTGGCGACCGGCAGTTGCGGCAAATCCACATGTTTCTCCCATTCGTTTAGCGGAATTTTCCACGGAGCTTTACGGAGTGGCTCCGTCAATGGCAGTATCCACTTTCGAGAGCCCGCATCCGCTGGTTCCATTGCCAAGTCGACGTTTGGGTCGATAAATAGTTGCGGCTTTCTCCCATTGAGAGATGTCAAAACTAGCGCCTGAACGCGAGGAACTCGCCCCGTTCGGCCTTTGTGCTCCCGAGCAAGAAAGTGAGCAAACTGCAATATCATTTCGGGGTCTCGAGGAAATCGATTGGCTTGATCGACGCTGATAACCCCTTTGAGCCTTGGGATGTATGTTTGATTGGTATTGTCGTCCGTGACGAAATATCGCACTGCCGCCGTTTTGCCTCGCAACATCATACGCCACGAAAACATATGGCCGCGTTCAGTCCAACTTGCGTCTCCTTCGCTTAAGAAATGCCGCAATGGCCATGTACATTGAAAAAGGCAGTAAACAAGAACCAACCCAAGTCCCCACTTGGATCGGCTTGGCAGTTCAGCCCAACGCAGCGACTTGAAAGGACTCAAACCCAAGGGAGTTCCGCCCAAGACTCTTCTAGGCCAATCCGGTTCAAAGAACAGTGTCGTGGCAAAAATCATGAACCATGGAAACACATGGATATTGAAGATGACGGCGTTGGTCAAGTGAAAGCCAACACAAGCCAAATACGCAACAACTCGCGTTCGTTTGAAAAGCAGGAGAGGCACAATCGCGAGATCGAAAAGCAACCCACCCCAGACAAATGCGAATACAACCCATTCCTCGTTGAACCATGGCCCCACGAATGGCAACTGATTACGCGAAGCGAGAATCTGACGCATTGGCTCACCCGCTAACCAATCGCCGTGCAATTTTGCCAGCCCACCGTAAACGTAAGGAAGTCCAACATGAAATCGGAGCAACCACAAGGCCCATGCCTGCGCTGTTGACTCAAAACCCGACGGATTTCGCGAAGCGTCGTATGAAACGTTCTTTGCCAATGGCAACCAGGGCAGCCACCAAGCAATCAGAATCAACAGGTAGTAATGGTTTTGGTAGTTCGTCCTTTCCAACAAGAACACATAGGTGAAACACAGTGCCAACAATAGTGACGACCAGCGATAGAAAACGCCGGCACAAACCAGAATCCCCAACAGGATGATCGCGACGAAGACTGCAATCATTCCGTTCGGTTGAAGCGGATGAACCCAGTGAAAAGGCCAATAGGTAAAGTGGAACTTCGGTTCAATGTAGATCGAATGAACAAGCCCAGTCGCTAAATAATCCCAAGCCCACCATGCAAACATCGCTCCGAGACCAATGCGAAAGAGCGTCACGCTGGCATTGTCAACGGGCAAAAACAAGCGATCAAGCAAACGAAAAAGCGATGTTGATCTCTTAGGGGAACCAACATCGCTTTCTAATGAATCGTCGTTTTCAATCACTCGGAATATTCTCGATTCCAATTACTTTTTCTTGGGCTGAGCGTTGGCCTTCGCATTCGCTTTCTCTTCAAGCTCAGCTTGCTTGCCTTCTAGCATCGCATCGCGTTCGTCGAGGGACATCGGTTTGTTATTCGCGTTGGAGCCAGCCTTTGGTAAAGGCAACTTCAGATCGAACTCATTCTTTCCCGCTTTGACTTCGACCAGAAAAGGTTGGCTTTCCGAATCGAATTCACATGGGCATTTGAACGCAGGGCCTCCCTCGCTTTTAGGAGCAGTGACGTGAACTTTATGATTCCCAATCACCGCACCATCATCGGTGCCATAGGTAGCAATGACAAATTTCCCATTCCCATCCGCGATTGCAAATCCCTGCTTTCCCACGAGAGCAGTCCCCCCTGACCCCTCTGTCTTTGCCAACGGCTCAAAGTAGACCCAAGCTCCTGGGACAGCTTTTCCTTCGCAAGTAACGGTGCCAGTTGCCCGCCCAACGGGAAAACCCGATTCGCTGCAGCCGACCAGAGAAGTCACGCCAGCGAACAGCGCCACTCTCAACCAACCGGCTCGAAACCTTTTTTGAGCATCTAGCATTTCAATAGCCTTTCTTTTCGTTCCAAACATGCCCCAATCTTATTGCCATTCCCCAAGAGGCCTTCCATCGCTAATGTCGTTCAAGTCGCTATAGGTTTGTATGGCTACGGACTCACTAATGAAGTGAACGGAACCGTCCGCGAATGCGAATTGAGCCCCACCGGCATGGTAGCTGAATGCGGAGTCATCATTGATTGCCGCGACCATCTTGTTCGGATTTGTCAGAGCATTGATCGGTGCACTGGAACGACCGTTCGTTCGAATGGATTCGTCCGTATTGGGTCCACCAAACCAAATGGGCCAATCTTCGAACTGCGTTGGCGCGAAATTCGTTGGATTTCCGTTTCCGGTGACGTAGGTCGACTCCGTTATTAGGGTGGTATTACTAGTGCCGTCGGTGATATCAGCAATTCGACGGTTTCTTGCTTCATACAACTTATGCAAGACGCCAAAGTCGCCACGAGCACTACCTCCAGCACCCTTGTAGTCGTTGGTAGCATAGCCGGCAGAAAATTGGCTTGCATGGTGAGGCGAACTGGTCGTTGCTCCAGGAATTTTCCAATTCAGTGGACAAATAGCAGGCAAGGCAGACGACGGGCATTTGTACATAGACAACAAAGTATCGCCGCCGGGTACAATCGTGGTCGCTGTTGCGTCTCCGCCTGAGCCAGAAATCGTGTCAGGTCCTAGTGGTCCACTCCCTGGCCAAGTACCACCTTTCGCAACTCGCATGATACCTGGCCTCCCAAGCTTTCCACCTAATGCAACCGCACCTTCTTCGAGTCGATTGTAAAGAGCTGTTTGCTCCATGAACGGTAGGATTGCAACAGCCCAGCTTACACCGTCGTCCTGCGGGGCAGCACCTACAGCATAACGGCAACCCATTAATGCACTCGGAAACTGTTTGTATGCAGATTCGTAGTTCATCATCGCCAATCCCTGTTGCTTGAGATTGTTCTGGCACTGCATTCTTCTTGCAGCTTCGCGAGCCGCTTGGACTGCTGGCAACAGCAACCCTACCAAAATCCCGATGATCGCAATCACGACCAAAAGCTCGACGAGAGTAAACCCTCTCTTTTTCCTTAGACTTGTAGCCATCAAAACCTACTCCACGCAATGAGAATCTATGAGCACATGTAAAGACTGCGTGAGAAAGATAGCGTGGCTGCTTTATGACCGCGCTAAGAAAACGTTAACTTTGGGTTAAGGCGAGAGAGCGGCCAATCGCATCAAGAAAATCGAAGGACTACTCAATTGAAAAAGGTCTTATTGGACGTTGGCATTCTCAACGCATACGCCAGCAAACGGTCTTTCGCGTTTGACAAACTTATCGCGCTAGCGAGGCAGGGAATTCGCCGTCATCTTTACCCACATTTCGCAGCACGCCAGACTCGAAATCCCAATGAATTTGCGTGATCCCAGCGAGTTTTCTCCCCCTCGCCCCGCTTTGGGGGCTGTTGATTTATTGGTAACCCGACGCGTTAGCGAGGGATTGCAGTCGGCTCCTCGCTTACGCGTCGGGTTACCATCGCGTGGCACGAGCGTCCCGCTCGTGACTCCATGGGCGAGACGCCTCATCTTTACCGACATTTCGCAGCACGCCAGAACCGAAATCCCAATGAATCTGTGTGATCCCAGCGCTTTTTCTCCCCCTCGCCCCGCTTCGGGGCGAGGGGAGCAAGATCAAAAGGTGTGGGTAAAGATGAGGCATTCGACCCATGCCATCAGGCTTTAAAGCAAATTGCTGGCTAGTTCCGCAAGCTCGGATCGTTCGCCTTTTTCGAGCGCCACGTGGCCGAAGATCGGTTGCCCGACCATACGATGGATCAAGTAACTCAAGCCGTTGGACAGCGAATCCAGGTACGGATGGTCTATCTGTTGAATGTCCCCTGTGAAAACAATTTTGGTCCCCTCTCCTGCCCGTGTGATGATCGTTTTGATCTCGTGCGGCGTTAGATTTTGAGCTTCATCCACGATAAAGAAAACGCGTTGCAAACTACGGCCGCGGATGTACGCAAGCGGTGTGACTTCAACATGATGCGTTTGGAGAAATTCACGGCTTCGAACCGAGGCATTTCCGTTGCTATTCCCTGGGTTCATCACGGCGAGGTTGTCATAGATGGGCTGCATGTACGGATCCAATTTTGCGTCGATATCTCCGGGCAAAAAACCAAGATCGCGATTGCTCAACGGGACAGTCGGTCGCGCCAGCAAGGTTTGACTGTAGCGAGAACGGCTCTCCATTGCGGCCGCCAAAGCCAACAGTGTTTTCCCGGATCCGGCCTTACCCGTGAGAGTCACCAATTTCAATTGGTCGTCTAGCAGCGCCCGCAATGCAAACGATTGTTCGGCATTGCGAGGAATGATGCCAGCCGCAGAGATCGGGTCGATACGCTTATAGACCTTGCTTTTTCCTTGGTACGTGGCGAGCATTGAGCTTGTGTGGTTCCGCAGAATAAAATTCTCGTTCGGGATCGGGTCCAGAATATCCGGCAATAAGTTTGCAGACACTTGACCGCCGTTTTCGGAAAATTGGGCAAACAGAGAACTGGGCAAATCCTTGACTAGCCGCTTGCCGGTGTAGAGCTTCTCAAAACTTTCGACTTTGTCATTGTTATAGTCTTGAGCGGTAAGTCCAAATGATTTGGCCTTGAGTCGCAAGTTCGTGTCTTTCGAAACCAGGACAACGGGACGGTGCGTTTCTCGTTGTTGCAACATCAACGCGACGCTCAAAATGCGGTGGTCTGGATTGTCCTCAAGGAACGCTTTTTCCAATCGGGCGTCAGGTTCCTCACCGAGTACAATCCGAATCGAACCGAGTCCCGGTCCCAGCGCTGCTCCGTTTGGCGAAAGAACATCACCAGTCAACTCGTCGACCGTCCGCAAAAACGCTCTCGCTTGAAAATGAATGGCTTCATTTCCCTTTTTGAAGTTGTCCAACTCTTCCAGAACAGCGATTGGGATAGCTATATCGTGTTCTTTGAATCGCCGGATGCACTGTGCATCGTGCAGAATGACATTGGTATCGACGACAAACAATTTGTCTGAACGAGCAGGCTGTGTAGATGAGATCATGTGAGAGTATGTGCCCGCCGACCGCCGGATCGCAATCGTCCCTTCGTGAAGTTTTGATGAAGTTGGGCGGCGAATTGACGTATTGACGTGTGACTGACCAGGAACGGTCCTGCCGCGCAGCTAAGCACATCCGCAACTGTTTTTCAACCCAATTAGCCGTTGGGCGATAGCCCCGGTTTTCCAATTGCTCGACATTCGTCGAGAACCGGGGCTATCGCCAAATGGCTAGATGGGAGTCGGCTTTAAGCCTACACGAACTGCTCTTCCACTACATGCATGCTCGACGGCCCTTTCTATTTCGGTAAATGGATACCAGGCCGAAACCAAAGATTCGAATGGGTACTTACCCCCAGATGCAGACAAAAAATCGGCGGCTTGCTTGAGGTTTCGCGGGGCATAGTTGTGTATGCCGGCAACCAACAGGTTGCGCCGAACGATGCGTTCAAGCACAATCGGAACCGGTTCTTGTGGAAAGACTGCCCCGACGAGAACGACTCTTCCGCCTAACCGCATGACATTCATCGTACTTTCAAACGCTTGGTTGGAACCGCTGCACTCCAACACGCAATCTGCTCCGCGACCGTTTGTCAGGTCGCGAACCACTTCGCTGAGCTGTGAATCTTCGATTGCAATGTCGGCTCCAAAGAGAAGGGACGATTCACGGCGCACCGCAGATCTTTCAACGCAAACAACCTTGCCCGCCCCCAAGTCCTTTGCCATCGCGCACGCGGTCACTCCCAGCATACCTGCACCAAAGACAACCACCGTTTCACCTTGAACGATCTTGGCTGTTTCCATCGCGGATGCGATCGTGGCCGTTGCGCAACTGATCGGGCAAGCCACTTCCAACGGCATCGAAGCAGGCAATTGCATGATCTTGGTTCCGCTCACCAATAGGCAATGTCCCGCAAATCCGCCCGTCAAATCGATAGGGCAACTATAAGCGTGATGACCGTATTTGATCATCGTGGAGCACTTTTGCGGTAAGTCGTGTTCGCAGTAGAAGCAGTGATCGCAATTCGCTACGAGCGACCAACACACTCGTGTACCAACATGCAACGGAGTACCGTCAATCGACAATCGACTGACTGTCGGTCCAAACTCAACGATTTCGCCAACGATCTCATGTCCTAGAACCGATGGAGTTGGAACCGTTCGGCGACCGGATATGGAATGGAGATCGCTTCCGCAAATGGTGCAGGCAAGCACTCGCACCAAAATATCGCCGTTTCGTGGCTGCGGAATAGGCACGCTCTCGAATAACCATGGCTGCCCAGGACCTTGGAACAAGAGTGCGGTAGTCGAAGCCAAAAGTGCCATTTCCCATTTGTTCCTGAAAGAAGACAGGTGTTGTCAAGCTCGCAATACGTTCTTACCATAGACCCATGAAGAAACAAAAGATAGGCATTGTTGGAGCGGGGATCGTCGGGCTGGCGCATGCTTGGTCTGCGGCGGAACGCGGGCATGCGGTCACCGTTTTTGAACGAACCGCAAGGGCCAGCGAGGCATCCATACGCAATTTTGGCATGGTATGGCCAATCGGCCAACCCGAGGTGTCTCGTCCGGTCGCTATGGTTGCACGTGAACGTTGGCTTCGTTTAGCCGAAAGGACCGACATCTGGGTCGATCAAGTTGGGTCGCTCCACCTTGCACACCACGACGACGAATGGAATGTTCTACGCGAGTACTTCGATTTTGGTAAAGACGGGGAGTTGGGTTCGCATCTCAAGCTCTTAAACCCAAGCCAGTGCCATGCTCTATCGCCTGCGGTCCAACCCAATGGATTTCTCGGCGGGCTTTTCAGTGACATGGAGTTGTGTGTCAATCCGACCAACGCTGTTCGGGCCCTGCCGAAATTCTTGAATGAATCATTCGGCGTAAAGTTCCATTTCAGTACGCCTGTCGTGGAAGTAGGCGCTGGCTGGATTCGGACCCCTGGTTATCAAGAGAGTCAATTTGATCGTATCATCGTTTGCTCGGGGCACGATTTTGAAACCCTGTTTCCCGAAGTGTTTCGCGAGACACCGATCCGGAAATGCAAACTCCAAATGATGCGCACCGTCGGCCAAACCGGATCCTGGAGACTCGGGCCTCACCTTGCCAGCGGGCTCACCCTGCGACACTATTCAAGCTTTCGACATTGCCCAACTCTCAAGTTGCTCATCGAACGCATATCGACGGAGACTCCTGAACTTGACCGCTTTGGCATTCACGTGATGGCTTCACAAGACGATGCAGGACGAGTTGTATTGGGAGATTCTCATGAGTACGACTCCGACATCGAGCCGTTCGATTCCGCAGAGATCGATCGATTGATACTTCGCGAGCTAACGCAGATCATTCAGCTCCCATCGTGGCAAATCGAAAGCCGATGGAACGGGACATATTCGAAATATGCGGATGGAATCGTGTTCGAAAGCGAGCCGATCCCAAATGTTCACATTGCGACGGGCCTGGGTGGAAGTGGAATGACACTTGCTTTTGGTGTTGCCGAACGAACCTGGAAACGTTGGAGTCAAGAATCATGATGCGCGTTGAAACACCGATCGATTTTGCCTCAGTTAAGGCGATTCTATTTGACTGGGCAGGAACCACCATCGACTTCGGTAGCCTGGCTCCTGTCGCCGTTTTTAAAAGTATCTTTTCCCATTGCGGAATCGAGGTCACGGAAGCGGAAGCGCGCGAACCCATGGGTCAAGCCAAACTCGACCACATCCGAGCGATGTTTGCCATGCCTCGCATCGCGATGAAATGGAAATCACTTTACGGTTTCGATCCGAAAGAATCGGACGTGCTGCAACTGTACGAAACATTCCTCGTGTTGCAGAAGCAAATATTGAGCACCCATTCAACACCGATTTCGGGCGTTCCGCAAGCGATTGAATTCTTTCGAAAACAAGGGATCAAGATCGGCTCAACCACAGGTTACACCCGAGAGCTCTTGGATGTCGTCATACCGTTTGCAGCAGCTCAGGGCTATTCTCCTGATGTCTCGGTTTGCTCGGACGAAGTGATCGCTGGTCGACCGGCACCATGGCTCAACTATCGGGCAGCCGAACTGCTCGGTGTCTATCCGATGAAAAACGTGATGATCGTGGATGACTCGGTAGCGGGCATTCACGCGGGGCGAAGTGCGGGTTGCATCACCGTCGCCGTTTCCAAAACAGGGAATGCTCTCGGTTTGTCCGAGTCGGATGTTGAAAAGATCCATCCGAGTGAATTGCACGCAACACTCCTCGGCATCGAGCAAGAGTTCTTGCGAGCGGGAGCTGATCTTGTCGTGGAATCGGTGGTTGAGCTCGCAGACTTGTTTCAGAAATGAAGGCAAGGATCTTCACAATTCCTTCTTCGGATCTGCATCCGATCTTCAGAATGACCAGCGGGTATTCGGCTACCATATACGTGTCGAATTGTCGATGATCACAATCCAGTGCGCATATGTGATAAGGCGAGTAAGTGCGGTACGGCGGACTTCCAAGTCCGTCAATTGGAAATTCGACGGACTCGGAAGTCCGTCTTACCATTAAAGCAACTTACGTATCGGGTTGCGATTGGTAGTTTTCAGTTTGCCGCTCGCCTAAAGGAAGAAAAAAATGAAAAACAAAGCAGTCGAGAGGGTCATCCGAGTCTTTCAAGAGCGTGGAAATGGCCGGTACGGCGACGAGTGTGTATCGCAATTGGAACACGCGATCCAAGCCGCCCTCCTTGCCGAGGAGTCGGGAGCGAGCCAACCGTTGGTGGCTGCGGCGCTGCTCCATGATATTGGGCATATCATCGGCGAGTGTGATTTACCGGAAAGCGATGACGAAGACCTGAATGATTTTCACGAAGAAAAAGCGTACCAGTGGTTGCTGGTCAACTTTGGAATCGAGGTTGCAGATCCAGTGCGACTTCACGTGCTGGCAAAGCGATTTCTTTGCACCGTAGAGCCGGAATACGCCCACTCGTTATCACCCACGTCGCTCAAAAGCTTTCACGATCAAGGGGGACTCATGTCGAACGATGAGCTTGAATCATTTCGCGCCGAGCCTTACTGCCAGGAAGCGTTGGTGCTTCGGCGATGGGATGATCTGGCCAAGGATGAGCAAAAGGAAATACCCAACATTGAGTATTTTGTTCCCTTGCTAACGGTTTGTTCCGAAGCGGCAACTGCGTAGGATCGGCCGATCCATTTGTGGTAGATTTCAGTCTGCCGCTCGCCTTAGGATCATCCTATAGAAATCCAGTATGTACTTTACATCACGACTTCAACTTGAATTGAGCAAGCGTCCATGGTTGCTCAACCTGTGGGCGGTTACCGCTGCCTTTGGGACGTACTTTTGCATGTATATGTTCCGAAAGCCTTTCACGGCTGCGTCCTACCAAGAAGCCGTTTTGTCGGATTGGGATCAAAAGACCGTGCTGGTTTCAGCTCAAGTTATCGGTTATCTGATTTCGAAACTGATCGGAGTGAAAGTTGTTTCGGAAGTGTCACGCGGCAAGCGCGCGGTGCTGCTGCTGGGGTTGATCTTGGCGTCTCACCTGGCATTGCTCTTGTTTGCTCTCGTTCCTCCTCCGTTTCATATACTCGCCATTTTTCTGAATGGGCTGCCGCTGGGGATGGTCTTTGGTCTGGTGCTCGGTTTCCTTGAGGGACGACGCATGACAGAAGCCTTGACGGCGGGGCTTTGTGCAAGTTTTATATTGGCGGGTGGCTTTTCGAAAACGATTGGGCAATGGGTACTTGGATATTCGACCGAATCGTTAGGGCTTTCGATGGTGGTTGCGGAACGATGGATGCCGTTTATTGCAGGGCTGCTATTTGTCGTTCCGTTGCTGGTAAGTGTTTGGATGCTTGCGCAAGTCCCTTCACCCACTGATCACGATATATCGGAACGAAGCGAACGCTCGCCCATGTCGGGAGCAGATCGGTGGAGGTTGCTGTCGACGTACGGCATTGGCATTGGATCGGTGGCTGTATTGTACTTTTTGACGACCATCCTTCGGAGTTTGCGAGACGACTTTGCGCCCGAGATACTTTTGGGAATGGGGGCAAACGTAAAGCCCTCAGCCTATGCGACCATCGATAGTTGTGTTGCAGCCATCGTGCTTGTGGTAAACGGTATCAGCGTTGCAATTCGGGACAACAAGCGAGCTTTGTTGCTTTCGTTTGGCGTATCCTTCGTAGGCTTTCTGATGATCGCTGGCTCAATGCTCCTTCAAGACATGTCGATCATTTCGCCGCTTGGATTTATGGTGATGGTCGGAGCGGGCCTGTACTTGCCCTATGTGGCCATTCACACCACAGTGTTCGAGCGGATGATTGCTTTGACCCGCGACAGGGGCAACATTGGCTTTCTGATGTATGTTGTTGATTCGTTAGGCTACTGCGGGTATGTCGCCATCATGATCTTCCGAAACTTTTTGCCAAAGGCGGACGTTTCTTCCACAACGCAAATTTGGATCGGGTTTCGGTGGGCCTGCTGGATATCGGTGGCGATTAGCTTGGTCTTTACGGTCATCGCGGCGGTCTATTTTTCGAGAATCAAGGCCGGAACTTCAATAAAAATCCACGCCTCTGCACCGATTCTTAACAATGCCGGGATTGCGAGAAATCGCACATGAGATAATCTACGCCGGCGATCACAACATGGGCCGAAAACCGTGGGCTAAGGCCCTTCGGCTAATCAGCCGCAACGCGTTAGCGTACGGTTTAGCCCAACTAATAATCAACACCTAATTTACTAGCTCAATTTGGATGTATTCGGGTGACCGGCAGAGTGAGGGTAGCCATCACGAGAGTGTCGTAGTTTATAGATTTTCTTTCAGTGAATTGCTGTGGAAAGGGCATCCTTGGATCGGTTCATCCCTGGGTTTGCCGATCACCGAATCCTGGTAAAAAAAATTAGGTGTCACTACGGTATTATCATAATTTTTATGGAAAACCTTGGTAGCCGATGCGCTCATCGGGGGAGTGATCCACATCCAGTCGGCGGTTATTTTCCTGCCCCGCCGCTGCTCCGACAATTCAAACTGAATAAACTGTTCGGATTTTTCATGATGGCTCGACATGGTGATGCCTTTCAGATGATACGAAAACAATACCGCCCTGTTTAACTCCACCAGCGCCCGGTCTTTCCAGAGTGTATGATCATTGCTGGTATCCAACCCGATTTTACGGGCAACCACCGGCAGCAGGTCATACCTGTTTTCATCCCCGAAATTCCTTGAACCAATTTCCGTCCCCATGTACCATCCGTTGAAAGGTGCGGCGGTGTAGCATATGCCGCCAATTTCCAGCATCATTTCGGAAATGATGGGTACGGCATACCAATAAATGTTTAACGCTTCGAACCATTCAAAATCCGGATGTACAATCGGGATGATCATCCCTTCCGGCGGTGAAAACAACTTCATGGCTGCTGCGCGCCCCGGCCATTGAATGACATGTGGAAGCATATCAAAAGGCGTGTGTTCGAAGGAATGCCCCCGGTCGCGACACCATCTGGTAAATTCCACTTCGGAGGGGTCTCCTATCACGGAGCCGTCCGTTTGCTTATGGCCTGCAAAACGAACCAGTTGATGATTAAGGATTCTCGGCCCTTCTGCTTCACCGGGCATTTGCTGCCTGAATACCGTTATGGCGGACCTGATGTCGCCCTTATTGAAAGCGTAATCTACATGATGGTCCAGGGCTTCAAAAATTTCGTTATCAGTCGAACAATGCCGCGAGTCTATGACCTTAAGGGTCTTCCAGTAAAGCCGGCCAATACATCGGTTGCTGTTCCTCCAGGCCATCCGCGCACCATGTGTGAGTTCCTCGACCGTTTGAAAATAGCTTCCACTGGCTGCTATCTCCTTTTTTACTTCTTCCCGCCGGGAGGCCAGCCTGTCGGTGATTTCCAATTCGTGATAACAGGTATTTAAAAAAGTTTCCGCTTTAAGAAAAAGAGCACCGGGCTTCGTATTCATATGAAATATTTTCGGGGTTCAAAAGACCATGCATTTTCCATTTGAGGCACGAGGTTGTTGTAGTGCCGACGAAGGCAGAAGCGGCGAAAATAATGCTGAAGTATAGCATAGGAGACAAATGGTTCAACGGACATGCTGTTTAGATTCAAGCTGTTGATCTGATCCGGGAATCAACAAGAGAAAGATTTCGCTCCGCGACCATCGCCAGCCGAGAACGTGACGGTGGGGTCATTAGCAGTTAGCAGCGCGACATGTGTGGCACAGGTAGCAGTCCATCGCCCTAGCGCGAAGGGCTGGAAATATCAGCACTTGACTCGATCTTCCACAGATAACGCTCTCCACGGACGTAAATCGCACCCTCGGAGATCGCGGGACTTGCTTGGACCAATTCGTCGAGCGAGTTCTTGGCAAGCACCTCATAGTTTGGATTGTTGGCAATCACCGTGCATAGTCCGTTGTCGTCGAAAAAGTACACCCTGTCGGCAATTCCAACCGGTGAACTGTAGGTGGTACCTCCCTTTCGCACTGTTTTTAGTACACGTCCGCTGACCGGCTCAAGGCACGAGTAGATACCCATATCATCGATAACATGAATCCATTCTTTGTATAGCAAAGGCGTTGGTACATACGGCATACCCCTGTCCTTGGTCCAAACGATGTTTGTCTTTGTCACATCGCCGCGTCCACCCTGTCGAACCGCAAAGGCTCTTACATCTGGAGAACCGCCAAAACTGAAGATATGCCCAAGGCCAATCGATGGAGTGCATACCACTTTTTCTGTCGGTCCGTCCACCCACCAAATTCGAGTGCCCGCTGCGATATCCAAACCCAACGTTTGTCTCGCACCAGACACAATAATCTGTCGACTCCCCTCGATCGGTGCAATGACGGGCGTTGAGAAAGACCGAAGGTCCGTGTCGGGCTTGTATCGCCAAATTTCGTGGCCGTTGCTTGGATCGAGTAAAACGATAAAGGCCGTACCATCTTGATGGCCGTTTACCAAAAGACCAGCTTCGCAAATTACGGGAGACGCGGCCAGACCATGCTTAGAAGAGTAGCTGCCAGGGCTAACTTGCCATTCTATTTTTCCATCCCAGCCAACTGCTGCCACCATCATTTTTTCATTATCGACAAACATCGTGTAGATGCGTTTGCCGTCGGTAGCAGGTGTACTCGACGCGCTCGTGTTAAACTTGTGTTGTTGCTCGATTGGCCCGCAATGCACTTCGATATCCCACACAACGGCTCCCAATTCTCGATCGATTCGCATCAATCGACGGCTCTGAGTGTCGGGTAATGATGTTGTGACGAAGACACTGTCTTTCGAGACGATTGGGGATGATCTACCGTCGCCGGGGATCGCAACCTTCCAACGGATGTTTTTTGTGGGTGACCATTCCAATGGTGCGTTCGTCTCAAGGCTGATTCCGTCACCGCGTTGCCCCCGCCACATGGGCCAGTCTTCCGCCACCATTCGAGAAATTGGAAATGCGGTAAGTCCAAAGAAGGCAATCGCTTTTAGGTTTATCATCGGATTGGGCGGGTGGTGAAACAAACTGATAGCCGACGGGCGATAGCCCCGGTTCTCGACGAATGTCGAACAATTGGAAAACCGGGGCTATCGCCCAACGGCTAATTGGGTTGAAAAACATATGCGGATGCGCTTATTTACTCTGTTTCTCTCGAATCTCTTGTTGCTTCCGCCTCGCTTCTTGCAATGCGATGATTTGCTTAAGCCTCGCAACACTTTCTTCAAGCTGTTCCGCCGTTCGGTAGGTTTGCTTCAACGATTCCTCAATGCTCAACAATGCACGTCTGCTCTCCTCCAGATCGGAAGCAAAGCCAGTTGGAGTGCTCGATAGACTTGTTGAATCGTTCACGATCGTTGCCTCCGATAACGCAAGCTGACTCGCGATCGAGGTTCGCTTAGGCGCTATGGGTGCGTTCGTCGTGAAAACTCGGTTGGTCTTTTGAATCGGTAAAGCAAGAGCTATCCCAGTCGTCTCTGCGTCCTTTGTGTTGAACAGCAGAACACTACCGCCTGCATCTGTCGCCAACAGCCCACCCTTTAGACTGGCCAGTCCAAGCACTTCATCGGAAAGCCGATTCTCCCAAACGGGTTTGGACCGATCCGATCCCCATTTCCGAACTGTCCCATCTCGGCCACCCGTGACAAGACGATCTTCAACATCGCGGGAAATGCACAACGCCCCTTTGTCGTGTGCTATCCAACGTTCAACGCTCTGCAACGTGTGCATATCCCAAACGCGCACAGTTCCGTCTAAGCTCGACGAAGCCAATTGGTTACCATCGCGGGACCAGCTTAACCCAGTGATTCCGCCCGAATGCCCGCGCAGTCCGGCAAACTCTGCCCCCGACTCGGATTCCCAAACGTGAATTCCACCGAATCGATCGCCGCTGGCCAGCAGCAGACCGTCTGGACTGAACGCAACGGACAAGACCCAATCGGTGTGCTTGCGATGCGCGTTGAGTTGCTCGCCAGAGTCCACTCGCAGTGTTTTCACTACGCGAGAAGTAGTACCTATCGCAAGCATCGATGAGTCGTGATTGCAATCGAGGGATGCAATGGTATCCAGCTCATCGCCAACATTCGGCAGCCACTTTTGTTCTTGCCAATTTAGGACCATCACGGTCCCAGAACCACCCGCTATTCCGGCAGCGATAAAAAGCCGTTTTCCGTCTTGAGAAAATCTCAATGCACTCACATCGCGTTGACCGATGTCAATGGCTTGCTCCTGGATCTCGCCAGTATCGGTGCGGATCAAGACAACTTGATGGAAACCTGCAACGGCGACAATCGGATCCGAGGGATGGGCAGCAACTGCGAGAATGGGTGTCGCTTGAGATAATCGGCGAAGAGCGGAGGTTACTGTTTGCTGTTTCGTATCGCTAGTGACAATTGTTTCGCTATCCATGGGTAACTTGGCGATACTAGAGTTTACTTCCTCTTTGAGCCCGGTATTGATCCAGCGTTCAATTAAGTTGAGTTCTCGTTGTGGGATACGAGGCTTGTTGGGCGGCATCTTGGGTGAGTCCAAGTGAGCCGCAAGCGTGTATAGCGGGCTCTCGGCAACACTACCAGGCACTACAACAGGCCCCGAACTGGAACCTGCCATAACCTTGTCAAATGAGGTTAAGACCAAGTCGCCGCGAGGTTGGTCTTCATTGTGGCAACTCGCACAGTGCTTGCGAATGACCACTTGCACGGCGTCATAGGAAACGAGCTGGTTCGCGCTCGGTTCGTCGGATTGCGATGACATGCTCTGAGCTGCAAGACGATTCGGCCACAGATAGACAAGGCACACGAGAAAAACGCCAATTACGCAAAACCGATCATGCCAACTTTTAAGTGTGTTGTAAGACATCTTTTATTAATGGTTGAATACGAATTCATTTGAGTTTAGGATGGCCCAGAACAGATCTTCTAGACCATCACGAGATTCCTTGTAGGACGTCATTTTTTCGAAGACGGATTTGAGTTCTTGATCGGTAGGTTCACGAGTCAAGCAGCGAAGATAAATTGCCTTGACGACATCTCCTGCCGAGTTTCCCGCCTCAAGCATTCTCGGTACAAAAGTCCCTTCGCTTACTTTGCCCCCCGTCGTCTCGCCATTGAGCAAGTGCAACGCTTGGGATAAGGTGGGAGATGTTTTGACTTCGCACGTGCAAGGAGTGGCTCGATTCGAGCGACCAAATGTCGTCAAAAAGTAGTGGGCAGCCAATCCGTCTGCAACTTGTACCGCTCGCGAACCGGCCGGCAAGCCGGGCAATCGATCCGTTGTCTCCGTGGCTTGGGTGATACAATCCAAGAGTACTTCCGCTCGCATTCGGCGAATCTTTTGATGGGAGAATTCACGCTCATCCCATTGATTCGAAGCGTTGCGTTGGGTTGCCAACTGATAGGTTCTGGACGTGCAGATCTCGCGAACGATGCCTTCGAGCGAGAACTGATGATGGACCAATCTCTTGGCAAGATGATCCAGCAATTCTGGATTGGACGGAGGATTGCTAACTCGCATGTCGTCCACCGGATCCACGATGCCCACACCGAAGAAATGCGCCCAGATAATGTTGGAAATATTCTTCGCGAAGGCACCGTTTTCATGCGAAGCAATCCACTCGGCGAGCACTTGCCGATTGTCCTGACCCTCATTCATTTTGGGAATTTCAGCGCCGAGGAATTTGGGAAATACGCTGCGGTTACTGGTCGGATGGAGCATCTCTCCTTCGGCAGCGTTGTAGATCGTCAATTCGCGTGGATCTTCGGCCTGTTTGTATCCGACTTGGCTAAAGAACGAAGCAAATCCATAATAGTCGTCCATTGTCCAACGGTCGAAAGGATGGTTGTGGCATTGTGCGCATTGAATGCGAGTTCCTAAGAATACCTGAGCCACATTTTCAGCCAACAATTGTGGCGTTGTCTCGGTTTGATAGTAGTTGGTTGCTGGGTTTTCGAGAGAACCACCACTCGCGGGCAACAGAGTGCGAACAATCTTGTCGATCGTCGTACCGGCATGCACCGCGTCGCGTAGCCATCGATCATAGAGGCGAAGGGCTTTCGGACTGACTCCATTATTGGTTCGTATTTGTAACAACTCAGCCCACTTCATGACCCAAATATCACGAAACTCAGGGCGCTTGAGCAATCGATCGACAAGTTTTTCGCGTTTGTCTGCGGATGTGTCGCTCATGAATTGAACATACTCGTCGGGCGTCGGCAGCAATCCGATCAAGTCAATCGTGACGCGACGCAGGAATTGTTGGTCTTTGGAAAGTTCCGACGGTGCTAAATGCATGAATCGCAAGCGTTTGTCTACCAACTGGTCGATTTCGCCGTGCGTAGGCAATTGTGGGTATTCGAAGGGTTGGTCCGGCCTAACAAGGATCGTGGAGCCCTGCGTGAATTGATCGAACCGAGCCAAGATAAAGGCTGCGCCAGGTCCGTTTGCTTGGACTAGTCCATCTTCAGAAACTGCTGCGGCTGCCTCATTATTGCTCATAAAGACAGCTAGACGCGTCACATCGCGTTGCGAGCCATCACTGTAGCGGGCCACAACGATTAGTTTTTGCTCGCCATTCGGTTTGGCAAATACCGAACGCTTGGGAAATACCTCGATACCGATTGGCAAGACCGAATCCTTCGCATCCGGTTTTGCTCCCTCATGCAGCCACTGAATCAAAGTTTCGTAGCCGCTTGTGCCCGTTTCGATGCGTTGACCTCCAGTGTGATTGACTTCGCCGGTCGCTTTGGCCATCAGCAAGCAACTCTCTGGATCGGTGAGTCGGATGCGACGCCCGCTCATTTCACGCGTCAATCGATAATGATCTCCCGCAGGATCGTAACCAAAGAGACTCAATCGAAAGCCATCTTTACCGGATGCGGAACCGTGGCATTTACCCGTGTTACAACCCGCACGAGTCAGTGTAGGCATGACTTCGTTCCGAAAGCTGATTTCAGGTTGGTTGCTGGAGCCCTTTACGGTGACATTGGCTGCGGTCTCAAGTCCGGAAAAACGAAACGTGACTTGTGCCGTTCCATCTCGGCGGGGAATAAATGTCTCGGAACCATAGTCAACGACTGGACCTTTCGACTGGTCGTCTGGGGACGATACGGTATTTAGTTCTACCAACGAGGTTACATCGCTCGTGCTACCGTCCGAGTACAGAGCCGTAACCACAACCGATTGCGGATCTCGAGCGGTTTGCAGCACAATTAAGCTTGGCTCAACCTGCAACGACTCAAGTTTCGGTAGCTCCGCGGCCGAACTACGTTTGTCCGAACCGACGGATCGCTTGCTCGTGTCTGGCTCAGTCGCAGTCGTATTTTGCACCAGGAACGCGCATAAAAAGATGACGCAAGACAAAGCGAGAACAGTAGATTTTAACATAACAACCTTTTTTACTTCGTGTTCCGACGACGCAGAGCTTCCAACGGGCTAAGAGGACGCCCCAATTCATCTTTTTGCGATTGGCCATTGGCCGCGATGACTAGTTTGGTATTGCGAGCAACACAATAGGTAACTTTTTGTCCGTCCAGTTCACCAGTTAATCGGCAGACAAGCTTGTCATACGTGCCCGTCGGAGCATCTTCATCGAGAACCAGCCGAAAGCGAATGGATTTAGCACCGCGCTGGATCGCAACTTGCTCGACTGCAACTCGGTTTGGAAGACCCTCAATGGTCGCAATCATGTCGCTCGGAACGGCATCTTGCAGTTCGAGTTTGCATTCGAAGCCGACGGTTTGTCCCACTTCAGCCGAGATGTTTGCGATAGATCCATGGGCTGGCGATGCGTCAATGGTGAGCGAACGAAGCGAACTTGAGATACTCTGCATTCCATTGGTCGATGCTGGAGTTGGCATTACGTCAATCGCACCAACGTTTACTTTGGTCGATCGCTCACCTAGTCCAACACTGGCTTCAGCAACGAGCGGCCATCTCTTACCCGCGTTGGCTTGCGGCATGGCCTGAAGGACGATGTGCGCGGTGTCTTTTTCTGGAGGAATGCGAGTTTTGGCTTCGCAGTCAACCCATTCGGGTAAGAGCGGGATCACGACATCCACGGGTGAATCGAATCCGACGGAGCGATGAATTTTGACCTCGATGGCCAATGTTCCATCGACCGAAAGCGGTGTTGCCGGCGGAATCAACTCCACCGTGAACGGGACTTGCTCTGTGACAGCAACGGCCAACCGGTCCACCACAATCGGTTGGAAAATCGCATCCGCTGGTCCGCTCACTAAGTCTACCACTTGCCGAAACGAACCCAACAATGGCGATTGGTCATTGTGCAGACTACCGTTGACGCTAGCCAACGAACCACATGTTTGTGAGCTGGCATCCGCAGCAAACACAACCGGCACGATGTACGCGTCCGCGGCGATGACAGGACTTTCGAATCGAACTCCGGAGGGAAGGTTTTCCAACGCCAACTGTACTGTGCCGTTGACTCGATCGCGCCGTACACCCAAAAGTCCCAAAGCACGATTTCCCTGCGGTACGGAGATCGTTTGGCGAGACTGAGACAGTTTATCGCGCCGAGGCAGGAAGGTTGTAACCGACCTGTTCACTGGGGCAATCTCGAGCAAGTAAGTGTAACCATTGCCAAACTGCTTGCGTTTATCTCGAACGGTGGCAACGTAAGTGTCCGAGTTTTTCGCCAAAAAAATCAAGCGTGTGTCGTGGCTATCCATATCATCCCCCGACGCGATCAACTCATCGTCTTGGTTTCGCACGTCGACGATGGAATCCAATTGCGAACCGAGCCGCGAAGCGAATACCTCGACGCATATCTCCATGTCTTGAGGAACCTTAAAGCTATGGCGGTCAAACTGACCTTCGTTTGCCAGTCGCCCATGCAATGATATAGGCGCATCACTCGAAGAGCCTTGAGGGGATAACGGATCATCGCCAGACGCATTTGCATAGGAAGTCACACGAATGGGGATTGGGCTCGGACAAGTTAGACCTTCGTCAATCAGCGTAAACAAAGTGAGACCAAAGGGCTCGCTGGGAAGCTTCACCGACTTTCGAATGACGTCTGTATTTGGTTGATCATTTTGAATGAAGGTCAACTCCGATTCAACATCCGTTTGAACCCCGAGCGGGAAGACGCTTGTCGGTCGCGGGAAATGCCCGATATGCAGAGCGTAAGGACTATCCGCGTCTGCGTTCGCGCCGACACTGGTAATCTCGACGAAGTAATCTCCGTCCGCTGGCGCTCTCATGGAAAGGCTCGGATCCTGATTGAGCATCGGAGTATCGTCAACACGCATCAACACGTTCCTGCTGGCATCGCGAAGCGTCAAAACGGTGTCGAGCAAGTTGACTCCCAATCGCACGGCGACGGCCTCCGCAGAGATCCGCTCCCCTGCCTTTGCAGCGAATTGATAAACATCGACATCGTCCGCCCCTAACGTGCCCACGACCGTAACGTTGGGATCGATGCGCTGTGGACTATTGTCGTTCAGCTCCTTAATCGTCGGATAAGGGCTAACCGTGATCGTACGAAGCTCCGAGATACCACCCTTCGAACGCACGCGGAGCGGATGGGCTCCAAGCGAGCAGTCGTCGGCAACTGCAATATGCAGCCTAACCTCGTCGTCGTTGATCTTTTCGATTCGTTCGCATCTTAAACCGGTTTTATAAAAGAGAACTTCGTCGACGTTGCCAAGGGAAGAACCGCGAGCAACGATAGCGAAATTTGTCCCGCGAGTTCCAATGGGTGGAATCAATGCTTCCAAGGATGGGTTTGCAGCGAAAAGTCGAGAGCCAAGTAGCCCACTAACAACGAGCAGGAGTAGCGAACTTGTGGAAATGGATCGCATGAATCGCATTAGGCGAGAATACCTCGTGCTACTTTGCCATTCATCACGATTGCTTGAGGCCGATCACCTGGCGACATAAGAGCTTTGCTGGCGTCGATTCCCAGCAAGTGATAAACGGTGGTCACATAGTCCTCGACGCCTAGTGGCGAATCCGAGGGCTCCGCAGCCAAGGCGTCGGAGGCGCCATAGATACTGCCGCGTTTGACACCGCCACCCGCCATCACGATGCTGAACACGCGTGGCCAATGATCTCGACCGCCACCTGCATTGATTTTTGGAGTGCGGCCGAATTCGCTTGTGACAAGCACGAGTGTCGAATCGAGCATACCCCGTTGGTCCAAATCTTGAATCAATCCCGCAAACGCCATATCTAAATCTGGCAATTGCGTGCCGATGCTTCGATAGTGGAAAGCATGCGTATCCCAAGCGCCATACGTCACCGTAACGCATCGAGCACCCGCTTCAACCAATCTTCTTGCGATAAGTAGCCTCGCGCCTGCCGACGGTCGCAAAATGGGTCCCCACGGTTTCATTCCGTAGAGCTCCTTCGTGGCATCGTTTTCCTTCTTTAGGCTGAACGCATCGCGAGCTTGTGGAGAAGCGAGCAGATCGTAGGCACGCTGGTAAAACGAATCCATAGTGGCGAGCGAATCATCCCTTTCGTTGCGAGCAAAATGGTCGTCGACCAACTCTTTCCATGCCTTGCGTTGATGGAACCGAGTCTCGTCGATCCCCTTTGGCAAATTCAAATCGCGAACGGAGAAATTCGATCGTGCCGGATCCGCACCCAGCGAAAAGGGGCCACAAGCGTTGCTAAGATAGCCGCTACCAAGAAATTGGCTTCCTTGGTTTGGAACGCAAACATAGGCGGGCATCGCATCGCGTGGCCCAAGCTCATGCGCTACCACCGATCCGACGCTAGGATATACCAGGGCGGGACTTGGCCGATAGCCTGTGAACATGCTGTGTTCACCTCGGCTATGATCGACTTCGGTATGTGTCATGCTGCGGACGACGGTGATCTTGTCAGCTACCTTGGCTGTTTGGTTCATGTGCGAACTAAAGTAGACACCAGGTAACGACGTCTGGATTGGATCGAGGATGCCTCGATACTCTGCGGGCGCGTCGGGTTTTGGGTCAAAGCTATCCATATGGGGGAATCCACCTTGCAGATAGATGTGGATCACCGACTTGGCTTTGGGCTCGTTCTTCTTCGCTTGGCCGTCAACAGCCGCTTGCGATTCGAGCTTCAATAGTTCCCCGAGCGTTAAACCAGCGCCACCCAACCATCCGACATACATAAAGTCCCTGCGCGAAGGACGTTGAAAGTGGAATGGATCATTTTTCCATTGTTGATTGCGTTGCAGGCTCATCCATTGCTCCTAGTTTTTTGATGGTTCGGAAAGCGTTCAAACGTCATAGAGTGAGAGGGGATTTCGGCTCAGCGGGCTCGCTCGAATTCGACAACAAGCTTTGGGCGTTGTTCGGTTTCCTCGAATTCGCTGGCATAGAAATCCCAACCGTTGCCGCCGGTGTTCAGAAAGACCCAGCCATGGTTGGCTTGTCCTGTTGCCCAAGCTTGAACTGTGTCGGTCACGTCAAAGACAATGGTCGAAGAGTTGGCCGCAATCTTTCCAAACGTGAAACTGTCTTTGTGCCGCGAAGCTTCAAGATCATCCGCAGAAATCCCATCGATAACAGAACTCCAGGTCGCTGACTTCGAGAAGGGAACAAGCATCCGATGCAGATTAACTGTGCTCCCTTGATCGAAAGCGCTAACATGCATTCGGGCGGAAGCGATCCGGGCATTTTTCGGGATTTGGTTGGGGCTCGATCCAATGATATTGTCGAAGCGAATTAGTACCTGGCTTTCACCACCATCGTTGTTCGCATCGGAAGAAGCGTTTGGGTTGGATTCCAACAACGTTGTGGGTGCGAGCGCCCATATTTCCGTGTCGACTGTTCCAGAATAGTGGTCGACACCGTTTTGGAACGAAACTTTCTCGGTGCGCTTGCTGACTGGAACCACGTTGGAATCACCCGCCATCACGAAACAACTGGTAATGCCATTAAGGATCCAAAGTATGCCAATCATGGAAACAAGTGTTCTTTTCATCGCGTTGATCCAATCGAGCCAACCATCTGAAATCCCTTCCGTAGTTCTACGTCGTTCATCGAAACGGTACCGCGATTGGCTGTGTGTCGTCCAGTACTCGAGTGAGCATGGTGGACTACTTTTCTTAATATTTAGCCAATCAAATGTTAACAAACAGTTAACTCTTTTCGATGTTTAGGCCGTCGCGCTACTCCAGTTCGTCCCGCGGACTTGCTAAGATAGAGCAACGCGTTGACAAACGAATTGTAGGCGTCCGCTTTTTGCGGCGGCAAAGTTAACCTTCCTGCCTAGAAATAAATTGTAAGACCAATCGTATCAGCCGCTAGATCGACGATCCCGCCACCCGCAAAGAGTCTCCCGTTAAGCACATGAGTCCATTTCGCAACCAATATAGGATCCTTTTTACTTGGCTCTTGCTTTTGGCCCTGCTTAGCGGCTTGTCGTCAAAACGAATGATCGCCAGTCCTCCCGAAAGCTCGCAGCACGTTTCTTTCAATCGAGATGTCCGCCCCATTTTGTCGGATCTTTGTTTTACATGCCATGGCCCGGATACCAATCATCGGGAAGCCGACCTGAGGCTCGATCAACACGCTGGGGCGCTCTCGGTCATCCAAGTCAATGACGCGAACGCCAGTGAAATTGTCCGGCGCATGCTATCGCACGATGACCACGAACGAATGCCTCCACCAAAATCGAACAGACAACCCAAGACGGACCAGATCGAAACAATCAAGCGATGGATCGATCAGGGCGCGATCTGGGAAGAGCACTGGTCGTTTATGCCTCTCATCAAGCCTGCGATTCCAGTCTTGGACACGGGCGAATCGAGCCCTATTCGCAACCCCATCGACGCCTTTATTCAGAGCCAGTTATTGAGCAGCGGATGGAAGCCAGCTCTCGAAGCAGATCGTCGGACCTTGATCCGGCGGGTGACTCTCGACCTGACGGGACTGCCGCCTACCGTAAACGAAGTGGATGACTTTGTTGCAGATACGACACCTGCTGCCTACGAAAAAGTTGTTGCTCGTCTTTTGCAATCGAGTGCATTCGGAGAACGGATGGCATGGGATTGGCTCGACGCAGCTCGCTATGCCGACACCAACGGTTACCAAGGGGACAACGAACGAACCATGTGGCCTTGGCGCGATTGGGTGGTTCGAGCCTTCAACGCAAACCTCCCGTTCGATCAATTTACTCTTTGGCAACTGGCCGGCGATATGCTTCCGGATGCCACTTTGGAACAAAAACTTGCCACCGGCTTTTGTCGCAATCACATGATCAATGGCGAAGGTGGGCGAATTCCCGAAGAAAATCGAGTCGATTATGTGATGGACATGACCGAAACCATGGGGACGGTTTGGCTCGGGCTGACTCTCAATTGTTGTCGATGTCACGATCACAAGTTCGATGCTGTCAAACAAGCCGAGTATTACCAGTTATTCGCGTTCTTTAACCAGACTCCGGTCGACGGAGGTGGTGGCAACGCCAAAACACTACCCATCCTTGCAGTCCCAAACCAAGAGCAAAAATCACAAATTGAGAAGTTCGACGCTCAGATTCGGATCGTACAAGGCGAAATCAATGCGAGAGCAAACGAGCTTCTTGCACAGCAACTCGAATGGGAAGACAGGCTGCGCCAGTCGCCCCAATTTTTCGATTGGAAAGTCGCCATTTTTCTTTCAGCAACCGCCCAGCATCAGAAGCTGAAAATCGAAGACGATCGATCCATTCTCGCTTCGGGCGAAAATCCAACGAATGATGTTTATGAGATTGCATTAAAGCCTGAGACAGAAACAGTCGCAACCATTCGGCTCGATGCCATGCAAGACAAAAGCATGACCAAGAATGGCCTTTCGAGGGCGGACAGCGGGAACTTTGTATTGACTTCCTTCGAAGTTTATCGGGAGATTTTCCGCAAAAGCCCCGACACCGAAAACGAAGGAACAACCTCTGGCGTCCGTGTCAAGATAGTCGACGCCAAGGCCACGTTTGAACAAGGCGAGCACAAGATTTCGACCACCCTCGATGGCGATTCGAAGACGGGTTGGGCGGTATGGGAGGGGCGAATCGTGGATCGTTCTCACAGCGCCGCGTTTTATTTCGAAGAACCCATTCAACTCGGGCCCAACGAGAGGCTTGTGGTTTTGTTGCGTCACGAATCCTCACATGCGCAACACAATATTGGACGATTCCGGCTCTCGACAAGTTCGAACAAGAATGCAGCCATTGAAGCCTTCGAACCAGAGTTCGAATCGGCACTTGCCAAGCCCGCACCAGAACGTTCCAAAGCCGAGCGGGAACTCCTGGTTAAGCGTCACCAACAATCCGATGACGCGACCAAATCGTTAGAGAAAACCATGAGTGGACTTAGAGACCAACGAAAATCGGTCGTAGCAAAAATACCCGATGTCATGGTCATGGGCGAACGCGACAAGCCCAGGGATACGTTTCTCTTGAATCGCGGCCTTTACAATGATCCAGGACCGCAAGTGACCGCCAATGTACCAGCTAGCTTACCACCGCTTCCGACAGACTCGCGAGCAGACCGACTCGCCATGGCAAGATGGCTGGTTTCCAAGGATCAACCGCTCACCGCTCGAGTGATCGTCAATCGTTTTTGGCAACAGTTCTTTGGCATAGGCTTAGTGAAGACTGTCGAAGACTTTGGATCGCAAGGCGAAATACCTCATTATCTTCAGTTGCACGAGTGGCTCGCGGCTGAGTTTCGAGATAGTGGCTGGGATACGAAGCAATTGGTTCAACTCATCGTGACTAGTCATGCGTATCGGCAGTCTTCGCGCTTTTCCGATTCTTCCATCGCGACGGATGATCCGGAAAATCGTTACTTGGCACGTGGACCAAGATTCCGTATGGCCAGTTGGATGGTGCGAGATCAAGCCCTAGCTGCAAGTGGTCTATTGGTCCAAACACTCGGTGGGCCTGCAGTCAATGGCTATCAGCCAGAGGGTGTATGGGAAGAAGCGACATTCGGCAATAAGAAGTATAAACAGGAGAGCGGAGAATCGCTTTATCGCCGAAGTCTCTACACGTTTTGGAGGCGAATCGTTGGGCCAACCATGTTTTTTGATAATGCATCGAGACAAGTATGCACGGTCAAAGTTGTGCGAACCAATACGCCTCTACAGGCCTTGTTCACGCTAAACGACGTAACGTTTGTCGAGGCGGCACGCGGGCTTGCAACACAGATTCTGAACACACCAGCCAGAGAAGATGCAGTCAGCATCGATCACGTATTTCAAAGGGTTCTTGCTAGAACCGCGACACCGAGCGAAAAAAATGTTTTGCTCACGGGTCTTTCCCGAAGCCGCCATGAATTTGCTGAGCATCCCAACAACGCGAATAGCTTGCTGGCCATCGGCGATTCAAAAGCAAGCTCCGATTTGGACCGCATTGAGTTGGCAAGTTGGACGACGTTGTGCTTGGCTGTTTTGAATCTTGACGAAACCCTAACGAAAGAGTGACCGATGGATTCGCATGCTCAACTCGCCATGCGACGGGCTTTCTTTGGCCAAGCGTCCACAGGATTGGCAACTGCGGCTTTAGCCACCCTGCTGGGGAAATCCGCCAACGCAAATAACGATCCGCTCCGAATCGGTGGCCTGCCGGAACTTCCGCATTTTGCTGCCAAAGCCAAGCGGGTGATCTACCTTTTTCAGAACGGCGGGCCAACTCACGTCGACCTTTTCGATTGGAAGCCTGAGATCCAAAAGATGAATGGCAAGCCTGTTCCAAAAGAGTTTGTTGGCGGTCGACGATTTAGCACGATGACCGGCGATGCCAACAACAAACTGATGCTAGCTCCAGTGGAGCCTTTTGCGCAGCATGGGACAAGTGGCGCGTGGGTCAGTGAGTTTTTGCCCTACACATCGAAAATAGTGGACGATTTGTGCTTCATCAAGAGCATGCATACGGATGCAATCAACCATGCACCAGCTATCTCATTCTTGTTGAGCGGAGCACAGATTCCTGGTCGTCCCACGCTTGGGGCTTGGTTGACTTATGGTCTTGGTACCGAGACTGAAAATCTACCCGCTTTTGTGGCCATGACCAGCGTTAGCAAGAACACGAGCTGCGGGCAGATTTTCTATGATTTCTATTGGGGGCCAGGCTTCCTACCATCGAAGTATCAAGGGGTTAAGTTTCGAGGGAGTGGTGATCCCGTATTATATCTTTCCAATCCTGATGGCATGTCTCGCCCGATGCGACGTGGGTGGTTGGATGATATCGCCAAACTCAATACGATGAAATTTCATTCCGTGGCGGATCCCGAGATTGAAACCCGAATCGCTCAGTACGAGATGGCGTTCAACATGCAAACCAGCGTGCCAGAAATGGCGGATCTGTCCGGTGAATCGCGAGAGACATTGGACATGTATGGTTCTCAAGTCGAAGAACCAGGAACGTTCGCTCACAATTGTCTGTTGGCGCGTCGACTTGTTGAACGCGGCGTTCGATTTGTCCAAGTGATGCATGCTGGATGGGATCAGCACAACAGCTTAACAACCGAGCTGTATACTCAATGCAAAGACACGGACCAGCCAAGTGCCGCCCTAGTTCAAGATCTAAAACGACTTGGTTTGCTCGAGGATACGCTCGTCATTTGGAGCGGCGAGTTTGGTCGAACCCCGTTCATTCAAGGCGACATCAATAATCGCCCGCGTTGGGGTCGAGACCATCATCCGTATGCGTTCACCCTTTGGATGGCAGGGGGCGGAACCAAGAGCGGGTTTTCTTATGGGCAAACAGACGAGCTGGCCTTTAATGTGGCAGAAAATCCGTGTCACGTACATGACTTTCAAGCGACGGTAATGCACTTGCTGGGGATCGACCACGAACGCTTGACGTATCGATTTCAAGGTAGGGATTTTCGACTGACCGATGTGCATGGAAAAATTGTGCACGATGTCATTGCATGATCAGAATGCCACCGGTTTATATCCTCATCTTTACCTTTCACTGTGCAATCTAGTTACCAGGCTCTGCCTGGTAACTCAATGCAAGCGAGGCTCCGCCTCGCCGAAATGCATCCTTAGTTTGTGAACTCGGGAGGCAGAGCCTCCACACCAATGCATTCCCAGGCAGAGCCCGGGAACGAGTAGTCTCCTGTACGACGTTAATTCAACATAACATTTACCATTGACCTTTTTTGAATTGCAGAGAGCTGGAATGCAAATCTCGACTTTGTTCTACACGCTTGTCGTTGGATCCTTCCTTCTGTTGGGTCGCGTTAATGGCGATGACTCATTGGGGCGTTGGGGGCAATGGGTAGACCCGGATAAGGACTGCACGTCCTTTGTCGATGGGGAGAATCTCACGATTTTTGTGGCGGGGCCAAACCATGATTTCTGCGTTGACCAAAACCGACTCAATGCCCCTAGGGTTACGCAGAAGATGGACGGTGACTTTATCGTGGATGTCTTGGTCAGTGGCGAATTCCAGCCGTTGAAACCCGGTGTTTCGGATCGGACGCCCTACCATGGCGCAGGCCTGTTCTTAGCGTCAGACGATCGAAACTATATTCGTATGGAACGAGCAGAGTTTGTGCGCGGTGACGGAAAGCGATTCTCCTATCTCAATCTTGAGGGATGGAAGAAAGGTCAGCGCTTTTCTCTCGGCATTACCGGAATGATTTTGCTGCAAGAAGATGAGCCAACCCATTTGAGAATCGAACGTCATGGCAAGGATTTTACATTTGCCTTCAAGCATGAAAAACAGCCATGGACTTATGTTCCTATACTTAACCTAGACTGGGCCGACGAATGCACTGTCGGGCTGATTGCCTGCAATGCATCGAATACTTCCTTCGAGCCACGGTTCAGTGAATACCGACTCTTCATCCCAAAGTCGTAAGCCAAATGAGCACTCACTTGCCCTTGAACTTTTCGTGGCACGACTTGCAGTCAGTAGCCTTCTTTAATTCGTCGATCGCTCCCTCGCGGCCGGCAACAACTTTGGCAGCGGTTAACATTGACATGCCTGCCATCATCTTCCACTCTGTTTCATCACCTTTGGGTGCATCATTTTCGACTAAGTCGATCAAGAGATCAAGCAATTTCATTTTCTCTTCAGCAGATGCGTCCCCGCTGAGGACTTTCTTGAGCAAGCTTGTATTGCCTGCCATCCCAGCCTTCATGACTTCCTTGATCGTTTTTTTCTCAGCATTGAAAGAGTTTGCGTGACTGAAACCAAGTAGTAGTATTGCTGCCATTGCAATAGACGAAACAAGACGCATAGCGAAGCACTCCCCAAAAAAATGAACCGTACTGCCCAAAATAGACTCGCGAGATTCTAGTGCATTCAGCGACTACTATCCACAAATGGGCAGATGTCGGGGGATTTTCGGAGCAAAAAAGCCATGTTGCGGACGGCACGCGGAGCGTACTTGCTACTTTGATCAGCCGTCCCGTTGGGACTCAATGCAAACGTCGTCCAGAAAAACATCGTCCAGCGAGAAGACCAAATCGAGAAAGAGTCGGCTCTTGTTGAAAACGGCTGGCGATTCGATGACGATCGATTCTTCGGTCGAGTAATAAACGCAAATGGTTTTGAGTGAAGGTGAAACGTACCAGACCTCTTCCACGCCAAAACGAAAGTACTCAGCCAGTTTGTCCTGCATTTCTTTCTGTGAATTGCTCTCAGAAAGAACTTCTACGACCAAGTTTGGGACAACCGACCAGACTCGTTGATCCTGAATTCCAGCAACTGCTTGGTATCGCTGGATTGAGATGACAGAAACATCCGGGATTCGAATCAAGCCAGTATTCAATCGCAACATGCCGTCTGCACCCAGTACTTTGCCAAGTCTTCGCGGCAAAACATAGTTCAACAGAATTCGACTCAAACAGACAGCAATCTCTGACTCTTTGGACCCCATTGTTTTCTCCACCAATATTCCGTCAACAAGCTCGAAAAGTCTCCTGTCTGCATCATGAATCGCAACCACATCTGCTTCTGTAGCTGTACCTGGAGGTGGGACTAGGCGAATCCGCGAGATTGGCATGGCACCAAATCGATTTTGCATTTCCACGAAAGTTGGCATTTCCGGCGCGTTCATGATAGAACTTTTTTGGGTGCGACTTTGACTGTTGCTTAGAAGTCTGTTGATTAGGAGCCACGACCAATTATACATTTCGACTGGGATTTTACGACACAATTCCCACGCCTAAACAGTCTCGCTGCTTTGCTAAGCACACCGGCATGAGTGTTCGAGTGAAACAAACTGATAGCCGAAGGGCGATAGCCCCGGTTCTCGACGAATGTCGAGCAATTGGAAAACCGGGGCTATCGCCCAACGGCTTATTGGTATGAAAAACAGTTGCGGATGTGATTAGAGGTCATGGAGGGAAAAGCAGCCTGCTTCACGGTGCGCTCCGTGATCCTGTTCCAAGCGATGCAACTAGAGTGAGTTCATCAATCGGCAGCGATCGGGGGCAGCATCGGTCGATAGTCGATGGCTCGATGATAGTCGTTTGCGATTTGAAGTAGTCGTGATTCCGACAGTGCGGGCCCTTGAAGCTGCATGCCGATAGGCAAGCCGCTTTTGGTTTTCCCAATCGGCAACGAGATAGCGGGTATTCCCGCTAGATTTGCCCCAACGGTAAACAAATCTTCAAGGTACATCTGGACCGGATCGTTCACTTTTTCGCCTAAGCGGAATGGTGGAGTGGGTGTCGTCGGACCCAATAGTACATCCACTTTCTCAAAAGCAGCGTCATAGTCTTGCCGAATCAAACGACGAACCTTGAGAGCCTTTAGATAGTAGGCGTCAAAGTATCCTTCGCTGAGCGTATACGTACCCAACATGATTCGCCGACGCACTTCAGGGCCAAAGCCTTGGGAACGCGTCTGACTCATCATCTCGACCAACGGCGAGTTCTGTTTACTTGCACCAGCCGCGACAGGCTTACTGTTTAGTGCTGCGCGGAAACCAAAATGTGCGCCGTCGTAGCGAGACAAGTTGCTGCTCGCTTCGCAAGGGGCAATGATGTAATACGTTGCAATCGAGTACTTGGTGTGCGGCAACGCGATGTCGATGATCTTGCAACCCATTCGTCTGTATTCATCGATTGCGGCTAAGATCGCTTGTCGGACTTCCGCGTCGAGACCTTCGCCATCGATCTGTTCGCGTATCACGCCTATTCGTGCACCCTCCAATGGTTTCGAAATCGCAGAGGTGTAGTCATCGACTGGAACATTCAAACTCGTTGAGTCCCGAGGATCATGACCTGCCGTCACTTGCATAACCATGGCTAGGTCAGAAATCGTATGCCCAAACGGTCCGGCTTGGTCAAGGCTGCTCGCATAGGCGATGAGTCCATATCGACTGACTCGTCCATAGGTCGGCTTGAGCCCGCAGACTCCGCAGAAGGCCGCTGGTTGCCGAATCGATCCGCCCGTGTCAGTACCAATGGCAATCGGTGCCATGGCCGCTGCGACGCTGGCCGCCGATCCACCGCTGCTACCTCCGCAAGTCCGAGCAAGATCCCACGGATTGTAAGCTGGCCCTTGAAACCCTGTTTCGGTTGAACCACCCATGGCGAATTCATCGAGATTGGTTTTGCCAAGAATGACAAGTCCCGCTTCCCGCAACTTGGAAACCAGATGCGCGTCATAGGGCGAACGATATTGCTCTAAAATCCGCGATCCACAAGTTGTTGGTGAATCGGTTGTGCAAAGAATGTCCTTGATCGCGATAGGGATGCCAGCCAGTGGAGAAAGCGATTCGCCTGATGCCCTGCGGCGATCGATCTTGTCCGCCTCAGACAACGCGAGTTCGCTATCCCACGAGATAAACGCCCGGATCGACGGCTGTAACTTTTCGATTCGATCTAGAAAGAACTGCGTGACTTCGCGGCTACTCAGTTCGCGAGTCAATAATTTTGGAGCAAGTTCATGCACGAAGGGGAGTGATTGATTCATAGTACTCTATCGATAACTTCTGGAGGAACGCCAATCGCAAGGATGTGAACACTACCCAAGCAACATACCGCTGATGGGTTCAAAAAACCGGGCTTGTTGGCGACGAACGTTAACGTCTCGTTTGCTCGGAAGGTTGGGATCGAAGCAACACCTGTCTCAGCATCCATTCCCGTCGGGATATCGATTGCAATTCGCACCAGTGGAGCTTGGTTCAGGATTCGAATCGCGAATGCCATCTCCGTTCTCGGCGGACCAGATGCACCTGTTCCAAGCATTGCATCGACGACGGCTGTGCATTTGTTCACGTCCGTCTGCAACTCAATTTCTTTGTGCTCTAGCGGAGAGTCTGCAGACGCTTGAAACCATCGAATGGGGATTCGTGTTTTCTCCAATATCTTCAGATTTATTTCTGTATCGTTAGATAGTTTTTTGCGTTCAGCAATCATCCAAACGAGGACTGCGTGGCCCATGGCATGCAGATGTCTCGCAATGACGAGGCCGTCGCCACCGTTGTTACCCGGTCCACACACGATCAGGATCGAGCCAAGTTCCCTCCATCGTGAGTGGATGAAATCCGCACAGCCTCGTCCTGCGTTTTCCATCAATACGAGGCTACACATTCCAAAGTCACGCACTGCGATTGCATCGACTCTTCGAATCTGTTCGACCGAGAGTACATCCAGGTGCCGTGCTAGAGTGGGGGAATGTTTGGACATGATCGTACCTAAAGCATCTAATCGGGGCAGCATCTAATCAAGGTCGATTGGGGGTTTGGTCGGTCCCGTGTAGAACTTGGTGATGTCGATCCCCTGTCGTTGTTCATCTTCCATAAACTTGAGCCGCATTTCAAGGCGTTCGAGGCGGCGATGCATTTGCGGAATCATCTCCAGCGAGTTATCGCGAACTTCGCGTTTGGGAACCGCAGGATAGCCGAGATGACGTTGCATGGCTGCGAACAAGAATAAAGGCTCCTTGCCGCGATTCGCAAAAGCGATCTTTCCTTCGCGTTCACCGAACAGGATAGGGTACTCAGCCTCAGCGTCCTCACCGAGATGGCGTTTGCGATAGTGGACAAATTCTTCGCTGCGACCATAGATCAAGTCGGCAATGTCGATGATTCCCAATTGCTTGCGGACGATGAGAATCCAATCTCGCCACTCAGGAGAGTAGAGCGGGTCGTCGCTCATGGCCTTCAGACCGCGATCATAGTTCAGTCGATTGCGGCACAGGACTTCAAACTGATAGAAAAACAAACCTTGTCGGTTGTCGGAGCCTGCCCGAAACTCCGCTTCCAGGCGGAGGATGTTGAGAGCTGTCTTAAAATCGAATTGTCCCGAATCTTGCTCGGATTGGTCGACGACGAAAGTCTGGAAGGGAGTGAAGTAGTGCTGCAGACGCTTCATCCCAGGTGCCATAATGCCTGAGTGCTTCAGCTCTGTCGACAGAAAGCCTATTGCCATCGGAAGCTTCGTTGTGGCCAAGGCTTCGAACCGACATTGCTCCAAAAGGTCTTGGAGCGTGATGTCCAGGCCTAGGCGTTCCGAAAGAATTCGAAAAAGGTATGCTTGTTCGACGAACTCTTCGCGTGGCAGCATTCCGGTTAGTGGGCTGCTGTGGGGACAACCCAAACTTTGAGTTCGGTTGCAATATCCGTGTGCATTTGAATCTTGACTGTGTAGAGTCCAAGTTCTTTGAGCACACCTTCCAGCTTGACCTGGTCCGCAGTGATATGGAAACCGTTTGCCTTGAGGGCTGCGACAATTTCGGTAGCGCCGACACTGCCGTACAAGTGACCTTCGTCGTTCGCATTTGCTTCGACATTGATCGATTGCTTGGAGACTTGGTCCGCGAGCGCACGCAATCCAACGAGGCGTTGTTTCTCCAGATCTTGGAGTTTGACGCGGTGCTTATCAACCATTCGCTTATGGTGATCGGTCGCGACGATGGCTAGGCCTTCTGGCAGCAGGAAATTATTTGCGTAGCCAGGCTTTACTTCTATGACGTCGCCTGATTTGCCTAGATGTTCCACACTTTGGATCAGCATCAATTGGATGCCACCGTTGGGGCCCTTTGGGAGGCGTGGGAACTGTGGAACGCGTTTCTTTTTAGTAACTGCCATTTTTTAAAACTCGGATCCGAAAAAAGTCATCAATTCTTGAGTTGCTTAGCAAATGCTTGTGCGTTGCGTCAATGCGAACGGCATGCCTTAGAAAGGCATATCTTCGTTGACATAGACATCATCCCCGACCTCGGAAACGTGCATGTCGGAATTGTTTCCGGCGTGCATGGCCCCAGGCCCTTCGTTTGCTGAATCCACAAAACGGGTATTTCCCGCAGATGCAGTTGCTCGCGGGCGAGCTTCTCCACCTTTGCCGTCAGTTCGTCCGCCGAGCAATTGCATTCGGTCGACGATGACGTACAGTTTACTTCTCTTTTGGCCGTCTTTTTCCCAAGTGTCCTGCTTGAGTCGACCCTCTACAAAGATTGGCGAACCTTTGCTGAGGAATTCGCTAACGATCTCGGCCGTTCGGCCGAAAAACGTGACATCCACAAAGGATGTCTCATCAATCCATTCGCCGCTTGCGTTCTTGCGTCGGTCGTTGACCGCAATTGCATTTTGGCAAACGGCCATGCGACTATTGGTGTACCGCAACTCAATGTCACGCACCAAATTTCCGAGCAAAATAACACGATTGTAGCTAGCCATGATGTGCCTCGATTCCTAAAAAAACGATTGAGCGTTTGGCCACACCGAACGTCCTATTCGTCGTCAGCCTCTATTTCTTCATCATCGTCGATACCACCTCCGACGCCTACCGCCACCTTTTCAAGTACATCGATTGGCACAACCACTTTTTCTTGAGCGTGAGCCACCAATGCATCGATCAATCTTGCGTCCACGCGGGTGAACATGAATCGCAATAAGCTTTCATTCAACTGACAAGCTCGATTCAATTCCTTGAGCTTGGACGTATCCAGCTTGAAGTAAGTTAGCCAGTAGGTCCCCTTTTGGTGGCCCTTGATCTGGTAAGCAAGTCTTTGCTCAGCCCACAAACGGCTGACCAAGATTTCTCCGCCCGCATCGCTGATCAGGGTTTGCACCGAGCCTGAAACACCACCTGGATCGCGGGCGTAATGGTTGCTGTCGAAGAGGAACAAGCACTCGTAAATTCCGGTAACCAACGTATGAACTCCTGGAAACTGATCCAAATACTGCTGAATGAACCTTAGGTCTTACTTGTAAAAATCATTACGCTTTGGGTGGCTTCGACTCGCGATTGAAAATGTTCATCGCTGAATCCACACCCTCTTTCAACCAAATCGCAATCGCTTCGTTGGCTCGAAAAAGCCCTTCGTCTACGATCGCACGCTCAGAAGCCGAAAATTTGCTCAGGACATAATCCGCTGTATCCCAGTGCGCCGGAGTTGGATCGATTCCGATCCTCACACGGGTCACATCTTGAGTGCCTAGCGATTGAATAATGTCATTGAGGCCTTTTTGGCCACCGCTCGATCCTGACTTGCGAATCCTGAGTTTACCAAGTGGCAAACTCAAGTCATCGCAAATCACCAAAATATTCTCTAATTCCACTTTGTAGAATCGAGCGAACTGCGAAACGCAACGTCCACTGCAATTCATAAAGGTAAGCGGCCAAACCAAGCAGACATCTCGCTGCCCGATTCGACCTTTTGCAAACTGGCCCTCGAACTTTGCTTGCAAACTCGGTGAACCCATGCTTGCATGCAAACGATTAAGGCAATCAAATCCAATGTTGTGTCGCGTTCGATCGTATTTGGCCCCTGGATTCCCAAGTCCGACAATCAAAGCCATTCCGGCATCGGTTGTTGCGCGAGCAACAAAACCCAAGCCACTACTCATTACGCTCCAGCTTCAGCCGGCTTTTCCTTGCGAATCAGTTCTGGTTCAATCTGTGAAGCTAGGGCTTCTGCCGCAGCATCACCTGCCGCAACCGCAACCTGCACAATGACAATCGCTCCTGGGGTAACCGACTTGGCGCCCGTTGGCAACGTCAGCTCACTCACATGAATCGACTGACCAAGCTGCAAACCCCCAATTTCGCAAACCAAATATTCTGGAATCAGCGATGCGGGGCACTTGATGACGATTTCGTGGGTCAGAAAGCGAAGTTGACCGGCAGCCGACAAAGCACCTGGAGCTTCCCCGTGCAAATGAACTGGAATCGTTACTTCGACGTCTTCCGTCTGGGAAACACGAGCGAAATCAACGTGAATAATATGATCGCCCATACTGCTCCATTGAACAGCTCTCAGCAAAGCCGTATCGACTACATCTCCGCTCAAAGAAACGAGTTTTGTACCGTGCTTGATCAGGTTGTTTACGGTATCGAGGGAAACGGTCAAGCAAACATTTTCCTGGCCGTGGCCGTATAGAATTGCCGGGATGCGTCCCTTTTCGCGAATCTTAATCATGGCTCGGGAGCCGAGCACATCTCGTTTGGCCACTTCAATCGTTTCAATCATTACTGCTGCGTTCCGCTGCTCTAAATATTCGATGATAACGGGCCGTAGATCAGCCCAGTTGATTCTTGGGGAAGCCCAGCAGTATGACGAATTTGGCACCGGATGCAAGTGCAAATGTACTTGCCGTTTTGACGATGCGGCCTATGCTTTGCTGATGGCAAAAAAAACATCTCAGTTTGACTATATTGAACCTGTGGGCGCCCGCGTTTTGGTCTTGAAAGATGAGCCAAAGCGTGAGACGAAAGGCGGCATCGCGCTGCCTGATGCCGCCGAAATCCCAACGATTACCGGCCGAATCGTCACGATCAGCCGTCAGGTTGAACACGACGAGAACGTTCCATTACGACAATACGACAAAATATTGTTTCATCCCAAAAATGCAATTCCGGTTGATTTCGAGCCCGACAATCAGCTCTACGTCGTTCCCGTCGAAGACGTAGTCGCGGTTTTCCGACGAAAACCGCCCGAATCGGGGCTCGAAAAATAACCTGGACGGTCGCAAAAACGGTATGCAATCAACCAACCCACTGTCCTCGGTCCTCCAAGTTTGCATTCTGAGTTTGATTTGTTGCTTCGCTGGAATCGCATGCTGCGAAAAAATTTGCGGGCAAACCGAACCTCTCCCCCCTTCGGTCTCCGAAACAACGAATCCAGTCAATCCACCTCTTCAATCTCTGCTGAGAATGACCTTCGAAGAGAGCAAGGAACTTCGAGTAGTCGTGGGTGAGTTGGTCGCGTGCCATGAAATTCAGGGCCACCTAATCCTCGATGCAGACGGTCAACTCACCGCGATCGCACCTTCGGAACTAAAAAGAATCGAGGAGTTGCCCGGCACGCTTGTTCCAACCTCTGCCAAAGAACTCGCCGCGAAAGTCTTGAAACTCTTGCCAGCTGGCTTCAAAACAATGCAGAAGGATGACATTGTCATTTGCTACAACACATCGGACGTCTACGCTCGTTGGAACCTAAGTCTATACGAACGCCTCCACAAAGGTTTCTACGCATTTTGGAAGAAGAATGGCGTTGAGCTTTTACCCCCTCGATTCCCTCTCGTTGCTCTCCTTTTTGAAACCAAGCAAGGTTATGTTGACTACGCGAGCCAGGAGTTCGGAGGGGCAGAGAACACCATCGGTTATTACCATCAGTCAACCAATCGATTGGCTTCGTATGATCTGACCGGCATCGAAGGGATGTTGCCTCCCGGTGCTCAAGTCAATCAGGAATTGATCAATCAAATACTGTCTCGTCCACAAGCAGAACGCACCGTCGCAACCATCGTGCACGAAGCCTGCCATCAGATATCGTTCAACAGCGGTCTGCAAGTGAGGCTCGGCGATAGTCCGCTTTGGTTCAGCGAAGGTCTTGCAACCTTCTTTGAATCGCCCGATCCAAACAGCCCTAATGGATGGGGAGGAACGGGTAAAATAAACCTGTACAACTACCAAAACCTCGCGCGCTACATGCCTCAGCGACGGTCCGACTCCCTGGAAACGTTGCTGATGGACGATGGGAAACTACGGTCCGGCGAAACGATGACTTCAGCGTATGCGGAAGCTTGGGGACTCACGTTTTACTTGCTCAAAAGCAAGCCCAAGCAGTTTGCAAATTATGTCAAAAGCATCCGCGAGATTCCACCCGGCAAAACGTCTAGCCCAAAGGAACGAATCGAGCTTTTCCAGCACTCCTTTGGGGATGACTTGAGCAAGTTCGACAAGGACTTCGTAAGGTTCATGCAGAAAGTACGGTAACGGCTCGCTAATGCTTCCAGTTCGCATCGAACGCTTTCCGACTATCAAAACGCAACGTTTGTTGCTTCGAGAAATCGTCGTTTCGGATACAGAGAAGTTGTTTGCATTGCGGAACAACCCGGCGGTAACTCGGTACCTCGGTCGAGATGATGACAAAGACTCATCCGCCGTCGAAGGCATGATCTTGAAAATGCATCGAGACTTGGAAACAGGAGCGGGTGTCCAATGGGGAATATGCCTTAGCGATTCCAACGAGTTGATTGGTGTCGTTTGTTTGTGGCAAATCGACAAGAGGCATCATCGAGCGGAAATCGGTTTTATGCTGAGGCCGGAATCATGGCGACAAGGCATCATGTCTGAGGCCCTCGAAGCAGTGCTCACATACGCATTCCACACCTTGAGATTACATAGCCTCGAAGCGAACACTTCGGTCGCGAATCTGGCTAGCCAAGCGGTTCTCATCAAGTGTGGCTTTGTTCAAGAAGCACACTTTCGAGAGAATTGGCATTACAACGGCACGTTCACCGACTCGCTTATTTTCTGCAAACTAATTGATGTTGCGGCGCAACCTCCCATCCAGAGCGATTGACTCGCCCTAGCGTAACTCCCCACTCGCAAATTGGCCGAGGTGGTAGATCCCATGCGCATTTCCATACACCTTCCACGAACCAATTCGTGATTCCACCCAAGCTGAAGGCCAGATGGGGTGCATTTAGAATATGGTTACCGGAACTGCTCTGGAGAATTACAAGTTAGACGAGCAAGTCTTAGTGGAGGGAGGCATGAGAGCGTAGCAGCGATGATTTCAGCGATGCTTCCAGTGCTCATTGTGGCAATGATGAGAAGGGCGGAGAACGGCATCTATCGGCAACTTTCTGACGCCAATGCTTATACACCAGACTCCGCCATTGCGCTGTCTTCCAACCGTTTTATTGAGGTCTCCCGGCCGTTCTATTGTGCAGAAACGACTACAGAGCTTGATTCGTGGTGAAGCAATGAGATTGAACGCGAACAGCCGATACTTTCTTGACACCGACGGTTGGAGTACCTACCGCAGTAATCGCCGACGACGAGCACGATTCGCCATGACAATTATCTTAACGCTTGCTGGCACGGCCATTGCCTTACGGCTTGCTTTGCGATAGGCAT
>CAMBSL010000024.1 GCA_945870455.1 Pirellula staleyi DSM 6068 | reverse complement strand
ACTCAGTCAATCCAAGGGCTGAGCCGATCTCCAAGAACTTATCGCGGACCGCTACGGGAGTTGCCGATAGCTCTTCGATGCGTTCTCGCAGGATACTTGTTACGATGTCGATCTTTCGAGCCTCTAGGGGTTGGTGGCGATTCATGACTCGATCGCGATTTCCTGGCTTCGCCCATGTAGAGAGCATTTCCAACGCTTCCATTCGCATCGAGTCTTTGCACGCGGATCTCGCTGCAAAATTGGCGAGCCTCAACGCATCTTGTTCACGCCCCAATCGGAAATTCGCATTTAACATTCGACTAACGATCACGTCCTCGGACTCAGGTGCAACATTTAGCTTCGCCAGGGCTGGCAATTGGCTATGCAATTGAGGCACATCATGAATCGCACGCACGGCCTCTTTGAGCACGCTGGGGGACGTGTCTGTCAGATAATCCCCTATGATGGGATTGGCTTGTTTTCGCAAAGCAACGACCGCCGCCAACCGAACTGCGTCGCTCGAATTGTTCTTCAACAAAGTGAGCTTTGAATTGTCTTTAATGCCAGCCAATGCCATGATTCCAGCATGCCGTAGAATCGGGTCGCGATTGTCGTTGTCGCTTAAAACTTTGATAACACCAGGTAACGCTTGATCGTACTCCAACAGGCCGAGGGCCAAGCAACTTGCTGATCTCACAATCGCTGATTCATGCGCAAGCCTCTTTGCAATTTCGGGGGCGGCTTGCAGGAAACTTGCATCTGCCAACGCTTCGATGGCTCGAGCCACAACCATTGGTTCTGCATCTGACAAACAGGTCAACAACGCTTTCGCGATGACTTGATCGGTGGGAGTGGCGCGCAGCATCTGTCCAAGGCCCCAAACACCATGCAACCTCTTGAGCACGGGTGCGGACGCTTGCTTGGCAGCGTTGATCAGGACGTTGAGCTCGCCACGTGACGCAAGTTCCCACTGGGATTCGAGTCGCACTCGTCGATCCGGATGAGTCAACAATTCGCCAAGCTTTCCTGGCGACCGGTTCTTCACTCCGTCGTTCAAAAGCAACTGGGTACTCTTGACCAATTCTGATGCTTGGGCTTGTTCATCGGCGAAGCGGTAGATACGTCCTTTGTTTTCGCCATTCCAACCGTTGACCCAATCGCTCAGATACATGCCTCCGTCCGGGGCGAAGGCGACATCCGTTGCAAGAACACTCCAGATAAACTGTTCATTGCTAGCGAGTTCAAAAAACGCTCCCTTGGGATTGACTTTGATCATCCGCACGCCGCTGTTGGAAGCTTGGCCGCGAAAGTCACATAGAAAGAACGCGTTTGCAAATTGATTTGGATTCCCCTCCTTGGTCGAGATGCCTGTTCCTGGATAGCAAACCAACCCAGAAGGGCCATCGCCAACGTTCTCAATCGGTGGAACTATGTAAGCAGGAGTGTCTTCGTTGAAGGGCAACCATATTTTTTCCCGATGGAACGGTCCGCGATCCGATATGTACTGGTACATCATGCGCCATCCGGAGTCGCTACCTCGAACGATGTAAACCCAGCGAGCCTTATCGCCTGAGTCCGAGTTGTTGTCGCCGGTAAACAAGTTACCGAAGTCGTCGAAAGCAAGTTCTTGTGGATTGCGAAGGCCCGATGCAACGACCTCAAGCTTTGAGCCATCTATCTCGCACCGGAAGACCGCACCGCTCTCTGGATTCGCAATGAGGCCATTCGGAGTCTCAACGTGATATCCCCGGTCACCGATCGAAAAATAGAGTCGACCGTCTGGGCCCATGATCAAGCCGTGCATATCGTGACCACGGAATGCAACTCGCACTCCATAGCCATCCGAAAGAACGACCCGCTTATCTGCAATGCCATCATCGTCTTTATCGACTAGAGCCCAAAGCTTAGGGATATTCGTGTAGTAAAACGTGTCGCCACGTACAAGTATCCCCGCTCCAGTTCCTTCTTCGATTGCATTAAAGCCAGAAGCGAAGACGGAGGATTTGTCGGCCTGAAAGTCGCTATCCGAGTCGATCAGGATGCGGATAAGATCATCCTGCGTTTCATATTCGCTTGCTTGGTCGCCAAGCAGTTCGCGGTGGTACCGAATCCGGTCATTCACCGTGACGGCTGCAAGATCCGCATCAAGCCATTTGTCATCATGGCCCCGATTGTCGGTGACTCCTTTATTTTGCCTGTACGACTCACAAACGATGACCCTGCCGGAATTGTCGATGGTGAAGGCAACTGGGTTGCCAACCATCGGCTCGGCTGCAAACAAGTTGCATGTCCAGCCAGCGGGTTTTTTGAACGAACCTATGGCAGTTGCGGCTTCTGCGGACGCCTCGATCAACTTCGGCGTCTCCGCTTTCGGTCTTTCATCTGCACGACCGATGCGAGTGAACTGCCGCTCCAAGCAGGTGATAACGAGAAGTACCGTTATCCAATTTGAGAGAATTGCAAGGCGTTGACTAACAAAACTTGCGGCTCGAACCATCGATCTCATGGATAAAAAATTCTAGTCAATGAAAGAATTGTGAAAGGTTTACTCGCTTCTCGGAATGGAAGTGCCACATGGTAGTGCCCCATCCACATTGAAGTGAACGAATCGTTTGTGCGGAGTTTAACGGAGAAGTAGTTTTTTTGGCGAAATTGATTTCAATTCATTTCTACCCGTAAAGCAGGCGAAAGCAACACACGGATGTGTTTCTGCGACAATATTTGGGATGCGCGGGGGAACTATTTGAGGCATGGACGCCTTAGTTATTGCCAGCACCAAGTCGGTTGTCAGTGCTTTCAACCATTGTGAGGCGTCCAGTTATGCGTGCGAAATCTGCTTTGTTACTTGTTGTCGCATTGGGCTGCGGCGTCGTCGCAGCGGTTGCGATCAGCCAAGTCGTTCTTGCTCAAAAGAGCGGTGAAGTTCACACGGTTGGGATCTTGGTCGTTGCCAAGGACCTTTCGGCAGCGTCAAAGTTATCCGCAGACGCATTCAGGCTTGAACCATGGCCAGTCGATCGCGTCCCGGTGGGTGCTCTATCGGACCCAAAAATGGTCGAAAACAAGTTCACCAACCAAAGGCTGTACGCGGGTGAACCGATCATCGATGCCAAACTGTCAAACAAAGGCAAGGAATTTAGTGTGCCTGCGGGTTACCGGATTTTTGACATCCAAGTTCGCGATGATTCCGGAGGAGTCGGTTACATCGGCCCAGGCGATCACGTGGACGTCTTCGGTTACTTCGATAAGGGAGCCCGCGTCAATGCTGCCAGAAGCGTCAAAGTAATGGAAAATCTAGAAGTGGTCATGATCGACGGAGTGGCGGTTGTCGATATCGTGGCGACGACCCCAAAAAAAACCAACACGATGCAATTGCTTGTGAAAGACACGCAATATGTTGTGCTCGACACGGCATCGAACCTGGCAAATGGAAAGCTGAGATTGGCCCTTCGGCCACGCGAGCAAGTTGCGAATGGAAATACGCTCGATGATGGCAAGAGTTTCATGTCTTGGCTCAAAGAATCCGAGGCTCAACCGATTGTGGAGCGGCCCATCGCAGATCCAATCAAGGTCCCATTGCTTGAACGCCAAAAAGATCATGACATGCTAGTCGTAACGGCAAACAAAACGTCAAAGTACCGAATGGTGGACGGACAAATGGTGGAACAGCAACCCAAGAACACCATCGAATCCGAAACGCCGCCTCTCGGTGGTACCCAAAGCCAAAGCGATCCATCGCTGCCAACGACCAAGAAGTCGTCCGCCGCTGTCTCAAATCCGACATCCGTTCAACCGCCCCCATCCATTCCACCGGTAGATCCAACCAACTCAGTGCAACCGAACTTGATTTGGGATCCAACGAGCGGAGCTTGGCAAACTGGGGGCTTTAAGGCAACCTACCCCAGCGAGAAGTGATTTCGCGCAACCCATTATGTCGAAGAATATAAGTGAGTAGTCGCTGGTTTCCCCTGAGTTGGAAACCACGACCCGTTTGCAGGCCAAGTCACGGATGACAAAACCCACAAACGGACCTCATCATACTGCTCAACTGGTTGCAGTAAGTTCGAATCATGTTCACAGGGAAGTGAATGGAGATGGGGCCAAAAAAATACGCTTTGACACGAAGTTTGTTCGGTGCTTGCGTGATAAGCCTTATTTTGTTTGGGCCACTCAACCCACCGGGTCGACTCTGTTTTGCGCAAGAGGAAACGACTATTCCCAGCGGACGATTGGCGATATCCAAATCCCAGCAGTCTTTGCAAATGATCGTTTCGACCTCGCAATACTTGATCTTTCCCCAGCCTATCCCAGTCGCTACGGTCCAAAACGACGCAAGCATTCAAGTTAAGCCAACCGGCAGAAATGAAATACTGGTTTCGGCGATCTCAACAGGGGTCGCTCAGCTGGATGTCAAAGGCGAAGACGGAACTGTCTACAATGTACAGGTGGTGGTCACCGGCGACGCTCGTGAATTACAAGCCATTTTGTCTCAGGAATTTCCGACCGCCACACTTCAAGTGCGTCCGATCCAACAAGCCGTTATTATTTCGGGCCAAGTGACGGTCGACGCTCATGTTGAGCAGGCGGTCACCATCGCCGAGCAATACTATCCCACAGTTATCAATCGAATCGAAGTCGTCGGCGTACATACGATCATGTTGCAAACGCAGGTGATGGAAGTTTCACGAACCAAACTGCGAGAGTTCGGAATCGACTGGAGTCTTAACTTCGGCAACGATTTCATAACACAGACAGTCGGTGGATCTATCGCCCCGGCACCATCGAATCCGTTTATCCCATTATCCACAGTGGTAGGAACTGGAAGGGAGACATTGAGGTTCGGTATTGTCGATAGCGGCAACCAGTTCTTCGGCCTCATGAGGTTGCTTCGTGAAAATAATTTGGCGAAAGTGATGGCTGATCCAACCGTCGTTGCAATCGATGGACGACCCGCTAGTTTCAATTCGGGTGGAGAGTTCCCGATTACCGTTCCTGCCGGGCTGGGCTTAGTCGGAATCGAGTTTAAAGAGTACGGGACACGAATCGATTTCGTAGCCAAGGTCCGTGGTGAAGGCCGTATCTATTTAGAAGTACGATCAACGGTGAGCGAAATCGATCCCGCTCGCACAGTCACAAGTAATGGCGTAAGCGTTCCCGGTCTCAAAAGCCGGTGGGTGGAAACGGCCGTGGAATTGAAAGCCGGACAGACGCTTGCCTTGGCTGGCTTGCTCCAAATGCGAACGGAAGCGCAGTCGGTTGGCCTGCCAGGACTGGCCGATATTCCTTATCTGGGAGCGTTGTTCCGTGCCAACCGCGAAGTGCAAAACGAGATCGAACTCTTGATCCTAGTGACACCGAATTTCGCAAGCCCGATGGATTGCTATGAAGTTCCCTCTGGAGGCCCCGGCCTGAATAGCAACAGTCCGCTCGACAAGGAGCTGTATTTCAAGGGCTACATCGAGGTTCCCAACGCGTGCGGAGCCCAAGTCGGTCAAGGCGAATGTGTCGCACCAGCCCAAGCTGGAACCACGCTCCACAGCAATGCCTATCCGCCGGCTGGGGCTCAAGAGAACAACATGATGTTGAGGGGAATGAGTCCAACAACTCCTAACCCAGCCCTCTCTGCAAATGCGGCAAACCCAACACCTGCGGCCCCTAATAGTCCGGCAACCCCTAATAGTCCGGCAATCCCCTATAGCACGGCAACATCGAGTCAGATGCCAGTTCGTCGCTAAGTTGTCGTAGCAATTGAAAAGGCAAGATCGTAGTTCCGTTTAGTTTAAATCGATTTCATATGAGTAATGTACTTAGGCTTGCAATAGTCGACCCAAACGATCAATCGCGCGAGACCCTCAAAACCATGCTGCTTGGCATGGATATTGTTTGGCTTGACGCGGAATGCTCACGGTACGAGTTCTTTGCAGACGTCGTCCTGCAATCGAAACCGGATGCAGCGCTCATCTCTTTGGACGGCGGGCCCGATCGCGCAATCGTGTTGATGGACAAATTGCGATCAAGCTCGCCCGATTGCGCATTGCTCGCTGTTTCCAAGAGCTCAGATGGTCAACTTATCCTCAAGACAATTCGAGCTGGCGTTAAAGAGTTTTTACCTTTACCTTTGGATGTCGAAGAACTTCATTCCGCGTTGGAGCGGGTGCTTCAATTAAAGTACGGAGGGGCCGATGGCAAGTCCCGAGGTTGCCGAATCATCGCAATCGCCGGGGCAACCGGTGGTGTCGGCTGCACCTCAATCGCGGTAAACATTGGATGCAACCTGGCTAGGAACGCAGAAAACTCCGTAGCGTTGGTCGACCTAGACCTTGCATTGGGAGATGCGGACGTGTTTTTGGATTTGATTCCGGATTATAGTCTCGTTGACGTGACGGAAAACGCATCTCGACTCGACTTCCAATTGCTCAGAAAATCGCTAACGAAGCACTCTTCAGGACTCTACTTGCTACCTAGACCGGTCCAACTTCAAGATCTCGAATTGATAACCCCAGACGGCTTGCGAAAAGTGATAGGACTATTACGAGCGTCGTTCTCGCATGTGGTTTTGGATATTTCGAAATCCTACACACAGGTTGACTTGTTGGCTTTGGAACTTTCCAACGAGATTATCTTGATGGTTCAATTGGACCTTCCTTGCCTGCGAAATATGGTTCGACTTCTGATGAGTTTACAACATTTGGAATCCGTGCGCGAAAAAGTGAAGGTCGTTGTCAATCGAGTCGGTTTGGAGAGCGGCCAAATCAGCCTCAAAAAAGCCCGTGAAACCATTGGTAGGGAGGTCTTCTTCCAAATTCCGAATGACTACAGGACCATGGTGGAAATGAGAAACAACGGCCAGCCTCTCACAGAACAAGCCCCGAAGGCAGCCGTTACTCTGGCGGTCCAGCAGCTTACCGATCTGCTTGCTGGCGTCCAAATCGCGCCAAAGCAAGAACTCGAAAAGCCGACCGATCGATCGACTGCAAACAACTGGCTCAGTTTTTGGCCGGGAAAAGCTGGACAAAAAGCAAAGGTCAAATAGTTTTTTGAAGCCAGCGTCTTTTGACTTCGATGCAAGCACAACCAATACCGAATTTTTACTTTCCCAGGGTTGAGGACGTGTCAAACTTTGTAACGCATCTCGAAAGTGCCATTGACCAAACTCGATTTGAGCCTGGCCAGTTACTAACTTTGCACCAGGATAGGCCGATCTGGGTAAAATACGATTTAGCGGCTATTCAACGTTCGGTGACGCGTTCGCATGGTATCGGTGCAAAGCCCGGATGCGCACCCATTGTTCGAGCGTTTGAAGCAGGGCAACGCTTTGCAGAACCATTCCCAAACGCCGCAACCATTGCAAGCGGAATTCGCGTTCCAGCCGCCGTGGGTGATTTCATGATTCTAGATGCTGTTCGCAGTAGTTGCGGAACTGCGATCGCCGTTCCGGAAGAGAACATCCTGCCATGGATGAAACAAGCTATCGCTGCCGAAGGAGTTTCGTTTTGCCCCGAATCTGCAGCCTGTATCTGCGCAGCGTCTATGTTGCGTGAGTCGGGTTGGCTCAAGTCGGATGAGCGAGTTGTCATCTACAATTGTGGGGCCGCACAGAAGTACCCGCACGTTGCACCGCCGGAGCTCCAAGTGCTCAATCCCAACCAGCCAATCGATTGGCAGAGGATTGCCGACCACGGCTAACTTAACAGTTTGCCGTCTTGCGTTTTTTCCAACTCCCGATGGCGATCACAAAGCCGTTCTTGGCAGAACGCTCTCGATCGGGTTGCTCGGGTTTTTTAAGGCGTGTTCCTGCAATTGTCGAAATTTTTTTGACAAAACGGTTGACAGATTAGTGTTTGCAAATACTAATTATCGCATAAGCAATTCGGTTGCAAAAACCATGCGTTTCGACATGGGTTTTGTTTCGAAATGCAATGGATATGTTTTAGTTGTGTTTGCACCGTTACCCTATCGCTGAATACTATGAATTTTTATCGAGTTCGACGCGGAAACAGTAGCAAGACCGGTTTCACCCTAGTGGAATTGTTGGTCGTTATCGCAATCATTGGAATTTTGGTAGGCCTGTTATTGCCCGCAGTCCAAGCGGCCCGAGAAGCCGCGAGGCGGACGCAATGCACGAATAATATGCGGCAATTGGGGCTTGCACTCTCCAATTACGAGTCCGCCCTCAAACGATTCCCGAGCGGTTGGGTGGATTGGCGTCAATCAACTTCGCCTGGTTGGGCATTTGGAACGGCCCTCTTTCCTTACATGGAACAAGCCACCGTTTTCAACCAAATCGACACGAACTTCCCTATCCAAGCGTCGGTCAACGCTATTCACTTGAAGACGGTCATTCCTTCGTTCCAATGTCCATCGGATCCAGGCGAATCGATCTTTGAAATCGGAGCGGAAGCGGATGCAGAGGAAGGCACCAACGTTGACCAAGGTCCAAAGCTCTTTCCAATTGCCAAATCAAATTATGTAGCTGTATTCGGCACGCTGGAAATCGATGAGTTTCCCTATGCAGGCGACGGGAGTTTTTATGGTAACTCGAGAACTAGAATCCGAGATCTTGTCGATGGCGTTAGCAATACGGTCGTATTCGGCGAACGGAGCAGCCGATTAGGCGGCTCGGTTTGGCATGGATATATCCCCGACGTACAATCACCTGGAGCACGATTTCTCGGAACGACAGATCACGTTCCGAACAGTCCGGCAGGCCACTTTGACGACTTCTCAAGTCGGCATACCGGCGGCGTCCATTTTGTCTTCGGCGATTGTTCGACCAGGATGATTTCCAATAGTGTTCGCTTGGAGATTTATCAAGGCTTGGCAACACGTGCAGGTGCTGAAATCACAGGCGACTTGGAGTAGGTCTTCACCGTCTCACTTAACACCGACTTCACCGTCTCACTTGACACGAACGAGCTTCATGATTCGGCCTGAGACGTTCCAATCCTGGACGTACAGGTTTCCATCCTTGTCCCAATTGGAACCGTGCGTGCCGCTGAAAACGCCTTCGACCCATTGTTCTTGAGGGATATTGTAACTCCCACCTTTCTTTGGATCTGGATTGTGGCCGAGAACCGCCATGATTGTGTTGCTCTTGTCGAGAATAACGAGTCGTCCCTGCAAGTCCGGAACCGCGACATAGTCTCCTTGAACCGATGCAGCGGTTGGCATACCGAGCCCTGTTATGACTTCGTCGATAAACTCGCCATTGAGGTCATAGTGGAGCAAGCGGCCTTTGGGTTGGTGATTTCGGTCACAGATCAAAAGACGTGGGGGCTCGTAGCGCGTATCGAGCGTCATGCCGTGAGCAGTGTTGAACTCCTTGAGGCCGTTGCCTTTGGTTCCGAAATGGAGCAAGTACTTGCCATTCTTATCGAACTTAAAAATATGATTGCTCGCGTAGCCGTTCGATAAAAAGATATCACCGTTGGGTGCGACGGTGATGGCGGTTGGATTGAACTTCGTCGTCGGTTCCAGTCCGGATTCTTTTGGAAAACCAAGCTTTAGGACGATCTCCCCACTGCGAATATTGAACTTGATTCCCTCTGAATTGTTATTGCGTGCACCGTAAATAAATTCGTTTTCGCCTTCTTGACGACTTTCCATGTCGTGAATGTCGGAGTACTCTTTTCCTAGATAGCTATGGATTACCTTGCCATCCGGCGAAAACACAAAAACACCTTCTTTGGCGCTTGTATAGATGTTTCCCGCTTGATCGATCACCACGGATCCGTGCGTCGGACCAATGGCAGATTTTCCATCTGGTCGGAGCCCCCAACCTGGAACGGTGTCAAAGGTCATCAACCCACAGCCCATCCGAACGGGTTTTGTTTTTTCTTGCGCTAGCACCGGCAAGCAGATACTCAGTGAGCAGATGATCGTGACGCACATGGAGAGGATTTTCATGAATTTTTTCCGGTTGTTAAAGCACATCAGAGGGTAAACACTTAGCACGGGGTTCCGCGTAATTCGCCGAAATGGGTTGTAATCGATGGATGACCGCAATGCAACTTGGGACTCATTTAGAAAAGTTGCAGGATAGGTTTACCGTCTTCAAGCAAATTGTATTTGCGACCCTGCGAGTCCGTTGCCTGCAAGTCGTTGATTCCCATCGCATGGTAAACGGTTTTGGCGATGTCCGCTGGCGTGAGCGGTTGTAATGCAGGATATTCCCCGTACCGATCGCTCGCACCATAGGTTTGGCCACCCTGTATACCACCGCCGGCCAATAATACACTTTGGCAATGCGTCCAATGGTCACGCCCTGAGCCGCCAACCCCACCTGATCTTGGGTCGCCAATTTTGGGTTTTCGCCCCATCTCACTGGTGACCAAAAGCAAGGTTTGATCAAGCAAATTTCTAGCGTGCAGATCTTCTACTAGCGCTGAAAAGGCTCGGTCGAATTGGGGCAATAGGTTTTCTTTCAAGCATTCAAAGTTGCTTCCATGCGTATCCCAAGCTCCCTCGCTGGCACATTTCTTTGCAATCGACTCGTCCTCTTTCCAAAAGACAGTAATGAACGGCACTTCGGCTTCGGCTAGTCGACGAGCAAGCAACAAGCTCATTGCATTGACTCCTTTGCCGTAACGCTCCCGCATTTCAAGCGATTCACGGCCAACATCGAACGCTTGAGTCGCCTTGGTCGACATTAGCAAATCGAACGTTCGGCCTTGATGGTGCTTCCAAGTTTTCTCCTTTTGGCTGTGATCGAAGGCAGTTCGTGCGCGATCGAGCTTCGTTAATAACTGTTGCCGCGACTGCAATTGGTCTGCTGTGACGTCGCCGGCCAAAACCAGCGATGGCGCTCGAAATTTCAAGGGCTCATCCGCGTTGCCAGAAACGTACAAGGGGTCAAACTCGACTCCCAGCCTGGCGGCGAACTGACCGGGCCGCGTGTACGGAGCTTTGCTCGGTTTGTGCGGAATCGTGATCGCATTTGGAAGATGTTCGTGAGGAGAACGACGAGCACCAACCACCGCCCCCATGTAAGGCCAATCCTCGGCGTACGGACGACGATCATTTGCCAGGGACAGGAAGGTCGCGTCCGGCACATGCCCCGTTAAATTGTAGTAGTAACCCGCGTGATGGTCGTTGGTGTTTACGGTCCCACAAACCGAATTCACAACCGCAAGGTGATGCGCCTGTTTGGCGAGCATTGGCAGATGTTCGCAAAGCCGAACTCCTCCCGCAGAAGTCGCAATCGGTTGGAATGGACCTCGGTACTCAGCGGGTGCGTCTGGTTTCATGTCCCATGTATCGACATGCGATGCTCCACCGCAAAGGAAGAAAAGGATGACGGACTTTGCCTTTCCACCTTCGGTCACACTTTGCAATGGATTTGCTGCAACTAACTTGTTTGGCGAGCCGAACCGAAGTCCAGCCAAACCGCAACTGGAAGCAACCAAAAATGCCCTTCGACTCGTCATTGCAATATCGCCTCTATCGGATGCCCTTTGCTGATTGCCAAAGGGCGGTTGAATCGGTCTCTCAATTCCGTTTCCGGCCGAAATCCCAAACAATGGTAGATGGTGGCGGTCAAGTCTTGCGGCTCGACTCGCCCATCTAATGGATAGCCTCCCTGTCGATCGGATTGTCCATAAACAGCGCCGCCTTGAGTGCCACCGCCCGCTAGTGCTGCTGAAAAAACGTGTCCCCAGTGATCGCGACCGCCACTCGGGTTAATCTTTGGGGACCGACCGAATTCTCCCATCCACACGACGAGCGTCTCGTCCAGCAACCCGCGTTGTTCAAGATCCGTGAGTAAAGCAGAGTACGCTTGATCCATCGGAGGCATGAGCGCGTTCTTCAGTCGTTCCGTGTTTTTGGCATGCGTATCCCAAGCCGGCGCCACATTCTCATCGGTTTCCCCGCGAGTCCAATTAACTTGTACGAGCGAAACGCCCGATTCGACTAGCCGTCGCGCAAGCAGAACGCTTTGACCAAAACGATTCTTTCCGTATCGTTCACGGGTCGCTTCCGATTCGCGTTCGATTGCAAAAGCTTGTTGAGCTGTATTGGTGCGCAATAGATCGATGGCTTTATTCTGCCACAGAGCCCAACGTCGCGCGGAGACACTGCTCTGCAAAGCGTCTAGCTTTTGGTTCATTAATTCTTGCAATGCCTTTCTTGCAACCAATCGCTCGGAGGTCATATCGGAAGGCAGCGAAAGGGTTGGTACTCGAAAGTCGGCTTTGCTGGGATCGCAAGTTACCAGCCAAGGATCTGCATGATTGCCAAGCCAACCTGCATCCTGCCCTGGCCACAGAATATGACCGGTGTTCCAAATCTCTTCGGGGAGCCGAACCGATCCTGGAATGCTAGTCGCATCACCCTTGAGATGCCTTACAACAGACGCCATGCTCGGCCAATCATTCGGCGCTCCAGGGAGTGCGTTTTCGCTATTCTTCGGTGAGTGCGGATAGCCGGTCAGCATCCAATAACCACTCGAGGAGTGCGCGTTGTCATCCGTTGCCATGGCTCGAAGGACGGCGATACGATCCGTTAACTTGGCTGTTTGCGGCATTAACTCGCCAACTCGCAAGCCTGGAGTCGCCGTTGCGATGGATCCTAAGTCGCCTCGGATCTCCGAAGGTGCATCCGGCTTCGGATCCCAAGTCTCATGTTGAGGCGGACCACCTAGCATAAACAAAACGATGCAGGACTTTGCTTTTCCAAAGGAACCGCTGAACGGATTCGGAAGAGATGGTGAAGCAATGGTGGTTCTAGCGCTCACTAGTTGAGGCAAACTTAGACCGAAGGCTCCCAGACCACCAACGCGCAGCCACTCTCGGCGAGAAACCCCATCGCACAAAGTTGCTCCTGATTTTGTGCCGAGACGAGTTGCATCTTGGTGGTACAGCGATAGCATGACCGAGCTCTAGTAAATACGGGCGGGGGAGTAGGGAGGGCACCCCATTGTAACATGTGGACCGCTATGCAATCCAAACATAGAGTTTTTTTTGAGTGCTACGGGCGGTGCCGATGAGCAAATTTAAGTGATCGAGCCTTGACGACTCGAAATGCCTTCAATAGGTCGATTGCGTCCCGATAACGATGAATCGGTCGCATTTCCAACGATCGACGGATCACGGCGATCAAATCCGGATGGACTTTCCGCTTCAATGTTGCATAACCACTGTGTGGCCAATCAAACGGCCACTCGGGCAAATGGCCAGTCAGGATTTTGTATGCGATCAGGCCCAGCGAAAAAACATCCGAGCGAGCGCTCGGGCGTCCCATGGCCTGCTCCGGTGCCATGTAACCGACCGTGCCTGAACCCGATGCGATCATCGTCTTGACAATCGTTCGCTGGGCTACTTTGGCGATTCCAAAGTCCATCAACTGAAGCCGACCGTCGGACAATAGAATCATGTTCTCGGGCTTGATGTCGCAATGAATAATTTTGTTGCGATGCGCATAAGCTACGCCATCGATCATCTGCTCAATTAGCTGAAGGGCGGTGTCGAATGCGATGCGATTCTTCAGTCGGTCTGCCAGTGTCCGTTCACCCAACCGGCAAGTAATAACAAATCGACCATCGATAAAGCTAGCATCTTTGAGGGGGAGAATATTGGGATGATCGAGCTTGGCTACCAAACGGGCTTCGCGTTGAAACGTATCCAGCATACTTGCGGTAACGTTGTATTGATGCGGCATCTTTAACGCAACACGCACCCCTTCGATTGTGTCTAGGGCTTGGTACACGTAGGCAAAGCCACCTTGAGCCAAGCGGCGTTCAATTCGATATTTTCCTAGACGCTGGCGAGCACGCAACTGACTCGAATCACCTCGTGTTTTTGACATTACACTGAAACTCTGTGCAATCATAAAGTATTAGCGATACGAGTAACGAGAAGTGATTGGCGGAGCTAGCGTTCATCATTGGATTCAAAGGAACGTCGTGGGTGCCAATACTCCACGCGTCATTCTATTCATCGGGTTCGCAAAAATCGCATGCCTCCGTCGGAAAAACCAGAAGACTTATCGTCATTGTGCAGAATAAGCCTGCCCAACAATACACCGGAATCGGCAGATTCTTTCTGATCGCGTCGAATAATTGATAAACCTTAGCGGTTCGCGCGAAAACGAGCGACAAATGGCGAGTGCTTTCGAAGGTAGCAGCGACGTTCCAAGTTCCTTCGGCCTAGAATTTGCGGACGATCGCGGACGATCGCGGACGATTGCGGACGATTGCGGACGGCACGGCGGAGCGTGCCTGCACCCTTGGTCGGCTATGTCTATAAACTTGCCTTGATCTCTTTGAGCTGGGCCGCCTCCGGGGTCCGTTTGTAGTATTCGTCGAGCGGATAGCACCCGGACGCCAAGCCGTTTCGCGGTGCCGTGGTGCAGTCCGAAAACGTTCGGCAAACCAACTTTCGCTCGCTTTTACTCAAATGAATTGAATCCATCAACTGCTTCGGATACGACAATACCATTCGTCCCATGCCTATAAAATCGATTTCATTGCAACGAATTTGTCGATGCGCGACATTAGGCAAGAATTCTTGAAGATACGAATAACCGGATCCGACCATGAGAGTTCCTGGAAATTTCGCTTTAAGCTCTTTGGCAGCGCTAAAATGGCGAGCGACGGAGATGAGCGGGTCTTCGTGGGGTTGATAGCCATCCGACGGAGGATATGCTGCTGGCCTTAGTATGTGTGGGGTGTAGTAGGGGCTTCCCGCCGAAAGATTGAGTAAAGTAACGTTGTGGTGGGCTAATTTTTCGATGAGCAAGCTGACTTCCGTCAAATCCGATTCAAGAGGATTCGACTCGTTCATGCCAAATCCCCATACGTAGGGCATGAATCGCTGGAAGTCGACTGGCATCCCTTGGCCTTGCTTTCTATCGGCAGCCGTGACTGGATTTGGCATGAATGGGACCGAGTCGAAAGCGCTAAGGCGAACGCCAATTCCGAGTCCTGGGGCAGATCGCTGAACGGCTTGAACAATCGAAAGCAACAGACGCGAACGATTTTCAAACGAACCGCCGTAACGCCCCTGACGCGTTTTCGCTCCTAGAAACTCGTGGAGCAAATATCCGTGACAGCATTTGATATCCACAAAATCGGCACCTATGGACCGAGCCAGCACAGCGGCCTCAGCATAATCGCCGATCAGATCGTCGAGTTCGGCGTCCGTCCAAACCATGGAATCGCTGTTGACTGAAAACTTTGCATCGAGGATCGGATGTCGGTACGCAACCCGTGGCTCCCATCGCTTTTTGTCGTTGGGGCGACAAAACCGTCCTGAATGGGTCAATTGAAACCCGATGAGTAGGTCGTCCGCGTGTTCATAAATCCCTTGGTGGCTCGCGATCAGAGTGGTCCTCAAATGCGCGATGGCCGTTTGATTTTCTGGCAGCAGGATCAATTGATTGGGGTTTGCGCGACCATCTGGTCGAACCGCCATTGCTTCCCCACCCCAAATCAACTTTGCACCGCTTTCGCCAAAACGACTCCATCGCCGAATCGTGGCTTCCGTCGTTCCGCCTGTATTGGTTCCGTCCCAACCCTCCATGGGCTGTATCGCAATGCGATTTCCAACGATCGTTGAATTCCAGCGAATCGGCGTCAACAGCGGGGAGCCATTGCCTACCGTCAAGTCATCGTCAATCGGAAACTCAATGCCTAAGGACTCAGTGTGCTTCCGAAAATCATCAACTGACTTCAAAGAGGTCAATTTGGTCAAGGAATATGTCATAATAGTAAACTGCGTTGACTTTTCCGGTAAAATGGACTTTTAGCTTAAGTTAAATCACGAGGACAGCCGAAGAACTAATGGGAAGCCATGTGCCCAACCTATTTCGAGTCGTTTGTTTTCGGATTGTTGATGATGAGCAGATTTTTTGAAAACGCTAGCAGTTCCGCCAGGCAAGCCGTGCAAGACAGTCAATTTGAGCAAAACAAACGGGCTTCGGCAACCATGATGCTATGCGCATGTTTGCTGTTTGGAATGTCCAGCGGTTGCTCGACATTGCTAGGCAAGACAAAAGGCCCACTGGACAAACTCGACATGACTGGACTGAAGCAAGCCGGCTACACCTTTGGGGAATATGGCGCGAACAAGTCTTTAACCACCGAAGATGGACGACCCGCGATTGTGCTGGAAGTCATCAACGGAAAACGACACTTTGAGAAAATTCCGATGGAGACAGGTAAGTCGCTCTTTGTCGCGGACCTGATTCGCGATGCAAAACTTGAAAAGAAAATTGGCCGACTTCAGGCAACCGTGCTCCGACCTGACGGACGCAATAAACCACCCATTCGGATGGAGGTGGATTTTGACGCAACCGGAAAACGTGTGATGGAAGGTCAAAACTACTCACTGCGGCCAGGCGATCACGTCGTTGTCAGTCACGACGAACGCAACTCGCTTTCCGCCCTGATGCCCAGCTTACCGTTTATGAAACGATAGGCGCAAATGGAGATAGGTTCGACAGGTCAAGGCACATTCCTAAGCATCGCGACCACGGTATCCGGAGTCTTTTTGGTAATGGCCATGGGCGGGCTGGCCCGTTATCTCAAATGGTTCACCAGCGAAGTCGACCGTTCGATGGCGGGCTTTACGACCAATGTCCTATTGCCCTCCTTCTTCTTTCATCGCATCTTGACCGATCCCAAGCTTTCCACAAGTCTTGGGGCGTGGACCCCTGCATTGTTCGGTTTGGGCCTAACGGCCATTGGGTTTGCGATTGCTGCATTGGTGGTCTATCTTGTCGGACGGTGGTTTGGCTTGCATCGAGAATCGGATCGTAGAACCTTCATCTTGTGCACGGGGCTGGCCAACTACGGGTACATTCCGATCCCACTGGCAGAAGCGTTCTATCCTGGCTGCATCGTCACATTGCTTGTTCACAATGTGGGAGTCGATACGGCGATATGGAGCGTTGGATTGTTTATCATTTCAGGACTTGGTCTCAAGAAATCCTGGCGTCGCATCCTTTTTAGCCCGCCGCTAGTGTCGGTTGCCGCCGCGTTGACGATTCTACAGCTCGGCTTACTGCCCTATCTGCCCCAGCCGTTGCTGCACATGAGTAATCAGTTGGGGCGATGCTCAATCCCAATGGGGCTCGTGTTGAGCGGTGCTATCATCTTTGATTATGCAGGTAAAATAAAATTGTCCGAGGCATGGGGGCCGCTCCTTTTGGCAATCGCAGTCCGAATTGTTCTGTTGCCGATCACCTTTTTGACGATCGCAAAATTCGGGGGGGTGTCGAGAGAATTGCAAGAAGTTCTGCTGTTGCAAGCCGCGATGCCAGCCGCCACATTCCCTATCGTGATGACGCGGCTTTACAACCAGAGCCTCGAGACAGCTTGGACGGTTGTGGTGGGCACTTCGCTATTGGGAATTGGCACGATTCCTCTATGGATGGTCGTGGGAGCCTATTGGCTCGGCTTTTGACGAGGATTTGCGAGAAGAATTGATTTTTCGGTTTTGCCCCATGGTCCTTTGTGGAAACTTTCGTCACACTTAGCTCGATTCAAATCAAATTTCACACAGGAAAGAGAAAAATGCAGTCAGATGATGAGATGGAATCGCGGTTAGATTCTTTGGTAGAAGCCGTCGAAGCGGAAGATAAAGATGCGATTATGACATGGATCCGAGGGGAACAGTTTACGCTCGTTTCACTCAGCAACGACGAAGATTCCTTGTCCGCCATGATTTTAGAGACCGAGGAGTTTCCTGCATTGGTGGCGTTCATGAGCTCGGAGCATGCGGAGGAATTCGTCGACTCCATTGCGGATCAAATCGAGGGCGAAGAGGTCGATCTCTTCGAAGTGTCCGGCGAAGATCTGCTGACTCCACTTGCCAAAGAATTCGGGTTGCTCATCAATCCAGAGTCCGATGATGCTGTCATGATTGAACCAGCGCTTTTGCAAACGGAATCCGATGAATAAGGTGGTCATCGTTACCATCGAGGGATTGGGGACGAATTTAGTGGGCTGCTACGGCGGCTCCATTGGCCCAACTAAGAACTGGGACCATTTTGCTGCCCAGGCTATTGTTTTCGATCAATTCTGGGCCGATACGCTTCGCCCCACCGATGTCCTGGAATCGATGTTGCTCGGCGAGCATTTTGCAAACCGGTCCGGCAGGTACGCACCCGAAACATCCGAAGCCGTGTCAACGTTGTTCGCTCGTGCGCTTCTCGTAACCGACTCCTTGAACGTCATCGAACAGATGTCATGCGACTTCTTTGGCGATATGCTGCTGGTAGAATCGCAGAGTGATGACCCAAGGACCGAGGATGCCGATAGTGCAAATGACGATGCAGATTACGATGCAGATTACAATGACCGATGGGGAGGCGATGAAGCTTGGGTTGAACATCGCGAAAGGGAGGACGAATCAGCGGACGATCCATCCAGCCAAGAAAAATCCACCCAAATCGCTCGCTTGTTCGAAGCGGCGCTAGGTCGTTGGGCGTCCGTGCTCGAAGAATATCCCATTCTGTGGATCCATTCTCAAGGATTGAACGGCCGATGGGATGCCCCCTACGAATACCGGAGCATCATGTGCGACGAAGGCGATCCTGATCCACCGGTTGACACAACCCGGGCTCAACTCAAACTCGCGCCAGACACAGATCCTGACTTGGTGTTCGGGATGGCATGCGCGGCCGGCGGTCAAGCGATCGCGATGGACGATGCTTGGGGAATGATTGAGGAAATACTTGAGGAGCTTGGCATCGCAGAGGAGTGCCTACAAGTGTTGGCTGGAGTAAGCGGTTATCCGATGGGCGAACATGGATGGGTTGGTTACAGCCCTCAATCGCTGCACGCCGAAACGCTGCATGCCGAATCTCTCCATTTGCCTCTCATTGTGAAACCTGCGAATCGTCTGGAGTTGGGTGTACGAGTTCCATTTATGGTTCAGCCGAATTCGCTACGGAAAACCATTTCCTCTTGGCTCAGCACGGAAGACTCGCTCAGTGATTCGATTGGCAGCGGCATTGACTTGGTGACTAAAACAGATGCCCTACCAGCCGATCAATGGCCTTTAGGAAATCAGCTTGCCTATTCTTGTTTTGAAAATCAGTTTCATATGGCGGTAGCTGCATGGAGTTGCAGGTGGTCAGACGCTGCTAGCGTTGGTGATCGCGTTGAATTGTTTGCGATGCCGGACGATCGATGGCAACAAAACGAAGTATCGCAGCGCGCAGTCGCGATCGTTGGAATGATGACCGAACAACGAGAGAAATGGTTGGCTAGTATCGATGCCAACGGCAACACGGACATGGAACCTCTTCCCGGCGATTTAACCCACCCTATGAGATAACGGTTTAGACCATCGGGCATCCGGGCATCTGGCAGGATTAGCACGGGCAGGATTAGCACGGGCAGGATTAGCACGGGCAGAGCGAAAGCATCATCTTTTACCCACATTCATTTTCGATTTCCATTGCAGTACAATCGAGTGAGGCTCCAGAGAACATTTTTTGAGACTCAACCAGGAATGCTATGAATAGTTTTTTATTGCGACGGATGAACTTAAGGTTTTGCGCTCGCTTTGCACAGATCGTTCTTGGGGTATTGGTACTGGAAATGCCAGTTCCGCCATTGCGAGCACAAGAGTCTGTTAGCCCGGAAAGCACGATCCGTTTGCGATATCAAAAAACGGAAACCATGATCCCTATGCGAGATGGGACTAAGCTTCACACAACGGTATTCAGTCCTCGCGATACCACTCGAACGTATCCCATTCTGATGAAGCGGACGCCTTACGCATGCGCGCCCTATGGAGCTGATTCCTATCCTGCATCGCTCGGTCCAAGCGAGCACTTTGTGAAAGCAGGATATATCTTCGTCAATCAAGATGTTCGCGGAAGATTCATGTCCGAAGGAACGTTTCAACAAGTCACTCCGCATATTGCAAACAAAAAATCGCCTACCGATGTTGATGAAAGTTCGGATACTTATGACACCATTTCATGGTTGATCAAGAATAGTCCCAATCACAATGGCCGGGTCGGTATGTTTGGGATCTCGTACCCAGGCTTCTACTGTTCAGCCGGGATGATCGATGCACACCCCGCATTGCGGGCCGTTTCCCCGCAAGCACCGGTCGGAGATTGGTACTTTGACGACTTCCTTCATAACGGCGCATTTTTTCTTGCGCATGCATACCGTTGGCTCAATAACAATGCACAGGAACGAACGGGACCAACAACCGAACGGCCCACCCCTGAGGTATTATCCTCCAACGACGGATACAATTTATTTCTAGACGCGATGACCATCGAGGAAATCAATCGTCGCCATCTCAAGGGTAAAGTTCCGTTTTGGAGCGAGATGATGGCGCATCCCAATCGAGATGAGTTTTGGAAGAAACGCGAGATCCTGCCTCACTTGAAAAATGTTGCCCCAGCCGTCATGGTCGTAACGGGTTGGTACGATGCAGAAGATCTTTATGGTTCGTTTAAAACGTACCAAACGATTGAACGTCAGAATCCAAGTATCAACAACGTGCTCGTCGTCGGCCCTTGGATTCACGGGGGCTGGGCTTCGGGGGATGGTGACAAGTTGGGTGCCGTTCCGTTTGGCTCAAAAACGGGCGCCTTTTATCGGGCCGAAATTGAGTTTCCATTCTTTGAGAAGTATTTAAAGGACGCTGAGCATTCCGCTCCGGCAGAAGCAACCGTATTCGAAACCGGCTCCAATACCTGGCGAACATTTGATCATTGGCCACCCAACGAAGTATCTGTCAAAGAGTACTTTGCCAGAGAACGAGGAGCTCTTTCCACAGAGGCTCCCAATGGGATCGATGACCTTTCCTTTGACGAATTCGTAAGCGATCCAGCAAAGCCCGTTCCGTACACCGAGGCGATTACCAATCGCATGACCGTGGAATACATGGTTGAGGATCAACGGTTCGCAGCCAGGCGGGGAGACGTAATGGTCTATCAAACAGAGCCCCTCGAATCGGATCTGGTTTTCGCAGGGCCACTCGACGTCGATCTTTGGGTTTCCACAACCGGTACGGATGCGGATTTCGTCGTAAAGTTGATCGATGTTCAACCGGACGGAACCAATCCCGCTACGCTTCCGAACTACCAGATGATGGTTCGAAGCGAAGTGATTCGAGGGCGATTTCGCAATTCGTTTGAGCTCCCTGCCGCTTTCGAGCCGGGCGTACCGGCCAAGGTACACATTGAGTTATTGGACATATTACACCGATTCAAAAAAGGGCATCGCATCATGATCCAAGTGCAAAGCACATGGTTTCCGCTCATCGATCGCAACCCTCAAACCTTTGTTCCCAACATTTATCTGGCTAAGCCCGAGGATTTCCAGAAAGCAACCCACAGAATCCTTCGATCGGCAAAGCATCCAACCCATATCCGAATGGGTGTCCTTCCCAAATAGAAGTCAGACCGCTCATGCAACCGCAATCACCGCAATCACCGCAATCACCGCAACCACAGCAACCATCCGTTCTGGCCTTGTTCGCACATCCCGATGACATCGAATTCGTGGCAGCCGGAACGTTGCTGCTCCTAAAGGACCTAGGATGGCAGATTCACTATTGCAATATAGCCAACGGCTGTGGAGGTTCGACCAATACGAATCGTCAGGAAACGGCAGCCGTCCGACTCAAGGAATCGCAACTGTCGGCGAAGCTTCTTGAAGCTTCGTTTTACCCTCCCATTTGCGATGATCTCGATGTCTTTTACAACTCGGAGAACTTAGCCAAGGTTGCATCGATCGTCCGAATGGCCAAGCCTTCGATTGTCTTGACACATGCGCCCGTTGACTACATGGAGGATCATACAGAAACATGTCGGCTTGCCGTAACAGCGGCATTTTCGAAAGGAATTCCGAATTTCATTTCCGATCCGCCCTGCAGAAGTTTCGATGGGGAGGTTGCCGTATACCATGCTCAGCCGCATGGCAATCGCACGCCGATGGGCGAACTAGTCTATCCGCAGTTCGCGTTCAACATCGATTCGGTAATGAATGGAAAGCTCGCGATGCTGGAGTGTCATCGATCGCAGCAAGCGTGGCTGCAATCGACACAGAAGATGAATTCCTATTTGCAGGCCATGATCGAACTGGGCCAGCAAGCCAGTCGTTTGGCAGGGATGAATTGCAACTATGCCGAGGGCTGGCGAAAACACTGGCATCTTGGCTTTAGCGGTCCCGAATTCAGTCCGCTGGAAACCGCATTGAAAGCGCACATGAAATAATTCGTTTTGAACCACGAAAAACACGAAAGGCACGAAAACAAGAGGGAACGACAGGTAGACTCATGAATGCAGCAGCAAGTCGGTTTTCTCCCCGCAGTTTTCTCCCTGCAGTCGTCTGGTATGACGTTTCAGTTCGCAATTCTTGCACTCGTGGACTTTTTTCTCGTGTGTATTTCTTTCGTGGTTTTCGTGCCTTTCGTGGTTTTCGTGCCTTTCGTGGTTCCAGAAACTTAAAGTGCCAGTCGGATGATGGTTGCTTTTGGGTATGCGCCAAAGTTGACTAATAAGCCAAGTTTCATGCGGGTTGCTTTCAAGTAGTTGATTACTTGTGCTTTGTGCTCGGGAGCAATGTCTTTGACTGCTTTCAATTCAACGACTATTTGCCCGTAGCAAACAAAATCTGGGATAAACTTGGTTTTCAGCGGTTTGGATTTGTAGTGATGCAGTAATTCTTGTTGAGCGACAAAGGGAATGTCTCGGCTGTGCAACTCTAACTCCAGACACTCCTGGTAAACTGATTCCAGAAAGCCGCAGCCCATTTCTCGATAGACCTCGAAGATTGCACCTTGGATCGCGTAGCTTTCTTCTTTGAAAAGGATTGTTTCGCTCATGCGGCTTCCTTTCTTAATCACGAAAAACACGAAAAACATCAGTGTATTTGTTCGTGCTTTTCGTGCCTTTCGTGGTTCATGGACAAGCCTACTTCGTCAACCACTGCGACGTGGGATAGAGTTTGGACAACTTCGATTTCGCTTCGGTTGCACGTTGACTGTCTCCAACCTTGGGCCAAAGCTGCGACAACCAATACAATGCCTCAGCATGAGCGTCGACTTCGCTTGCATACAACAGATCTGTCTTCAGAAAAGCCAAAATGGCCTCTTCGTGCTTGCCTGCCGTTTGCAGGATATTGCCCATCGTGTTGTACAAAGAAGAAAATAATTCGGCATCGGCGGAATCGCTCTCGTCCACGATTTTTTCGAGTGCTTGCAACGCTTGATCCACGTTGCCTTCAGCCGCATCGCAACTTACGGATGCAACGTTTGCTAACTTCTTTAACTTCAGGGATGCCGGGTCGGATACTTGAGCTTGTGTGACGGCAGCAAACTTCGCCTTGGCCTCGGCTGTTTGTTTGAGCGCCAAGAGTGCCTTGCCTGCCAAGTATCCACCTTTTACTTTAAGTTCGGAAAAAGGGGACCCTGCGAGCGCCCCAAAGTACTTTGCGGCTTCATTAGGAGTGCCAGTCGCCATCGCCAGCTCCCCGAGCTTTTCCGAGGCGGAATAAAACAGATGCGAGGACGAGTTTTCTTTTGCCCAATTGAGGAGCAGCGTCTTGGCACCGGCGGCATCCCCCTTTCCTCGCAACGCATTTGCCGCAGCCAAATACCCTCGATAGAACTCATAGTCTTTTTTGATTTCGTCGTTCTTGATCGATGGCAGGTCAATTTTCTTGAACTCATCAATTGCCTGATCCAAATTTCCTGCCCCGATCAGGTCTTTTGCTCGCGTCAATTGCGGAGGCTCCCCATCGAACACAACGCGTGCAATTTCGTTGGATGGGAAATTCTGATTGGCTCCGCGAACTTCGATGACAACTTTATCGCGCGTGCGTTCAACAATCTTTCCTTTTACCGCAGCTCCCCCTTTGAGCGGGAACACCCGATCGTCTTGAGCGACGGCACTGGGTGAGCCGAACGTCGTTGCGAGAGCCAAGCAAGCGAGCGCGGTGGCAGTAGAGATGGGAGTCGAGAGTTTCATTTTTTGGCGAGGAATGAGATTGGGAAGTGATTCGAAGCCTTGCGACATCGGTAAAAAGCAACGCAGCAAAAGACTGTCATTTATTGGTACTGTCAGGCTTCGGTGGACTAGCCTGTTTGAATTCGCTTAGACCAATGGTTGGCTTGCCCAAGTCCAGTTGAAGTTCAAGCAACAGTTTTGAAAATTTGGGTTCATGGTCTGGTCCGCCCAATTCAGGGAAGTTTAGCATAGTTTGACGTATATCTGCGACAGCTCGTTCTAGGGCTTTCTTCCTTGGATCTCCGCTTTCCGTTAGCGCGATCATGCGTCGGCACTTAGCAATATTGAGACGTGCTTCAAAAAACGTGTCTTTGAAATCATTGACGCGGGCCAGAGTTTTCTCGCTTATCTTTCCCCAGCCCCAGACGATCTTGGCCTTCTTTTCATTCGGCTCTGTGCCGAGTAGCGCCATCTTCAGCAACTCTGCATCCTTTCCTGCGGACCATTCTTGAAGGTTTCGGGCTGCCTCAACTTGAATCTGCAAAACCGTTTCGGATTTGGTCAATGCTTTCACGAATAGTTTGTGGGCTTCCTCGTGTTTACCTGCACCGCTTTTTGACTGAGCCAAGCGAAACTGAAATTCTTCGGGCTTGCGACCGGCAGCAACTAAATCCGCTTCCGGCTTGTTAGCGATTTTGCTAAAGGCTTCTTCTGCGATCAACATCAATTGCTTTCCATTGGTCGCCAACGCCGGCACTTTCACCATATCGGTTGCGAGATTTAGAATGGAGGTTCCAGCAGAATCAAGTGTGCCGACATCCGAACTGAAGGAAATCAGTTGTTGGATGAGGACACCGAAGGCGACTCCCAGTTTGGCTTGGTCATCCATGTTTTTTGTCGCTTCCAATTTGGATTTTATTTCGACAGCCAGATTGCGGAGCGAATTGGTTAGCAAAGAGTCATCGGATGCCGACAGCTCCTTCATCTTCTGAACAACTTGCGTGACTTCGTCGCTTGAAAGCGGCCCCTTGCCTTGACCAGCCGCTTGAACCATGGCTTGCAGCTTGAGCCGGTACGCTTCGAGCTTGAGTGATGGCTCTAAATCCGACTTGGTTTCGATCAGCAGGATCGCACCTTTTTGTGGATCATTCAGTACGGACAGGGCTTCGTCGATTCGGTCGGTAGAAAGATAGATGCTTGCGAGTGTATTCACACCTGCGATCACGTTCTTGTCGGTTTTGGCTGGAACTAAGTTTTCCCAGGATGAGGCTAGTAGTTTTTCGGCCCGTTGCTTCAAGCTCGCATCACTTGCCGTTTCCTCGGTTTTTTCGGAGCGATGTTTTGCCGAGTTCGTGCGATACTCGCTCCAAAGGATTTTTCCAAGAATGCTTACGCTCGAGCCACCTTTGCTTTGCCACGTAGCGATATACTTTTCGGCCGCATCAAATTGTTTATTAATCAGTGCCAACTTCACTAGTAGTTCCACAGCACCTTGCGCGTTTTCGGAGTCCGGCGATATTTCAAAGAGCTTTCCGGCTAACTTTTCAAGGGGGGGAACCAAAGCCATCTGCCGCTCCGACGGAGCTTCGACGATTAGTTTGTTTAGCCCAAGCAAAGCAAACCCTCCTGCATTTTCGGCTTTGTCTACTCCACTTGATGATACAACCAATTCCTGAGCGATCGCGACGGATTCCCAATACTGGTCTGTTCGTAAAAACATATAGGACAGCAGGTATTTGGCTTCGAGCAACTCACTGCGATCGTCTTTTTCACGAAACATTCGCAACGCGCGTTCGTAGAGTTCAATGGCTTGCATCCGATCACGCAGCGAATCCTCCTTGATCTTTTTGACTTGATCACCGACGCTTTGTTTGGTCTGGGCATCTGCCTTGGCGAGTTGTTGTTCAAGAATGGGCAAGGTCGCGTCCGTCGATTCGGCTCGATCCAAGCGTTCTCGTCCGGCTTTGAACGCTTCGGTAAACGTGCGTGTTTCCGGAAGATTAATGTCTATCTTCTCGGCGATTTCTATTCCGAGTTCGCTCAGCAATTTCTTGGCCTTGCGAACGGTCTCAACGATTGCGGTGTCTCGTGCTCCTTGTTTCTTAACAATGGCTTGCAGCATTTCGCGAGCGGCTTTTCGATTGTTTCGAAACTTGTTTTCGTCTTTTTTATCTTCGAGTGTTTTCGAAAATGCCATGCGAGCTTCGGCAACAGCAAGCTGCAAATCAATCCATTCCGGTTCGTTGCGATCATTGGCGGTGGCTTGCTTGAGCGTTGTTTCGCCGCGGTCTATTGCCGCCTCGAATTTGGCGGACTTTTCGGTCGAATCCAATCGTACTATGTTTGCGATGGCCTGCACTTTCCAAGTGCGAAATATGCCGGGTCCTTCATTCTCAGAGACGCGAGTGAAGCTTTCGCGTGAATCATCGATTTTTTCAAGTTGTCGCTGAACTTCACCGCGATACAGCAAGCTCAACATTCTACGTCCGGCTTCGGTTGGGCCCGTCGTTTTTTCGATGATTTGAGAAAGCGCGGCCTCCGAATTCTCAAGCCACTTTCGCCAATCGGCGGACTGGGGATCGTAGGTTTGGCTCATGAACTCCATCATTTTTGCGTTTAAGATTTGAGCCCCTCGGTAATCTTTTTGATACTGCTCTCTTCGCTCTTTTCCCTCCGCATCGTTGGCTTTGATCTTGTCCCCCTTCATGGATTCAAGAATTGGCTTTAACTCGTCGATAATTTTGGCGTAAAGCCCCATGGCTTCGGTGTAGACATCGCGAGCTTTAGACCGAAGCGTTGTGGCAGATTCTTTGTTCTCGTCCTTTTTGCTGTCGGACAAAAAGGTCTGAGCTCGTTCAAGCAGTAGATCGCCAAGCTTTGTTTGAGCTTCACTACGCCTTGGGTGCGTTGGCGAAGCGTCCAGGAATTGCTTGTATCCTTGTTCGATCGCAGCGATGCGTTCGTCGCGTTGCTGCGGTGTTTTCGCGTTCTTGATAGAGTCTTGCAATAAAATGTTTCGCTCGAGAGGCAAGTCCTCCTTCATGCTTGCGGGCAACCGATCCCTGGCCGCACAGAGGTCAAGGTACTTTATGCCCGTCTCGGAAAGTCCCTCGTCGCGGAGGCGCGCAAGAAACTTCTTTACCGGTTCCTCAGCATGAAGCGATCCAACGAATAGGGAGCTAATTGCAATCGCTATGAGAAAAACATTCTTCCAAGTACGAAAATGAGTTTTTGTTGGACCCACCATAAGGGACGAGAGTCTTAGTTGGTTCGTAGAAGATGTCATGAAAAGCTCCGAGGAAGAGAGAGCGGTTTGGTTCACGAACGCACGCGAGAATGACGAAACGACCGCCAATCTGCTGAGCAATGTCAAGTATAGCCGAGAATTCTCCCTGGATGGAGCTCCCTCAGGAATCCCGTTCGCCACGCATTGGAAACTCCCGTGGAGCTCGCGGTGGCGGCAGTGGTGCAATCGGGGCAACGGACCAAGGAGAACTATCCCATCGATAGTATTCATTCCGTTCTTGCGTAGGCTCGGCTTCGGTTGGAAATTCGATGGAAAGCTCAACGGAAGGTTCCATCGGCTCGCCGCCAGTCGGTTCACCAAATCCATTGCTCGAACCATCCGTACAAACCTCATCTTCGAAAGCAGCCTCCCGGAAGACGGCGTTGACGTTTTCAATCCGGTTGGGATCCGGCTCAAGGTCCGAACTCTCTTTGCGAGCGTGCTCCTCTGCTTGGTGCAATTCTCTCGCGTTCTCCGCACTGTAATAACACTCGCGAATCTCGACTACGACGTCGTTCAAACGCAAACCATGCTTAATCGCGATGCGACTACAATCGTCATATTCGGGTGAGAAATCAATCTCGCCGCTTGGCAGCTTTGAGACCTTACCAGCAACAATTCCCCAGGGACTTGACACGTCGACGATGGCTCGCGGCAAAATGGTGCGAGCTTGCCTTCGATATCGTAAGCCAAGAGTTCCCGTTTGTTGAAACAAAATCGATTCCATGGCTTGTCGATCTTCAGGCCTAGCCAAGACAGTTAGCAACGTGCCGGGTCGATTTTTCTTCATCTGGATTGGCATTGTGAAAACATCCAACGCACCCACTTTCCAAAGCCGTTCGATTGCAAATCCGATTTGCTCCCCCGACACATCGTCCAGATTGCATTCGATCACGAGAACGGAGTCCGAATGATGGGGTTTCGTTTTCAAAGCGCTGCCAATGAGAATTCGCAAGAGATTGGGCCGGTCGGGCATGTCTTTGTTGCCAGCACCGTAGCCAATTCTCCCTACTTGCATGGCTGGCATTGGGCCAAACTCTGCCGTAAGTTCGGTGAGAATTGCGGCACCTGTCGGAGTGGTCATCTCGATTGGAATCTGAGAAGGTGCAATCGGAACTCCGACTAACAGTTCTGCTGTCGCGGGTGCAGGGACGCTCACGGTGCCGTGCGCGATCCGAATTTGACCCACTCCAGTCGGCACTGGGGAAGCGTATGCCTTTTCGAGTTCGAGCATATCCCAAGCCACCGCCACCCCCACCATGTCGACGATTGAATCGATTGCGCCGACCTCATGGAATTGAACTCGATCCATGGTTGTCCCGTGCACTTTCGCTTCGGCTCGGGCAATTCTTTCAAAGAAACGCATGGCCAAATCTTTGGCTCCCGATGGCATTTTGGCACGATTTATCAAAAGATGGACGTCTCTCAGATAGCGATGTGCATGCTCGCGAGGTTGGTCGATGCAAAGCAACTTTCCGCGAAACCCTCGGCGACTGGTGTTTGAAACAGAAAGCCTTATGTCACCCAGCCCCATCGATGCGATCGTTGCTTGGATGGCGGGCAGGTCTGCTCCCGCATCGATGAGAGCGGCCAAGGTCATATCGCCGCTGATTCCGCTAAAACAGTCAAAATACGCAATTTGCATGGTGTCGGCTCGTGTGGTTGTTTTCCTCGTGGAAGCGTGTTGGATACACTATTCCAGTGTATTTGGCGTTGCCACGTGGGCGGCCATCGGTATACTTCGCGATTCCCGAGACATACAAGATAGTCGAAAACGCACTGAAGATCATGCTAGGCAGTTCCACTGTTCGTGCAGTTGGAAATCAGTCTGAACAGATCGAAACCGCCCATTCGGTTGGCAACGGTTCGTTTTGGGGTTCATCCGCATTGTTCGTTGGAGTTAGTGAAAATGAAAGTAGTTTCGTCCATTGGGGCGCTTAAGTATCGTCATCCCGACTGTCAGGTGGTTCGCCGCAGAGGTCGCATATACGTGATTTGCAAGAGCAACCCTCGTTACAAAGTTCGCCAAGGTGGCGCAAAAAGCAAGCGGCGCAAGCGATAGACTGAGAAACAGTAGCTTTTCGCATCGGTTCTCCTTATGAAGCTACGAATCGGAGTTATTGGACAAGGTCGCGATTGGCAGTCACGCTACCTACCTGCACTTCGCTCGATGCGAGATCGATTTCAAGTCGTCGGGATCTACAACAGCGTGTCAATGCTGGCAGATGCTGTCGCGCGTGAACTGGATGCCGAACGTTTTGATAGTTTCCGAGCCGTTTTGGAGAGTTCATCCCTCGATGCCGTCCTCGTGCTAGAAGATGACTGGTATCAGATGATGCCTCTTTTTGCCGCTTGCGATTACGGCAAAGCTGTCTTTTGCGGTGCCGAACTGAATTTCGATCCAAATACCGCGAACCAAATTCGAAATCAAATCCAGTCCTCTGGTATCGCATTCATGACCGAATTTCCGCGTCGGTTTGCTCCCGCCACGCTTCGGTTGAAGGAATTGATTGCGACTCGGCTCGGCAGTCCGAGGCTACTGTTTTGCCATCGACGACTCGCCTGTGAAAGCAAAGACGCACCCAAGGCACGATCGCTGGATTCTCGGTCTCAACGCGAACTATTGGAGTTGATCGACTGGTGCAACTACATTGTGGCCGATTCTCCTAGTTGGATTCAAGCGATCCAGCACACCAGCAGTCAGTTGCCAAGCTACTCAGACTACCAAATCTTGAGCTTGGGCTTTGGGTCTCCTGAAAACGACTCCAAAGCGATCCTCGCACAAATTAGCTGCGGTGCCTACATACCTGAAGTTTGGCACGAAGCGATCGCGTTTCGACCACCCGCAGCGATCCAAGTCTGCTGTGAAAAAGGAGTAGCATTCATTGACCTACCAACGACCTTGGTCTGGTTTGACGAAGCCGGACGACATCAAGAAACGCTCGATACGGAACTTTCGGTCGGCCAACAAATGCTCGGCCAATTCCACCGTTCGATCACATCCCTCGTTCGCAAATCAAACGATCTCGAAGACACGTGCCGAGCATTGCATATTTTGGATTTAGCAAAGAAAAGCACGAATCTCGGTGCGCGGGTTACGATAAGCTAGAGATAACCAGGCTAGTTTATGTATAGCATTTTCGATCTTTTCAAAGTTGGTGTGGGACCATCGAGTTCACATACAGTGGGCCCGATGATTGCCGCTTATCGTTTTGCAAACGATTGTGTGGATCAGATTTCACGCGAACGCAATGGCCCGCCAATCGCGCGTGTCCGAATCCAGCTTTACGGATCGTTGGCACTGACGGGAGCTGGACATGCGACCGATGTCGCCATCATCGCGGGACTTTCCGGATGTTTACCTGACCGAACGGACCCGGACGCTATTCAAGCGACCGTTCGAAACGTTCGAGAAACAAAACAGTTGAAGCTTGCCGACCAAAACTACGTCGCGTTCAGCGAGCGAAACGACCTGCTTTGGTTGACCAAAGAAACACTTCCTCAACATCCCAATGCGATTCAGTTTCAAGCCTTTTCATCGGCGGGTGAGTGCGTATTCGAAGATCAGTACTTCTCAACGGGAGGGGGCTTCGTCTATTCCAGGCGGGAGTTTCGCGACCAATTTCAAACGCAACCAAACCGATCCGAGCGGTTGGAGCTAGACACGGTTCCCTATCCGTTTACCAGCGCAAAAGAATTGATTGAACTTTGCAGAAGAGAAGGATTGGCGATCGATGCGTTGATCCAGATCAATGAATTGTCGAAACGAACATCGGAGGAGATCGAAGCACGACTGAATCTGCTTTGGGATGTTATGAGTGATTGCATTGAAAAGGGTTGCAGAGCATCGGGAATCTTGCCCGGCGCATTGCATGTCCCGCGTCGCGCACCGAAGATATTTCGGACGCTCGCTGCCAACGACGAGGGACTTGGATCCCCGCAACGTTCGAATCTGGAACAAGCCCGCCCCACCACGCAATTGCTCGCATCCGCAACCCGTGGAACTTATGTTGATCCGTTGCAGCAACTGGATTGGGTCAGCCTTTTTGCGTTGGCAGTCAACGAAGAAAACGCGGCAGGAGGGCGAGTCGTTACGGCCCCTACAAACGGAGCTGCGGGCATCATCCCTGCGGTCCTTGCATATTACGTCTATTTCTACCCTGGAGCGGATCAGGCTGGTGTCTACCGCTTTTTGAAGACGGCTGGCGCCATTGGTTTACTCTACAAACGAAATGCATCGTTGTCGGCGGCCGAGATGGGTTGCCAAGGAGAGGTTGGGGTTGCTTGCAGCATGGCAGCAGCAGGCTTGGCTGCTTGCATGGGCGGAACGGTCGAACAGATTGAAAATGCTGCCGAGATTGGCATGGAGCATAATCTTGGGTTAACTTGCGACCCGATCGGTGGACTTGTTCAAGTCCCCTGCATTGAACGCAATACGATGGGAGCAACCAAGGCAATTAACGCCGCCCGGCTTGCAGTTCTATACGGAGACGGCAAGCACTTTGTGTCGCTTGATAAAGTCATTGAAACCATGCGGCAAACGGGCGTCGACATGCAAGTCAAATACAAAGAAACATCCTTGGGCGGTCTGGCAGTCAACGTGGTCGATTGCTGAAGGGCGGGTTTATCCCGGAGGATCGGTACGTCCTAAGGCAACGATTAATTATATTGCATCGCTTCGCCTTGGATATTCCCTAAGTACTGTTTGCGAACTTCCGGATGTTGCTTGACTTCGTCGGGTGTGCCTTCGCAAAGCACAATCCCTTTGCTGATGACATAACATCGATCCACGGCCGCGAGTATCTCTAACGCGGCGTGGTCTGTGATCAAAATCGAAATGCCAGTTTCTCTCAAATCGAAAATGGTTTGCTGGATACTTTGCACCGTAACTGGATCGATCCCCGCGAACGGTTCGTCAAGCATGATGATGCGAGGGTTCGACACCAAACATCTTGCGATCTCAAGCCTGCGTCGCTCGCCACCGGACAGCTTCGAAGCTTTTGAACGTCGAATATGCGTGATCTTGAACTGCGTCAATAATTCGTCTGTTCTTCGTCGACGCTCCGTTCTCGAAACGCCCAGCAACTCCAACATGGCCGAAATATTCTGCTCGACCGTCAGCTTGCGAAAAACACTTGACTCTTGGGCCAAGTAGCCCATTCCGCAGTCACGTGCTCGTCTAAACATTGGCCAATGAGTGACTTCCTCACCACCGAGGAAAACTTGCCCCCGATCTGGAATAACCAGACCGCAGGTCATACGAAAGCTGGTTGATTTGCCAGCCCCATTGGGTCCCAACAATCCTACGATTTCCGCTTCGCCAACACGCATGCTGACGCCATTGACGACTTTTCGTCTGCCATAGGTCTTTTCAAGTCCAACCACATTCAGAACATCCATGTTCTATTTCTTTCAAAAAGCAGGCGAGATTCCAACTATCGAATGAGGGACATTCGTTGTACGTTTGGCAAGAATGGAACGGGCGCATTCCAATAGTGAGGCCAGAACACCATAACAGCTCGTCCAATTAACAATTTTTCAGGCGCGTGGCCCCAAGATCTTGCATCGGAACTTGCACTTGAGTTGTCTCCCATCGGGAAGTACCAATCCTTTTGCATCGCAAATTCCACCGTTTGACGACTCTGCCCCATCTCGCTGTTGGCCCATAGTGCGGCGTTCGTAAGCAGAGCGTTTCGATTGAGACCTGCCTGAGACATCTTTCGGCTCAACTCGTCGAGGGACATGTTATGGATTTCGCGTGCATACCGCTCATTGTTGTTCGGCGTTGTGGAGTTTCGCAGCGCCCTGATTACTTCTGCGTAATCAAACAGATCTCTCGATATGCTTGCAATGTAATAGATGTCGCGGAAAGCTTGGATACGAAAAACTTCGGCTCCCCCTCCCTCAATACCGATCGCGATCGGAGCCGCATCGAGTGGATTATTTGGCTTTGTTTTGGGTGTGCGCATCGCGATTGGCAGGTATTCCGCAGTCATCAAATTGCCGCTTGGTGTCCATTGTACGTTCTTGCCATCGACCCAAAGTGTCAGCGTGTCGTCAACGTTGGCGAATCGAATGCGATGTCGACCCCCTGAGCGGATCGAAGTTTCCGCAGTAGCGATGCTTGCTAGAGTTTTATTGCCATCTTGAAATGCATCAACAGGCATTCCATCGATCAGCACCTTTGCCGTCGCCTTTCCGGTTTTCAAGTCCACCCGAACTTCGTGCTCGACGCCCGCTTCTACCAGGGAGAGGAGAAAGGACTGTGTGTCTTTCTCGGTTTTAAAATCGACCTCCGTTGCCAAGTCACCGGTCCAGTGTATTCCGTCATTTTCGAATGGACGATTTAGGGCTCCTCCTCGCGCGTTTGAGTTGCGGATAATGCCTTCCGCAACAGAGCGAAAATTCTCATCGATTCTACCGGCCTGATCGATGGCGTAACTGGCGTTGTATGCGGTAAAGTCCGTAATGAGTCTCGACGATTGCGGTGGAATCGGTGCAGGCAAAGCACTCGTTGTTTCGATCGATTCCCACGCGAGTGGATTGACGACACGATGGTAGTATCGCATCCAATGAGTTGTTCCGGATGGTACTCCTGTGATCGCCGCAGACCAATTCGTTTCGGATTGGTTTACATTCCAGGTCGACTCACCCGCAGGGAATGGCTGCCAAGCACTCGGCATTCCGGCCTTCACAAGGGACTTGGGTACATACTTTGAATCGTAGAGTTTTTGTAGCATCGCATTCACGACATGTGGCGGCTTGCGAGCTATCTCAAATCCAGAAACGGCGTTCTCCTCACTACCATTCTTTTGGACAAAGATGTCCCCTTCTCGGATTCGAATGGTTTCGTTTGGGCGACCAACACATCGCTTGATATAATTCAATCTCGCTTCTTCGATGTGTTTAAAGACAATGACATCCCATCGTCGCGGTTTCGAAAAGACGTAAGCCAGTTTGCTGACCAAAATGCGATCGCCAGAAAACGTTGAGTTATTGGAACTCCGGCTTGGATCGGCGACTTGAGGTTTACGACAAAGCGGGCAGGTGGTCGCGACGACCGTACTCCCACTCTTGGCACCGACGTCCGTGAACTCGTTGCTTGCCCCACATTGATACTGGCAACCACACTCCTCACAACGAATATCTTTGTGCGCTCCCATCAGAGTGGGGGCCATGGAACCGGTTGGAATGACAAACGCTTCGGCAATGAAGGCCTTGAATAACAACGCCAAGATGAACGCGACCGCCAAGCTCTCGATGGTCTCGCGAACCACTTGCAATTCGCTAGTCGGTGCAATCACGGTTGTGGGGGCGGCCTCGGTCATGGATGGGTTCTGGAAAAGAGTTTTTGTTAGGATTGAGGGTACTTGGAATAGAAGCAGTATAACTAAATGACGGTATTCGTTGCTGCGCGAGAATTCTTGGCATCGCTTAAAACAGCCTTGATGGCTCTCTAACCCCCTCAAAAACCGGGTATAAGGCAAATAAAATTGTTTAGCAATTGCAAGACGGTCAAAAACCCCTGGGATTTGACGCCTAATAACAGTCCTGTTGCACCTTTACGCAGACCACCAATTTCGCGACAATGTGGGGTTTTGCGATTATCGTACATGTTTGAAGGTGGCTACTTTAGAGTCGCCCGTCAGGCTGTCCAGAATAAATAGATAGAGAAAGAAGCGTATTCCTATGGCAGATGCGAAACTTTTAGGCGAAGTAGACCCGGCGGTGATGGCGGCATCGGGCCAAGTCGAAGCACAGATCGATACCGATCCTGCCGAGACCAGCGAATGGCTCGGCTCTCTCGACTACGTCTACAAGAGCAAAGGAGCAGATCGCGTCCGTTATCTCGTCAAAGCCCTGGAAAATCGGGCCCGTCGAGATGGTGTGGAGATTCCATTCGAGACCAACACGCCCTACGTCAATACCATTCCACCCAACAAGCAACCTGCCTATCCAGGCAATCGAGAAACCGAACGCCGCATCAAGAGTATCGTTCGCTGGAATGCAATGGCTATGGTGGTTCGTGCCAACAAAAAGACGGACGGACAGCCAGGCCATATCGGTGGCGGAGTCGGCGGTCACATCAGCACGTTCGCTAGCAGTGCCACGCTTTACGAAGTCGCCTTCAATCATTTCTTTCGCGGTCGAGGTGAATCCGGCTATTCGGGCGACAATATCTATTTCCAGGGGCATGCGTCCCCAGGTATGTACTCGCGGGCTTTTCTCGAAGGTCGATTGCCGCAAGCCAAGCTCGAAAATTTCCGCCAAGAACTTCAGCCGGAGGGAGGACTGAGCAGCTACCCGCACCCGTGGCTAATGAAGGATTTTTGGGAGTACCCGACCGTGTCCATGGGCTTGGGCCCAATCATGGCAATTTACCAAGCACGATTCAACGAGTACCTCAAAGATCGTGGACTCAAAGATACCTCCGGCCAAAAGGTCTGGGCTTTTCTGGGCGATGGTGAATGCGATGAACCCGAAACCTTGGGTGCGATCACTTTGGCTTCGCGCGAAAAACTCGACAATTTGATTTTCGTAGTCAACTGCAATTTGCAACGACTCGATGGTCCTGTTCGCGGCAACGGCAAGATTATTCAAGAACTCGAGGCTGTCTTTCGAGGAGCCGGCTGGAATGTCATCAAAGTCATCTGGGGAACGGATTGGGACGTTCTTCTTGCAAAAGATGAATCCGGCCTTCTCGCTCAACGTATGACCGAAGTCGTCGACGGCCAATACCAGAAGTATGTCGGTATGTCCGGCGCTTACATTCGCGAGCACTTCTTTGGCAAGTACCCTGAACTGCTCAAGCTTGTCGAAAACTACTCGGATGAGAAGCTTGAAAAGATGAAGCGAGGAGGGCACGATCCTGAAAAGGTCTATGCCGCTTACAAAGCCGCGGTCGAACACAGAGGTCAACCCACAGTCATCTTGGCAAAGACCATCAAGGGCTATGGACTTGGCGAAGCGGGCGAGGGTCGCAATATCGCTCACAACCAAAAGAAGATGAACGAAAAGGAACTTCTTGAATTTCGAAGCCGATTCGGTATTCCTATTTCCGATGAAGAGGTGGGTAGCGCTCCATTCTACAAACCGCCTGCAACGAGTCTCGAAATTAAGTACATGCACGACCGCCGTGAAGCACTAGGCGGGTCGGTTCCAAGTCGACCAACCGACCATCCGACGCTCGATGTCCCAAAGCTTGAAGAGTACCGCAAGTTCATGGGGCAGTATATCGAAGGCAAAGCCATCAGCACGACTCAAGGTTTCGTGCGCCTGCTAAACCGTTTGGTGAAAGACAGCAAGATCGGACAAAACATCGTTCCGATCGTGCCCGATGAATCGCGGACGTTCGGTATGGAAGGAATGTTCAAAGAGATCGGCATCTATGCTCATGCGGGACAGCTTTACGAACCGATCGATTCCGATCAGATCGCTTATTACAAGGAAGCTCGCGATGGGCAAATCCTCGAAGAAGGAATCACCGAAGCAGGCTCGATGAGCAGTTTCAATGCTGCGGGTACTGCCTATTCGGCCCACGGCATCAACATGATTCCCTTTTATATCTACTACTCGATGTTCGGTTTCCAACGAGTAGGCGATTCGATTTGGGCCGCGGCAGATATGCGTGCCAAAGGGTTCCTGATCGGCGGCACGGCGGGCCGAACAACCCTCAACGGCGAAGGTCTACAACACCAAGACGGTCACAGCCATCTCAACGCAATGGCTTTTCCGACCGTGCGTGCTTACGATCCGGCTTGGGCATACGAAACCGCTGTCATCGTCTTCGATGGCATGCGTCGACTGTATCAAGAAAACGAAACGGCCATCTACTATATTACCGTTCACAACGAAGACTATGAGATGCCATCCATGCCAGAAGGTGTCGAGGACGGCATCATCCAAGGCATCTACAAGTATGCTTCCAAAGAAGTTCCCGGTGCCATCGCTCGTGTGCAACTTTTTGGCAGCGGATCCATCTTGCGAAGCGTTTTGGAGGCCCAAAAAATCTTGGCTGAAAAGTACAACGTGGCTAGCGACGCTTGGAGCGTAACCAGCTACACCCAACTAAGGCGCGATGCTCAAACTTGCGAACGTTGGAACATGCTCCACCCAGACCAGCCAGCTCGCAAGAGCTACATCGAAACCGTGCTAGCTGACGTCAAGGGTCCGATCATTTCGGCCAGCGACAACATGCGAGCGGTAGGCGAACAACTGCTTCCGTACATGACAACGGACTACTATGTGCTCGGGACTGACGGCTTGGGCCGCAGCGAAACACGCACCGCGTTGCGACGCCATTTCGAAGTCGATGCAGCCTCGGTCACCATCGCGGCCCTCTATCGATTGAGCAAGCAAGGTGCCATCTCCGGCAGCGTTGTGGCACAAGCCATCCAAGATCTAGGATACGACGCCGAAAAACCCAATCCATTGTTCGCTTAGTCGTGCCTTTTCTCTGGAACGAGGCAAATTTATCCAACATCCACTCAGCATTAGATTGTCAGAATCATGTCAACAGAAATCAAACTACCATCGCTCGGCGAAGGCATCGAATCAGGCGATGTCCTCGAAATATTGGTCAACGTGGGAGATGTCATCAAGAAAGAGCAATCTCTTTTGGAAATGGAAACGGACAAAGCGACCGTATCCGTGCCAAGTCCAGCCGCCGGCAAGATCCTGAGTATTGCTGTCAAGGAAGGGCAGACTGTTCCAGTCGGAACGGTTATTGTAACCATCGAGGCAGTCGGGGCTGCGCTGCCAGCCGCACCGACTCCTGCCGCACCAACCCCCGTGGCAACAACCCCAGTGGCAACAACGGCCTTCGCACCGCCAGCTCCGCCCGTAATGGCAGCTCCCGTCGCGACCGCAGTTCCAACCAAAGCAGCCGAAGTAACCCCGCCAACAGTCACCCCCGCACCGGTGTCTGCTCCTGTGAAAGTGGCTGCTCCCATTTTTGTTCCGCCCGCCTCGGTTGTTCCCCCAGCTTCGCAACCCGCTACGGCTATCGACACAGATACTCCTTTTGGCGATGACCTCATTCCGGCCGGACCCGCCATTCGTCGATTTGCACGCGAAGTTGGTGTCGAGTTGGCCGAAGTACAAGGCTCAGGCGACGGTGGCCGAATCACTCGCGACGATGTGCTCGCAGTTGTTCGCCATGCGAACCAAGCGGCCAAAAGTGCCCCGGTTGCGACGGCTGCCCCAACTAGCAATGTTGCGGTGGAAGCTCCCGCGACGCCCAAGACCTCCGCGATCCCAAAGTCGGCACTACCTGGAACAGTCGCGTCAGACGACTACGGACCGATCCGAGTGGACCGCATGACCAAGATTCGCAAGACTATCGCAGCTCAAATGCACAAGTCTTGGTCAACCGTCCCGCGAGTTGTCAATTTCGACGACGCCGACGTAACGGAACTCGAAGCGTTTCGTCAGACCAGCAAAGACGATTACGCCTCGCGCGGCATTAAGTTGACCACGATGCCTTTCTTGATCAAAGCAGTCGCAACGGCGCTCAAGCATCATCCGTCGCTCAATGCCATGATCGATTCCGAAAACGAGCAGATCATCTACAAGGATTACGTGAACATTGGCATCGCCGTCGACAGCGATCGCGGTTTGGTCGTGCCAACGCTTAAGAACTCAGACAAGATGTCGATCCCCGATATTGCGTACGCTTTGTCGGATTTATCGTCCCGAGTCCGCAACAATAGCTTCGCGGTAAGCGATTTGCGAGGCGGTACATTCACGATCAGCAACCTTGGAGCCATCGGAGGCACTTATTCGACACCGATTGTCAACGTGCCGGAAGTAGCCATTCTGTTGGTGGGTCGATCAAGAAAAATGCCGATCGTTATGGACGACGACTCAATCAAAGCCAGATTGATGATGCCGTTGAGCTTGGCGTACGATCATCGCTTGGTCGACGGTGCCACGGCCGCCCGATTCCTAAACGACATCATCGCCTACCTTGAAGCCCCGAGCAGGCTGCTGCTGGCGATTTAGGCGAACGGCAACTCGTCGATCGCCACCAAATCTGCAATCTCGCATCGCGATTGCTTCGTCCAAATCTAACTTTAGGATTAGCCGAATGGCGATAGCCACGGTTCTTGCGACAACAACCGGGGCTATCGCCCAACGGCTCAGAAAACCTGTACGAACCGCAGCGCAAGGCTGCGGGATTCGAGCAACCATGAAAACCTCCTTCTTCACCCTCCTTTGGCTCTTCTGTAGCATTCTGTCTGCTGGCGAACCCATGTTGGAAAAGGTTGACGTCTTTCCGGCTGGGATGAGCGGTATTTCTGTCTATCGAATCCCGGGAATGGTCATTACCGCCAGAGGGACTGTGCTCGCCTATTGTGAAGCGAGACGCGACAACACGAAAGATTGGGGCGAGATCCAAATTCAACTGCGCCGTTCGCTCGATAGCGGTCGTTCCTGGGAGCCTGCCAAGCACATCGCCCACTTGGGCGATCGGATCGAAGGTAATCCGCACAATAAAATAGATGGAGATCGTGAACAAACGGTGAACAACCCCGTCGCAATCATCGATCGAAGCACCGGATCAATCGAGTTTCTCTATTGCGTCAATTACGCTCGTTGCTTCTCGATGCGCAGCATGGACGATGGCGTTACGTGGAGCAAGCCCGTTGAAATCACAAAGTCGTTCGAGACGTTCCGATCCAAATATAATTGGAAAGTGATTGCAACGGGACCAGGACATGGGATTCAACTTAAGAGCGGTCGTCTCGTCGTGCCCATTTGGCTGGCGTACGGAAAATTAGGGGACCACGCTCCCTCTGCGGCCGCAACGATCTATAGCGATGACCATGGCCAAACATGGCAAGCCGGAGATCTTGCGGTACCCAACGAAGGTGAGTTTGGTAACCCAAATGAAACGACGATTGCAGAATTGTCCGATGGTCGAGTGATGCTGGTTTCAAGGAATGTTTCGAATCCAAATCGCAAACTTATTACGATCGGTCCGGATGGTGCACGACAATGGAACAGGCCCACGTTTTACGATGCTTTGTGGGAGCCCATCTGCATGGCTAGCATCATATCGCACCCATCCAATTCAGGCACGTTAATCTTCTCGTGCCCGCACACCCTCAACCGAGACGCTTTAGGAAATGAATTACCTGCACGTTCGGCGAAACGAGAAAACCTATCCGTCCAACTGAGTTACGATGATGGACTGTCGTGGCCTCTCAGAAAAACACTCGAAGCAGGCAAAAGCGCATATTCGGACCTTGCGGTTCTCCCCGATAGTTCCATTCTTTGCTTGTTCGAAGGGGACAGGAAGATTGTCTGCGCACGCTTTAATCTTGAATGGATTTTAGACTAGTCGTTGTCAGAGCGAAGGACTGCGATGAAGGCTTTTTGTGGGAT
>CAMBSL010000023.1 GCA_945870455.1 Pirellula staleyi DSM 6068 | reverse complement strand
CATCGCAATGGGCATTCACTTTTCCTAAATTATGGAGGGCAAAAAATTTGCCCGTCATTTCAACTACCGACTGAACCTTAACGGGTACCGCTAACATGGTATGCCCTAATACCCGAAATTTATTTCATGAAACGCAATGGGAAATTTGGAACATATTATAACAGGTAAGCTCCCCATAACTGGGCGTTTGTTGGAAGGTTAACCGACTTTAACGGAAATTTTCTAAATTGTTTCGAAAATTTAGGCGCTTCCGCGTAAGCTGCAATCTAGGGAGTTTTTTTAATTGACCGCAATCACGGAATGGGTAGAGAAAGAGATTTTCGGTTTTGCGTGAAATGCCGATTCGAGGAAACTGCTGGTCGTTCCGGCGGCTTGAAGTAATCGGAACCAAGGCACTGCTCGAAATGCAATTCCTAATTGCGATCTTCCAAGCACAAATTGAAGTATGACACTCATGGGTTAAACAATCATGCACCTTCGAATCATTGCATTGGTACTTTTCGCGCTATTTTCTGCGTCGGATAGGACCTTCGGGGACGACAACGCCAACTATAAAAAATTCCGCGGGTACGTGAGGGAGGGTCAACTTGTTGCAGGCGAGAAAGAATTTGACGGATTGCTCCAAAAGACTCCTCAAGACAACAGCATCCGAGTCTCTTTGGGTGTCCTCCAGTTCTTGCGAGCCATCGAAGGACTGGGGCAAGACTACTATCGTTATGGTCTGGATCCTGCGCGGCCCAATCGAAACATCCTCATGCGCATGCCGATTCCGAACAATCCTAATCCAGAAGAAATATCTTATGCTAGAGCGCGAACCGTACTGCAAAATCTGTTGGATCGATTGTCAAAAGCAGAAAAAACCCTGTCGGATTTCAAGCCGAACGGAATCAAGATTCCTATCGCCATCAATGAGATAAGCCTTGATTTGGATAGCAACGGCAAATCGACGCCGAACGAAGCAGTTTGGGGCGCGATTATGGGCTGGTCTTCGGTACCGGCTGGTGTTGCCAACAACAATGTCGGTGTCAATTCGATTGAGTTCGCGTTTGACGATGCAGATGTCCTTTGGTTGCGCGGCTACATCAACGTCCTTTCTGGTGTGGTTCAGTTTGCATTGGCTCATGACTGGCAAAGCGCATTCGAAAGAACCGCGCACCTTTTCTTTCCTCGCGTTCAATCTCCCTATGGTTTTTTTGCTGACGAATTGGATGAAATTGAATGGGCGTCTAATCAGATCTTTGATTTTATCGCATTCATCCATTTGATCAACTTTCAAGTAATCGAGCCTGATCGGATGAAGAAATCGCTGGAGCATTTTGAGCAAGTCATTCAACTGAGTCGGGAAACGTGGCGGCTGATTCGAGAAGAGACCGATAATGATCGCGAATGGCTCCCAGGGAGAAACCAGACTTCCATCGTGCTCGCTGGTCGACCAGGTAATCGGATGGGAGACGATTGGGAGCGAGTTTTGAATCAAGTGGAATTGGTACTCCAGGGAAAAGAGTTGTTGCCATTCTGGCGAGGTGTTAAGAACAGGAACAGTTTCAATTTTTTTGGTCGGAGTAATAATGTCGAGTTCAACTCAAAGCTTGGCATCAATTTGCGCAAAGTTTTTACCAATCCTCAAACCTTTGACTTGGTGTTGTGGATTCAGGGGACTGGCGTGGCCCCATTCATCGAGTCCGGTAAATTAATCGACTTCCAAGCTTGGAATGAATTGTCCGACGCTTTCCAGGGCAATCTTCCCTTTTTCGCTTTTTGGATCAATTGACTCTTACCCGCACAGTTCCTGGGCGTTATCTGCGAACGATGGGCGGAAGAGCTTGCTCCCCGGTTCGGAGGGATGGCCTGAGTTCGACTGGGAACTGGTACGTTCGCGGGTCGAATGGGTCGTCGCTCACTTGAAAAAGGCTACCATTTTTCCGGCGGTGCATTCGCGTTGACTCTTCCTTGTTGAGCGGCCTTGCACCCACGCGACCGAATACGGCGATTTGATTGCCCGATTCGTCGACCGCTCGGTCACGATCTACGCCCCGCGACACGCACAAGGCATGACCATTTTTTGGAAGCTTGCGAGTTGCGATCAAGCACGGGTTCGGTCGCGGTGAAAATCCATCGTTCCCAGGTAGCTCTGGACTGGTCAATTGAAGAACTCTCAGTCCGTTTTTCCCGTCTGCAACGTACGCAAACTGGCTAACGTTGGTGATACCGAGCTTCACGTCATGCGCATCGTCGATTTGTCCACCTGCATTGTAGATCTGATCAATGAAAGCCAATTCTGGGTTGGTGATATCGAGTATGACTAGCCCCTCCTTGCCTCCCGCCACATAGGCATACGTGCGCCCTAGGTAGATGCTGTTCGCTTCATGCAACGGGACAGTATGGACATGCTGCGGGGAGGCTAGTTCCGTTGCGTCTAGAACCTTGACTCCTTCTTCATCGCACACAAACGCGTATCGGAACTGCACCGCGACACTTTTGGGATGATGAAGTACATCGTTTCCGACGACGGAGCAAACAACGGGCTGTTTTGGGTTGCTGAGGTCAACCACAACGAGTCCGGCATCGCAACAAATGTAGGCATAATGCCCAGCGATCGTTATGGCTTTGGCGCCGCACAGGATATTGTTGGGGTTGAAGGTGACGCCTCGCTCCAAGAAATTGTTGGATGGGTTTCCGTCGAGCAGCGTTGCTGCGCTGACCATGACCAACCCCTCGACCTTGTCCGTTACGTAAATGTACGCGTAAAGCGGATGGACGGGGGATTCGAAGTTCTCCGGTCGATGGGTTCGTGTCGGGTCGGGAGCGATGGTCGTTGGGGCTGCTACAGCGGTCGCGAACTTGGTTCGAACATAGAGACGCTGCCCCAGCGGTGAAACCGGCGCGGTGGTAATTCTTTCTGAGAATGCCTTGTGATCGATGAATGCAATGTCGAAAACTCGCAGGCCGCCTTCGCCGCAGGCTGCGTAAAGGAATTCACCCCGATGTTGCAGCGAGAGCACTTCAGGTTTCCGATATTTTGGGCTCAAAACCTCCAAAATATCTCGACCTGGATGTTCGTGCGCATGTTCTAGTTCTCGATGATGTTTGAGATGTTCCTTGTAGTTCTCCGGGTAGGCTATCGAATGCAGCGAGCTGCCGAGTACCGCTTGCGGTTCGCTCTGTTCCGTTACAACGACTCCTTCCAGGCCATGCTCTCCAGCCCCAACCCAGCAATAGCGGCCCACAAAATTGGTATACCCTGTCCCTTGCATGAGCAATTGAGACATGATGGCGTTGTTGTCGTTGTTGACGGAGACGTGACAGTCGGTACAGGATTTCGTTTCCGAGGTGCCGGGTGACGCATGACCGGGTGGTGCTGTTTTCCAGTCAGGACCACCTCGGACAGTGTGCGGGACATTCGTGCTGAAGGCGATGCCGCTCAGACCCTCGCCGCTGATCGTCTGTTGCTGAACATAGACGGATTCGCGATTGCCGTTGTAACTGCCGACGTGAATTGCGCATGAACTGCGGGCGGGTCCGATGCGGTTTCCCGTGACATTACCATCGCGAGCCAACATGTATACGTCGTCTCTCAGAGTTTGAAAGTTGTAGGAAATTCGATTTCGAGAGACCTCCCCCAGCCCGTGCAGATTCGGGGCTTTGATATTTGCTTTTTGCGGCAGGTGGCATCCAAAGCAACTTGGATTCCAAGAGCTGTGGCAAGCGATACAACTCATGTTATTGTTTTGATGGGCACATTTTTCATTGGGCAATGTGTCTCCCCAACGCATCGCGCCGTCGTCATCCAATCGAACCGTTTTTGCGATATGGCTCTTTGGGTTGTATTCCTCGCTGAGGGGATCGATGGTGTCTGCGGTTTGAGTCACTTCCCAAATGAGGTCCTTTTCCACGTTGCTGCGTTGGATGAGCTTTGGTTTTTTGCCCGGTGCTCGTTTGATCTCAAAGCGAGGCTGTCCAAAGGCCGTTCGCAGAGCCAGGAGATTGGTTGGTTCTTTTGCGGATGCGGGGCCGCTGGTAGGTAGTTTGGGTGGCTGGCCCGCTTTGAGTAGTTGCTCGACTTTGTCAACAAGCGAGGCTCTGGCATCACCATGGCAATCGATGCATTGGATCTCGATAGCCGCACGCACTTCGCCATAGAGTTTTGTGTCCCCATGTCCGTCTTGATAGAAGTGGCAGTCGACGCAGTGCATCCCCTTTTCCATGTGGATATCCATCATATGAACAGGCACACCATCGCGTTGTTTCCCATGGATCTTCTCAAATTGTTCCGACGGCGCTACTGCGGCCATCAGATCTTTTGTCGTTGGGCTTTCAACTGTTTTTCCCGTATGGTCAAGCAACTTTCCCGTTCGGTCTTTTTTGAAAACGGCTCGGTAAACCCATCCATGTCCATGAAAATCTGCAAATTGAGTGTGGTTCAGTTTTGGGTTGAGGTCGCTCACATTGTTGAGAAACTCTGGATCACCCCATAGTCCTCTGGCAGCAGCTTCTTCTGGATTGGACATCGAAGCTTGAACCAATTGCTCGGCGGTTGGATCGTGCTGTTCTTTTGGATACATGGACTGCCCATCCGTCTCGTTGTCCCACCACATGTAGCCTAGATAAGAGTTGAGAACATTTGTACCTGGGTGCATGTGACAAACCATACATTGACTGGTTGGCATGCTGTTGGTGAACATGTGTTGAATCGGATGTCCGGATTCGTTCTTTGGAATGGTCGGGTCGATGTACTTAACCCAATCATCTTTCTCGGATGCAGCTCGTCCACGATGGCCATATTTGGCAAACGGGCCCGAGGAGGTGGGCGAACGATCGTTTGCGTAAACAACGTGGCACGCGCTGCAACCGCTGCTGCGATAGTCACCTGGATGATCATTCGTTCCTAGGAAGTTCAGGGTTGGATCAAGCAATCGGGTCTTCTGAAGACCAATGAACACAGGGTCGGTTCTGTTTTCGGTCCCGAGCCCGCGCGTGCTGAGTCGCTCGCGAGGACGGCCAGGTTCTTCGAGGCGTTCCGGTATTCCGATTTCGGAACGGAATCTACCGCCCCGTTCAAAGATTCGAAGAATATTGCCAGGCTGGGACGCTTCAAAGCGTGGCAACGGATCAAGAAATGGGAGAACCCCTTTTCGATCGATCTCGTACGGGGAAGGTGCCGGAACGGTTTGGAGCCGTTGCGGATTGCCGTGCATGGAGTAACTTTCTCCATAGCGAGACCATTTCTCTGGCGAGCCGCCGTTGTTATAGATGGCAGCGCCCCAAAGCATACAACCGTGCGTCATGATACTTTTTCTGAGTTGCAACACTTCGTTGGCATGGCATTGGCCACACGCGATGTGTGCGACACGAAGATCGCCGGGATTTGCGAATCGCACGAACTCGGGACTCTCATGATTGAGCAGGGCATAACTTCGAACGGGATTCGCAGAAGTGCTCCACATCTCAGGATAGCGTGGTTGAATGTGAGCGCCCTTCTTGGAGAAGTCGTTCGCATTTCCACCATGGCAGTCGGTGCAACCGATCGAGACCGTGTTGGGTGGATGCATGCTGCCCACGTCGGTGTGGCATTGAATACAGGAAACGCTTTTGGCATTCGCCTCTTGCTTTGACTGCCGATACAAATCGGTATGCAGGAGTTCGTTTGGGATCGGATAGGAAGCATTGCCCGCGATGCCAAGGTGTCTGGCTGGTCCCCAGGGATCTTCTCCACTGCTGGCAGGAACGGTTGGCTGGTGAAACTTGCCACCCGGTGGGGTGAGCGGCCTAACGGATTGCGCAATGCAATTCGACGAACCAAGGAGCGAATGGACTAAGAGCAGGCCCACGACAAAGGACGCCAACCCAACGTAGGACTCGTTCGCACGTCGGATCATTATTAATACTCGAAAGCGGCCTCGAAAAATCCCGCCGCAAGGTTGCTAACATGCCCATTGAGCGGTTGATACAAGTCGCGAAATCCGTTGCCAACGATGAGGCCTGACAAGCCACTGACAAAGATTACGTTGTTGTTGAGGCACGGACGGTATTCAAACCCAACACTCAAGTCCAGACCGATTTGGCTGCGAATGTTGTTTTGGAAAACCAACGCCTCCAATGGGGCTGTGTGGTTGAACCAAAGATAGTTGGCATTTGTGATGAGTTTGGTCTTCGTTGTCAGATCCGCATCAAAGCCCGTGTTGACGAGCTGAATACCAGGATTAACGAAATTCGTTTGCCCCTGAAATTTACTGCTCCGCAAGTTAGGCAAAAGGCTTTGTCGATTCACTAAATTAACGCCGAACAATTTGATTTGCTGTCTATTCCAATAGCTGAATTCACCGCCTGCAAAATTCGGGTTGTCGAAGATGGCGTCAAAGCCGGTAGCACGGCTGTCATTGGGGTCGCTATCTCCGGATGCATAGAAGTAGGAACATCGAAATCGAGCCCAATCGCGATCGTAGGATAGCTCGAGAGCTCCCATAAAAGCACTGATCGTTTGAGGCTGGCCGGCGATCGGATTCAACTCGTCGGTACCCGTGACGTAATACAATGCGTGGCTGATGTTGTAGCGATTGATGTGCCCATTGCCTGCCCAACCGAGATAGTACGAATCCACTTGGTGAGGTGAGAATACTCCAACCGGGTCAGGCCGGACCAGAAAACCATTTCGGTCAAACTCCGTACTCGCCTTGTCGCGATTGTAATGGAAGCTGAGTTCGGTGTTGTAACCGGGAAACACAAAGTCCTGCCGATAGTAGTTCATGATCAGCGTATTTTGGTGTCTGTCATCGAATGTATTGAGCAAGCTGTTCGTATCCTTTTCGGTTTGGTCGAAAAAGATGACATTGTATTGGTCTTGGTTGCTCAGTCGATTTCCAAAGAGTCGGACTCCGCGGTTGATATCGGAGAAGATAAAGCCGCGAAAGTCACTGGTGAACGGCTGCGAACCAGCACGCACCGAAATGAAATCGTAGTTGGGACTCATGTCCGCAATCTTCGTTTCGTAGAACCATTCCTCAATCGCCCAATCCGTCTTGTGGCGATTCGTGCCTTTGCGAACGTCCGGAGAGACGACCCCCAACTCTTGAACCTTGAGATAGTTCTGATTAAAGATCACGTTCATCCTCAGCCGCCAATCAACAGGCTTAAATGCAGCATCTCCTTTGAAAAGGTCGAACGCGGCGGAGTTGGTCTGCGTGAAAAAGAACTGGTTCGGGTTGCCAAAAAACTCATTTTCGGATGGATTTTGCGTCGCTTCAAACGGCGTGGTTGGAATGGGCGTTTGGCGATACTCGAAAAGGTTTAGCTGTCTGAACTGGAACTTAAGGAATGTGTCTTGTCCGGCAATTGGAAAATCGCCCTTAAGCACATTTTGGTTGAACGGATCGTACCAAGCACCCTGCACAAACGGGTAGTCATCCCCAACGGGATGGCCCTTGCCGTATCGATCCCAGGTAGGTGAGCCGATTCGCCATCGATCTTCGATCGGAACGAAGTGGCCGGTACTCTGCGACTCAGTTGGCGCGACTGAGCTTGGGCCCGTGAAGCCAAGTGGCGCTTGAAAGGGAGTTCGAAAGTACGGTGCTGTTTCTGGCGGGTACGATTCGAATGGCGGAAGAACACTATTCTCACTATCTGGTGACGCAAGGCTTTTCGGTTCAGTCGGCGGGTTGGATTGTCCAAGCCCTCCATCCCGAAACGAAAAACGATGGGTCTCATTCGGCGAGTTCGAAGGAGTACTAACTGCGGACGCTTGCCCAAACGCGATCTTCCAATCGCAAATGGGACTTACCCACAAAATCCATCCAAAGATAGCTGTGTACGGTTTCTTGAACACAAGCCAACAGATTCCCAAAAATAAATCGAACGAAGTCACATAGTGTTGACTCCATAAGGCCTATCGGTCCGCATGGCGCATGAAGTGGAATGGAAAACAAACTAACGTAGGAATTGCGAGGACTTTGACGCCAAACCGGCAATGCAAGCATAAATTGTTGCGAATTCGGCACCGGGAGGTATAGTTCTTGGATGGCTTCTTGCAGCCTTCTGGGCGGTTCCACCCAAGACTGATACGTTTCTGTCCGCCTCTCGCCTGAGTGTTGGAAGGTCAAGATCGGATCAAATTGAATGTTCAATCGCAATCGAAAAAGCAAACGAAAGTTGGGTTTAGAGCGGTTGGAAGCTCGCGACTTGATGGCGGTCGCTCCCATTCACAACACGATCTTCCCACAGGACGTCGATGGCGATTCGCAGCTTTCTCCATTGGATGCATTGATCGTCATCAATGTTCTGAATCGCTCTTCCTATCGAATCGACACCATCACCTATAGCGATGGGGAGTCAAGCGTCTATCTGGACGTGGATGCGGATGGCAGCGTAACGGCCCTCGATGCTCTATCGGTCATCAATGCTTTCAACGAGTCCGATGAAACGCTCCTGAATCCAGAACCCAACGTGTCAACTGCACCCGATCCACTCGACATGGCGGAACCTGCAGAAGCCGAACCGGCATCTCTTCAAATATCAGACTTGGAAGTAAAGAAGCTTCTTGAGCGTGCATCGCGAGCAACGACTAGCAACGACGCGATTATCGCAATCGTCGATCGGGCGGGTCAGATCTTGGGTGTGAGAACCGAACAGGATGTCGTCAATACATTCGCTGGACGCGAAAGCGATCTTGTGTTCGCCATCGATGGGGCGGTTGCGAAAGCCAGAACGGCCGCGTTCTTTTCGAATGGCGAAGCACCCATAACGTCGCGCACCGTTCGATTCATTAGCCAATCGACCATTACCCAACGCGAAGTGGAATCGAACCCAAACATCCAAGACTTGAATTCGAACAAGCGTGGACCGGGTTTTGTCGCACCGATTGGACTGGGCGGGCACTTCCCTCCTCAAATTACATCGACACCCCTGGTCGACTTGTTCGCAATCGAGCATCAAAGTCGCGATGGGAAGTCGAACTCAGGGGCTGACGGTATCAAGGGTACTGTCGATGACATCGCGTTGAGTGCACGATTCAATGTCAATTTGGACCAAGTGCCAACCGCTGCCAAAGACTACATGAAGCTCTTTCCAGAGTCGTACGGCACACAATCGGGCAGACTACCCTTTGCACAAAGTAGAGGCATTGCGACCATGCCTGGCGGGATACCACTCTATAAGTTCAGCAATGGCAAACCGGTTCTCGTTGGAGGTATTGGCGTTTTCTTTCCGGGAAAAGACGGCTACGCAACTTATGAGCAGGGCTTTGTTCATGCGTCCGCCCGCGGCAAAGCAGGTCCACAATCTGAGCTGTCGCGATTGAATGCACCCAAAGCACTTGAAGCCGAGTTCATTGCATTCTTTGCCGCAGGTGGCACCGTGGCTGGAACCAATCCGATGCCAGTGAAGGAGTTCGAAGGGACGGCACCTTCTCGAGGTGAATTCGGAGGCATCAACGGGCGCATCGACTTGGTAGGCATCACTCTCGAGATTTATGGACCAACCCCGACTCGGGCGAATACAGCCACAGGCCAACAACAGGTATTCCAGGTAGGTCGAAGAAACGGCGGTGGACGCGGCACCAATTCTGGCGTCGATCAGAAAGTAACGCCGGGTGGAGCGCTTGCTTTGCCAGGGCAGAGCGTGCCTGAAGGTTGGCTTGTCAATCCTCACGGTTCGAGCGTTGATGCGGTTTTTGCTTCCGACGTAAACACGATTATTCAGCAAGGGATCAGCGAAGCGAATAAGACACGCGCCGCCATTCGACTCGATTTGAAAACGTTTAAGGCAGGTGCGAAAACGAAAATGGTTTTCGCCGTTACCGACTCAACGGGTGAAGTTTTAGGTCTCTATCGAATGCCAGACGCCACGATCTTCTCCATCGATGTCGCTGTCGCCAAGGCCCGCAACACCTCTTACTATGCAAGCGACCGATTGGTTGCAGCCGATCAAGTCGATGCAAACAACGATGCGATTGGAGATGTGCCCCGCAAGACCGCTTTCACGAATCGAACATTCCGTTTTCTTGCGGGTCCACGCTATCCGACCGGAGCCCTTGCGGGTCCTGGCGATTTCAGCATTCTGACCATGCCCGGAATCAATCCTGCAACCGCTGAGAATCTGGCACCCGCCAATCCGTTACCAGCATCGGTTTACGGTTCGAGCACGGCGACGGTTCTCTCTTTCGATTCGTTCAACGCGTCAAGAAATTTCCGAGACCCTGCCAATCTTTTCAATCAAAATGGCATCGTTTTCTTTCCAGGAAGCACCCCGATTTACAAGGGGATGAGTAAAACTCTCGTTGGCGGATTTGGGGTGAGTGGAGACGGAGTGGACCAAGACGATGTGGTAACGGTTGCTGGCCAAGCTGGCTACACGCCGCCAGACCCTTTGCGGGCAGATCAGTTCTTTGTAGCAGGTGTTCGTCTGCCATTCCAGAAATTCAACCGCAATCCAAGCGCATGATGGCTCAAGGAATAGAGAGCGAAAACAAACCAATTGGCTAAACCGGACGCCTGCTCTCAAAACGGTTTGCATTGCGTACCGCGAACCTTAGTCCTCTGCTTTGCGTCATCAGGTTTGTAAGAGTTTGTTCCAAATGACAATTCCAATGCTCCCGACTGGGGCAGCGACAGCGAATCTGCCGACTGGCAAGACATAGCCGATCACCGTGGTCGGAACGGAAAAGATAAGCACATCGGTACGAGTCTTCGAGTGAAACAAACGGATCGCCGAAGGGACGATAGCCCGGGTTCGCGACGAACGTCGAGCCATTGGAAAATCGGGGCTATCGCCCAACGGCTAATGGGGTTGAAAAACAGTTGCGAATGTGCTTACGAGACACTTTTGACGAGTTATGCCTGCGATGAAGCGGATGACTGAACCCAATTTGACTGAACCCAATTTGACTGAACCCAATTTGACTGAACCCCGTTGGATTGAAATCGATGGTTCTCAAGGCGAGGGGGGCGGGCAAATGGTCCGCTCCTCCCTCGCCCTCTCCATGGTGACGGGCAAGCCAGTGCAGATCGTCAACATCCGCGCCGGTCGTGACAAGCCGGGATTGATGCGTCAGCACTTGACCTGCGTGCAAGCGGCGGCCGAAGTCAGTCGAGCGAAGGTCACCGGCGACCAGCTTGGTTCGAAAGCTATTTCTTTTGAGCCTCAAGCGATTGTGGCTGGCGAATATCATTTTCGTATTGGGACTGCGGGAAGTGCGTCTCTCGTGGTCCAAACGTTGTTGCCCGCATTGATGATCGCGGACTCGCCATCGATGATTGTGGTGGAGGGAGGGACGCACAATGACTTTGCTCCCCCCTTTGAGTTCTTGCAGAAGACATTCATTCCACTTGTGAATCGGTTGGGACCTAAGATCAAGTTGATTCTTGAGCAATATGGTTTTTATCCCGCAGGTGGAGGAGAGCTTCGGGCTGAGATTCAACCGGTGAAGTGTCTAAAAGCCTTTGATATTTTGGAACGCGGTGAGTTTACCCGCAGATCGATTACCGCATGCGTGGCTGGTTTGCCAATTCACATTGCCGAACGGGAGGTGGATGTCATTCGACGAGGCTTGGATTGGGATGAGTCTGAGGCTCGTTGCGAATCGGTGCGAGCAAAATGCCCTGGCAACTACCTTTGGATCGAGCTCGAAAGTAAATGCTTAACGGAAGTAATCACAGGATTCGGCCGAGTGCACTTGAGAGCCGAATTGGTCGCGAGAGAGGCGTTGAAAGAGGTTCGCCAGTACATCCAAAGCGAGGCGCCGGTCGGGGGGCATTTAGCCGATCAGTGGATGTTGCCATTGGCAATCAGCGCATGGCAATCGAGGAATCAAGGGGTGCGTGGCGGTGGCGTGTTTAGGACTCAGCCCCTATCGTTGCACTCATTGACCCACTTGCAAATCATCGAACGCTTCCTCGAAATCAAAGCAACCGTCGAGGAGTTGGATGGGGGCGTGCACGCAGTCAGAATTGAGTAGATTTGGACTCCATGGAACTTGAGGCCTTCCGTTCGGGCTTGGGGGCTGTTGCTTAAACGGTAAGACGGACTTCCTAGTCCGTCGAATTCCCCATTGACGGACTCGGACATCCGTCGTAACGCCCTTACCCAATAACGACTTCACTAAATCAACAGCCCGGTAAGCGAGGATCCGATTGCAATCCCTCGTGCCACACGTTGGTAACCCGTGCCCGTAAACGAGGACCCGACTGCAATCCCTTGCCTTCCATCATAAAAAATAAATAAAAAACGGAAAATGACGAGTGACGCTTCCGCTTTAACTTGTAAGTCTAAGAATGTTTCGAGGACAAGATTCCCGTTCGGGAGAACATTATGACTCTAAGTAGCTTTTCTCTTAAGACAGCAACCGCCATATTGAGCCTGCTGCTGTTGCAGACCAGTCTTTTTGCCTTGGCTGTTAAGCCAATAAAGGGTATTAGTATTGTAGTCAAGAAAAACCCCGGCACAAGCGCCGAAAAAAAAGCCGTCACCGACGATGAGGGGAATTTTCAGATGAAATTGACCCGCGGAAGCTATCAGCTAATACTGCCCGAGCAACAAATTTTGCGTACCATCAACGCCGTTAACGAAACAGGCAAAACAATAGCGGGCAAGGACCTCGGATTGGATGCGGTAACATGCGCCCTCACGGAAACCGAAGGCATTAAGTTTGGGAGGAGCGAAGCGATTGACGGTAATGTGTATGCCACTATGGAAGTCACAGTTGCCGAAGCCACTATTTCGGGCACATTGACTTCCGACCATGCCATTAACGAGCAAGGTCTTCCCGGCTCCGGCTCCGGCCCAAAACCAAAGAAAGAAAAACCACATATCAAAATAACATTTGGCACACGTACCGCCCAACCAAATGGTAAAAATGACAGCGATCCTTTTCCACCAAAACAAAACCGCGCAGCACCGGTCGACCATGCCATCAACACCAAGGGCACGGGCCATCAAGATCGGCAGGTGGGAAAAGATAAAGGTTTTAAGGGTAATTATGTGGGGCATCCGAGTTTAATTAAGCGAACAATTAACCCGGAGAGCGGCGGCCAGCCAAATATGGAAACATTTACGCTCACCAATAAGCTTCCAGGCGAAAATCAAAAGATTATCTTTTACGAGATCAAAACCATTAACATTCCTGGCTTTGGCAAAACCCAACTAGGCAATATGGCGGTCGCGTACCAATTTTTCACTGCCAATGGCAAAACATATGCGGTGCCATCGCTACTGTTCGATTTGCCAAATCCCCCGTCCGATATTCAGCTTCAATTAGCAGATTTTAGTTCATCAGCTTCACGGGTTGCCAAGCCTACATCATCGGGTTCGGAAATCAGCTTCAATCCATCTACCCAGCAATGCGACTTAAGCTACCAGGCAATGGTTGGCGGTAAAACGGCAATGGTTCAAATGTCGCTCACGGAAATTGCGACTACCATGTCGAATAATCCCACCCAATCCAGCTACTGGTGCGGCGTAAGTACTAAATGCGGCCCCGTGTTTGCCGTTTTGGTTACAAACGGTACACCTTGTGGCAACGTAAATAGCTTTTTCAACAAAGTCTGCGATGGGTTGAGAAACGAATAACCGTATACAATGTTGTTCCGTGCCCGTAAGCGAGGAGCCGACTGCAATCCCTCGCTAACGCTTCGGGTTACCGAAAAATCAACAAGCCGCTTGTCCTGACGGAGGTAACAATTGGCCGCTACAGGCGTCGTGATTATTCGGGAGAGATCTCCACCGGGTTGAAACCATCAAAGCCCGCTCGTAAACAGCTTAGCAATCTCTTCAGCAGTCAATGCAAGGTCAAAGATGGCCAGATCATCCATAAGCCCAATATAACTTAGTCCGAGCATCACCGCGGCTTGATTCGGATCCCAAGTAAATGTCTGCGTTCGAGGAGATACTTCGCCAGCTTTTTTTCCGTCTAGATACAACGTAGCGAGTCCATTCGGTTCACCCGAGTTGAAATGCGTTACAGAGAACGCAACATGGGTCCACTTGCCTCCAACAAAGGGAGGTTTCTCGATACCAATCAGTGGCTTTTCGGCAGCGGGGATATCTTCGAATTTTCGTCCTGTCGGGTTCCAAACTTTTTTGTCAGCATAAACACCGAGTCGGAACGGAATCCCTGCGGGACGCTTCTCAAACTCCACGAACATGGCCGCGTCATCCCATTGTTTCGAAGTGATTTGTATGGGATCGCAGAATCCATCCAAAAGATCCTTTGCCGGATCTGTGCTCAGCCAAAACGATACTGTGCCTGACCCATCTGCGGTTAGCGTCGGAAAGTTCTTTTCGGCTTTGAAAAAAACCATCGGCCCCTTGCTCTTACTGAAACGCAAACATCCACTACCGGACCGACCGGCTTTGGGCTCCAGCGTCACTTCCTCGCTAGTCGGTAACCCTTTCGAAGCTGCATCTCGCTTGGTCAATGCGGGCGCATTCCAAAGCGTCCGGTCGCCGCGTGCAAAGTCGGCATCCGCCCCGTGGTCAAAAGACGCATGAAAGCAAAGTGCCTGACGTAGATCGGTTGCGATCGGCTCTTGTGCATTTGCTGTCGGACTTACCAATGCAAGGCCTAATAAACCAATGGTCAAGTGACGGACGAAAAGTATGCTCATAGCGATATGGGGCCTTGAAGGTGTGGGCTCGGACCAAGACATTCAGTCAATTATAGTAACAACATGGCTTTGTGTTGTGGGACGACCGACCGGACAGCTCGCGCTGTTCCGCTCCAAAGGGATTGCCATTGGGCGCTATCCGCGCAGTGAATCGAGTGGCTTCAGGCGAATTGCGGATTGGGCAGGCAGCAAGCCGCCGAAAAAGCCCATCATCAAACTTAGCGCAAGCCCGATTCCAAGTACACCCGCGTCCACCACAATTCGAAAGACAACCGCCTTTGCCCCAGGTCCGTTGCTCACCACGCTGGTCATCGAAAATCCGTTACTAAGAAATCCGATCGCGCATCCAAGCAAACCGCCGATCAAGGCAATCAGCATGGACTCAAACAAAAACGAGATGAGAATTTGCCAGCCGCCATAACCCAATAACCGAAGAACACCGATATCTTTCATGCGTTGGCTAATCGCGGCAAACATCGTGTTCATCACGCCCATCACGCCACCGAAGGCCATGATGATCGCGACGAAGATGGTACCGATCAGCAATTGCAAATTCGTTTGCCCAAGTGATTTAAAGAAATTCGGCTCCGTGAACGCGTTGACTCGGGCTTTCTCGTACTTGTTGTCCGGATCTTTGCCTGTCAAGAAAGACTCAAGCTCTTCTGCTGATTCTTTGCTCTGGGTCTTGAGGACGAGTGTTGTGTAATTGTTCTTGCCGAAGATGGGACCGATGACACTCCGCTTTGCCCACACCTCCGAGTCAAACGTCGTTCCCTCTGTCTTGAGAATGCCGGCGACGAACAGCGTTCTCGATTCCAATTGGATGACATCCCCGGGCGACAAGCGTGCATTGTCTTTTGCCGACGCAATCGCAGTAGGCGATCGATCTGCGCCGAGCTCACGAGCGATCCCTTCCCCCAGGACAACTTCCACCATCGGCGGTTTATCCGCATCGATATTAGCCCGAACTCCGGCTTCCGAAAACCAACTGCTACCAGGTAACAACACAAAGCCGTGCACATTGGCGGAGATGATTGGATCGTCTAGACCGCGCACTTGTAGCAATCTTCGTTTTGGTCGGCCTGGTTGCGGATCATCAATCGGTTGATTGATGACGATGTAGGCTTCGCGGGAACAGAGCGGCTCGTCCCCTTGACGCTTTACTTGTGGCAACTGAGCGATGTCGCTCATATCCTCGTACGCAAGCGTGCTGATCCCTTCGTCGGTTGAGCCCTGCGACAAGACGATGACATTTTCGGGGATGCCGCTCGATTGAGTCAGCACCCTGAGTCCATTGATAAAGCCCATCATGAACGTCAGCACACCGATCACCATGGTGAACGCGACGGCAGTCAGCAGAGTGGTTCGATATCGAAGCTGCAGATTCCGAAGATTGTAGATCAACGGAATTTTAGCTGCCCAGACCAACAGCAAGGTAAAAATAATCGCAACCAGTGAGGCCGGCAAAAGCATCCATGCGTTGGCGAGATCAAAGTACTGAATCATGGACTAAGCGACCTTGGAAAAGACATCGACGATTTTGATGGAACGCGTCGACAATGCTGGAATGATACTTCCTACGAAGGCGGTTACGAGGCCGATCGCAGCGCCCCACCACAACGCACCGTCTTCGACAGGGAAACTCGAAAAGAATGCGATCGGGAAAGGAATGCCTCCCAAAAATTTGTTTACAAAGAAATAGGTTGCGATCGAGCTAATCGCGCCCGCGATTCCACCCAGGAGCAACGCCTCTCCCATCACCAAGCCTAGAATCTGATTTGGACGAAAGCCCAGAACCTTGAGAACCGCCATCTCTTTGCGGCGTTCGCGAACACTGATACTGATTGCATTTGAGATCACGACTGCAAGTGTGATCAAAATACTAGGTGCAAGAACCCACCGAAAGATCGTCAGAAGATCTTTGTATCCCGCCAGAAAATTAGCAACCCCAGACGACGCTGTCTCGATCTTGACTGCAGGTGCCGCGAAAAATGGGGACGAAGTGATCTGGGAACCGAGTTGATCGAACGCCTCCCGATCTGGGACTCGAACCCAAACGAGATTAAGAGTCTTTTCAGCGAGGCGATGCGGTTTGCCGGTCCTGGCCTTGAACGCATCGAGAGAAGCGTTCAAGTATTCGCGATTGATGCAGCTATTGTTGTCGTACCGGCCTAGTGGGAACGTGCCAACGATTTCTACCTCAAGGTCGAGATCGCGGTAGTTTTGACCGAAAATCGTCATCTTATCGCCTACTCGTTTGTTTAACGCATCCAACCGTTTTTGACCAACAATGACCCCTTGCTTGTTCTTTTCCATGGCTTCGACGGCTTTTTCTAGCTCTGCTTTGGGGCCGGGCGGGAGCGAGTCCAGCTCGTCCATCATCGTCAGCAGCTTTCTTGGCTCCATGCAAAAGGCGAAGACAAAGGAATTAAAGCCTACGACGTTCTTGTCAATCGTGCCGATGAAGAACTGCCAAGTCATCGAATCTTCCGGGCGAACATCGCCATCCTCCCGGGACGCCCCATTTTCGAGCGTCCGAGCATAGGCGAACGGCATTTGGCTCGGGATGCTCCATTTCTCCGTAACAATGCCTTTGAAGTTACTGGACTTTTCGGATGTCGCTCGGTCTAAAAAGCCCAGGATCGACCAGATGAGAGTGATCACAAATACCAGCACCATCACGCCCGTCGACGTCAGCAACGAGCGAAGAACGTTGCGCCGTAGATTTCGAAAGATCAAGTTTAGGAAACGCATGTCTGTTATCTCGCGAACGGAAAATCGGAAAAAGGCAAGGTTTGGCACGCCTTAGGGCGACGGCAGTTTGAAATCAACTTACATAGTGGGTGGCACGCTTTGAGGCGTCGAGAACGAAGCGAGTGTGATCGCATGGAGCAGAACATTCCGTCCTCGTTTCAGCCCGCCTCATTTCAGCCCGCCTCGTATAGTTCGTCTTCGGGCTTATCGACCAATTGCCCTTTGTCTAGGTATTGGATTCGATCGGCTCGTTTGGCTGCCCGTGGATCGTGTGTCACCATGAGGATTGTTTTGTTGAGCGAACGTTGGAGTGTGCACATCAAATCCAAAATCTCATGAGCCGATTTTGCGTCCAAGTCGCCGGTTGGTTCGTCGGCCACGATCAGAGTCGGATCGGTTACAATAGCGCGTGCTATACCGACGCGTTGCTGTTGACCGCCCGACAATTGACTTGGGATGTGTTTACTCCGATCGTGCAGACCGACCAAGTCCAATGCGGTCATGACTTGCTCGCGTCTCTTCTTGGACGACAGAGGCAATAGCAGCAACGGCAGCTCAACGTTTTCGTAGGCGGACAAGACTGGCAACAAATGGTAGAACTGAAATACGAAGCCGACGTTTTCCGTTCGCCAGCGGGCCAGTTGCGACTCGGACATTTTCGAAACAAGGCTTTCACCAACCCATATCTCACCTGAGCTGGGTGTATCGAGACCGGCGATCAAGTTCAGTAAGGTTGTTTTGCCGGAACCGCTTGGGCCCATTAAGGCCAAGAATTGGCCTTCTGGAACTTGCAGGCTGAGATCATCAAGAACATCGACACGCTCCGAACCTCGTTTGAAGTAGCGGCTCACGTTGATGGCGTTAACAATCGGTTGGTTCACTGGGTTCTCTCGCAAAGTCGGAACGAAAATGCTGCGTAGACTGCAGCCGGGGTAAATGGCAGCAGATTGCTTTTGTTTGGGCATTGTAGCAACCGCAGCGCGCGATTGAAATGAATCGCGGGGTTTCTCAGTCCGATTTCCGTTCTTCCGTCATTCCCGCGCAGGCGGGAACCCACCACCAGGTCATTCCCGCGCAGGTGGAACCCAGTCATCACGCGCACTCCACCAGTCGCAACGCGGCGCAATGCGATAGCCCAGGGCAACGCCCTGGGATCGCGTCGTCATCTCATCAAGCCCTGAAGGGGCGGCACAACCCTCGTCCCGCCCTTTCAGGGCTTGGGAGGATCTTGAACATCCAACCCAGGGCGGCGCTTCGCTCTGCCCTGGGCTGAGCTGTCGCTGCCCCATTCGGGGCGAATTGCAAAAGCCAAACGAAATTTATCCCCTAGCCCAAGGGGCCAGTGTTTAACAGCCCGCAGGTCCAGGTGACTGTGATAGCCCGCAGGGCCCGCGTTCGACAGCCCGCAGGGCTAATGGCTTTGATAGCCCAACGGGCTTACATCTGATTCTTGCTGAAGTAGTGAAGACGGAGAAGCTAACCTAGCCCAGGGCAGAGCCCAGCGCCGCCCTGGGTACACCTGCGGGAATTATTTCGGCTTCACCGGGCTTGGTAAGGACAATAATTGACCGTAGGCACTCGATTCTATTCGAAGGCGAACCGTTTTGGCAACCAAAAGATGTTGCCAATGTGGTCTGACATAGCCACGAAGCGGCGAAAGGTTGTAGCCATGGGCGTAGGCCCATGGAACATCGAGAACACAACGCGAAGTCCCGAAGGGACGAAAGGAACTTGGGCATTCGATTCCCCCTTTCGCCCTTTCGAGGCTCCCCCGTTGTTCGTGCTACCGAATCCATGGGCTCGCGCCCAATGGCTACATCGTTTCGGCCCTTCGGGACTAGAAGTGTTACAAGCCACGATGTTGGGTTGCGACTGCAGGCTTTTGGGACACGAAAGGGATGGACATGGATTCTTCAATAAGGGACGTCCAAAGTATTTTGAAACGCGAGATGCTATGATCGCTTTTTTGAGTAAGCCCAATTACTGCATCCCTGTTTATCGCCCCCTCGGTTTATCGCCCGTCAATTAAGAAGTGATAGAGTAACCCTGCATGAACCTTTCCGATCTGCCTTGGCCGAAAATCCAAGAACTTGCACCCGACACGCCCGTTGTTGTCCCTATCGCGGCACTTGAGCAACATGGACTTCACTTGCCTGTCTTTACGGATAGTCTTTTGCTTGGCGAGGTCGTTCGACGCGTGTCTTTGCAAATGGAGTCCCAAGTTTTGTTCGCCCCTTTGATGTGGTTGGGCAACTCCGATCACCACTTGGATTTTTGCGGGACACTCTCGGCTTCACCGAGAACGTACTTGGACTTGCTCGGTGGCCTGGTTGAAAACTTCATTCAGCATGGATTTCGAAGGATTGTTTTCGTCAACGGACACGGCGGCAATGACGTTCCAGGAAAACAGGCCATCTTTGAAGTGAGACAAAAGCACCGGCAACGCGATGATTTGCTATTGTTGATGGGAACGTATTGGGGGCTGGGGACGGACCAAGCGAGTTTGCCGCTTTTTCAACAAGAGATGGGGCACGCATGCGAATGGGAGACTTCGATGATTTTGAAACTCGCTCCCCATTTGGTGGGCGACTACTTGAATGCGCCGATTGTCGAACCGGGCGATCCATTCCGACCGGGCAATCGAGCCTGGATTACTAAAGATCGATCCGCACCCGGACACATTGGTTGGCCGCATCTGGCTACGATAGAGAAAGGTGAGTTTCTGTTCGAGAGGTTTTCCAAGGACGTTGTGGCTTGGCTCGAACGCGTATTAGCTTGGGATGGGGAATCATGGAACGGATAGTGACAGACATGAACATAAGTCGCAGGGCATTTGTAGCAACGACTTCAGCGGGTTTGCTGTGTTTGCAGGCGCCGTTTGCGAGAGCGTCACAACCACGCAAGCGGATCGCGTTTCTGGGCACCGAAGTGCGAACGCATTCTCATGCTCAGCATTTTCTTGATCGGCATGCGATGGGCTATACCTGGGGCGGACGTTGGCAAATGCCTCGTTTCGATATCGCATCGGTGTACATCGATCAATTCCCAGAAGGGGATTTGGCCAAATCGCGAATCGAAAAATACAAGCTTCAAGCATACCCGACAGTCGCGGAATCGTTGACCTTGGGCACTTCGAAGTTGGCAGTTGATGGCGTAGTAATTATCGGTGAACATGGTGACTACCCGAATAATGAAAAAGGGCAAAAACGCTATCCGCGATACGATTGGTTCAAGGAAATTGTGAAAGTCTTTGAGGCTTCGGGGCGGAGCGTACCCGTATTCAATGACAAGCATCTCTCGACGCAGTGGAACGAATGTGTGGAAATGGTGGCGGACTCGAAACGACTCGGGTTTCCGTTTTTGGCGGGATCTTCGTTGCCGGTGACTTGGCGTTTGCCATCCGTAGACATGCCGTTCGGAACGCCATTGCAAGAAAGTGTATGTGTTTGCTACGGCAACGTGGACAGCTACGATTTTCACGGCTTGGAAACAGCCCAATGCATGTCCGAGCGGAGGGCGGGTGGCGAAACAGGAATTAGCAGCGTGCATGCCTTGAAAGGGGCGCGAGTATGGGAGACGTTGGCGGCTTCCGATCGAGAAGCTACCCAGAGGCTTGTGATTGCGGCACTCAACCGCAGCCATCATTTGCCGGTCGAAGGGGGGTATCCGACCGGCCCCGTTACGTTTGAGTGGGCTCGGCGTGCATTACCCGACATCACCGGATACTTCATTGAGCATCGCGATGGCTTTCGCACCTCGATGTTGATGACGTCGATCCGGGACTTCAACTATGCCGGTTTGCGAAAAGACAACGGCGAGATCTTCTCGTGTCAGATGTATTTACCGATGCCAAGCCAAAGTTCGACCACCGCCGATTTCTTCAATCCACTGGCGAGGCATATCGAAACCATGGTCGTGGAAGGCAAGTTGCCGTACCCCATCGAACGCACTTTGCTGACGTCGGGCATGGTGATTGGCGGCGTTGAATCGCTGTATCGCGATCAAACTCGATTCGAAACTCCCGACATGAAGGTCGTTTACACAGGACCTAAAGAGTCTTCCTTTTGGAACGTCTAGGCATCTTCGAATAATTTGGGGCTAACGCTAGAATACGGCCCTGCGCCGAAACCGAATGGCGATAAAAGTGCTTTGTTCCGAAGAAAACAGTTGGGGAATTGACGATGGATAGCGAACTCCTTGGGGTAACCAAGGCAAAGGTGGGAGTCATCATGGGTTCTCAATCCGACTGGACGACCATGCACGAGGCTTGCGAAATTCTCAAAAATTTTGACGTCCCTTTCGAAGCAAAAGTTGTTTCCGCTCATCGGACGCCTCATTTCATGATCGAATACGCATCGAACGCTCAGTCGCGTGGTCTTCAAGTCATCATTGCAGGTGCTGGCGGGGCCGCACATTTACCCGGGATGGTTGCTGCCTGCACACCCTTGCCTGTGCTAGGGGTGCCTGTCGAGAGCAAGAGTCTCAAGGGGCTCGACTCGTTGTTGAGTATTGTTCAGATGCCGGGCGGAGTTCCTGTGGCCACGCTCGCCATCGGTGCGGCGGGCGCAAAGAACGCGGGGCTCCTGGCCGTACGAATATTAGCTCTCAATGATGAGGCATTGAGGACGAAGCTCGATGCGTTCATGGCCGATCAAACTCAATCTGTCTTAAACAATCCGACTTTAAGTTGAGCATCATGGACAAACAACATCGTGTCATTGTTCCAGGTTCAACACTTGGAGTTTTTGGAGGCGGACAACTTGGTCGTATGTTTGCTCACGCAGCGCAAAGACTGGGGTTTCGTGTCGTTGTGTTCACGGACGAGCAGAATAGCCCTGCCGGCCAAGTTGCGCAGGAGACGATTCTTGGAGACTACCTCGATCCGAAGGCCGTTCGCATCTTTGCCGAAAAAGTCGATGTGATAACGCTTGAGTTTGAGAACATCGCCATCGAAGCAGTCGCGCGCGCCGCCGAAGTCACTTTGGTTAGGCCTGGTGTCGGAGTACTTGCGATTGGGCAGCATCGTCTCAAAGAAAAACGGACTCTCAAGGATTTTGGATATCCGGTGACTCCATTCCGAGAGATCCGATCGATCCAAGATATCTCGCCGGCAGCCCAAGAGCTTGGTTGGCCATTGGTGCTGAAAACCACGAATTGGGGCTACGACGGCAAGGGGCAGCGTCGTGTCACAAATCAGATCGAAGCCAACGATGCGATTGAACTGCTCGGTCCTGAACCACTGATCGCAGAAAAATGGATTTCGTACCAAGCGGAAGTTTCCGTCATCGTGGCCCGAACGGCCAACGGTGCAACTGCCGTTTATCCCATGTTCACCAATTCGCATTCGAATCATGTGCTCGACATCACAACTTGCCCCGCCGAACCGGCACTGCACTCGGTGGCAACACGGGCCGAGTCGATTGCGGTAGGGGTCGCCGAATCCTTGCAACTCGAAGGCATCTTGTGCGTGGAGTTTTTTGTTGGGTTAGACGGCGAACTGATGATCAACGAGATTGCGCCACGCCCCCACAATTCTGGCCATTTGACGATTGAGGCCTGTCGAACGAGTCAGTTCGAACAACAAGTGCGAGCGATCTGCAATTTGCCGCTTGGCGACACGTCGCTCATCCAACCGGCCGCAATGGCGAACCTATTGGGAGATGTATGGGGCAGCGAATCGCCGCGATTTGAGAGAGCCCTCCAGAAATCTTGTACCTACTTGCATCTCTACGGCAAAGAAAGTGCGAGACAAGGTCGCAAAATGGGTCACATCACCAAGCTTTCCGAAACGGCAAGCAAAGCGGCCAGCGAAGTGATTTCGATCCGCGAAGCAATACGAAGTTCCGAAGCGACGTTGTTTTAAGCGGTTGTGCACTGGTCAGTGAGGCGATGAGCGACGAAGATATGATTAGTTGTAAGAATGGTCATCGTCTCCTTATGGTAACCCGACGCGTAAGCGAGGAATTGCGATCGGATCCTCGCTTACGCGTCGGGTTACAACCACCAAAATTCCAGTTCACAAGGATTCAAAATGGATCGACGTCATTTTATTGGAACCAGCGCAAGCGGGATGATTGCCGCGCAATTGGCTTTCGAACCTTCCCTCGCGAAGGCCTTTGAACTGTCGCAGTCCGGCATTCCAACGGGCAAGGATGCATCGCTCAAGTTAGTGGCAGCCGATCCGCTCGTTTTAGAGACGCCTGATGCGTTGCTCGCGGCGAGCCGAGTGACTCCATCCTCGGCTCTCTTTGTTCGCAATCATCACGGGGCCAAGCAGTTATCGGACATGAATCCTCGCCCCATGGAGGGTGAACTAGAAATCGTCGGGTTGGTTGACAAGCCCATCCGCTTTCCTATGTCGGAATTGAGCAAACTGCCACTGACCGAAATAGAGATGGTACTGCAATGCTCGGGAAACAACCGTGCTCAGTTCAGCAAGCTCTCTCCTATCAAGGGAACACCTTGGAACAAAGGTGGTATCGGTAACGTGCGTTTTGCTGGTGTCCGAATCAGCGAATTGGTGAAAGCGATCGGGCTCAATTCTCGGAGCGAAGCAAAGTATTTGACCGCCGAAGGAGCGGATCAACCAGAAAAGTCGGATCAAATTGATTACGAGAAGAGTGTCCCGTTAGATGTCGCACTCGCTCGCGGTTTGTTGGTAACCAAACTCAACGGAGATGCGTTACCGGCCTTGCACGGTGGACCCTTGCGATTCGTAATCCCGGGCTACTACGGAAATGTTCAAGTGAAATGGCTTACGCGATTGCGATTCGAAGAACGCGAGACCAACAATTTTTTTCAATTGCCGGACTATCGAACACCGAAACAACTCATTGCACCTGGGGAAAAAGTCGAGTACACGTTCGACAATAGTGAACCCAATTTTGACATGAAGATTAATAGCCGCATCTTTGCACCAGTCGATGGTTCATCGATCGTTGCGAATCAGTTGGTTCGTGTTCATGGTGTGGCCTGGAATGATGGTGCGGCTGCGCTGACTGCGGTCGAGTTGTCTCGCGATATGGGCCAGACATGGATAACGACTCAATTGGCACCCTCTGCTGGTCCCTTTGCATTTCGAGAATGGGCCATGCAAATGCAATTCGAAAAAGGGGAGCATGCACTTTGGGTTCGGGCAGTCGATGCGCACGGTAGAACACAGCCAATGGACGGAGGCCTGTTTTGGAACCAAGGAGGCTATGGCTGGAATGGTATCGAGAAAATTAGCTTAAAAGCAGTTGTTGGGTAAATGTCATGGCTTTGAAAATGAAGGTACGACTAGTCTTTGTTGCAACCTATATCAGCTTTTGCTTTGGCTTTACGATCGCCGAAGACTCAACCTACGATCCGTTGTCTACTCCCAAATCGCAGAATTTGGAGACGGTCGATTCCATCGTGAAGGATACCGTTCGAAATCGTGAATGGCTTGACGGAACGGGACCTTCGTCGCTCTTCGAACAGACGGACCGATGGCAACATAAGTAGTTCCGCCGGTCTCACAATGCCAGGGCCTCGCCGAATTGATCGCGTTCCATTTGCGTGATGCGGTGCATGTCGTAAATCAATTGAACATCGCACCCTCGCTGTTGCACGTCTCGTCGAGCAAACATACGTTGTTGTGTACTGACCATGACCTCGGGCGGCAAACTTGCCATCTGCCCAAATAGCCGTGCGTAGTTCACGAAGCTCGGCACGTTGCTCGTCACGAAACCGTACATCATGCTGCATGCACCGATGACTTTTCCAGTAAAGATACCTGTATTGATGGCCGTTTTGGAATAGTCGCCCATGACGCAGCCGAGAAACTGCATATTTGTCGAAGCTTTGCCAAAGCCGTACTCCATATTGACCGTTCCGTACGTGTTTTTTAAATCGCTGTTGCATGTGCCTGCACCTAAGTTGATCCAGCTACCTAGATAGCTGTGGCCGAGGAAGCCGTGGTGCTGTTTGTTGGAGTACGGTTCAATCACGGATGCTTCGACTTCCCCACCGATTTTGGTGGTGTGCGAGAGGGACACGGCGTCTTTGATAGCGGAGTGTTCAAGGATTCGAGCTTTCGGTCCGATGTAGATGGGGCCGCGCAAGAGTGTGTATGGTCCGACATGCGCTCCGCGATCGATAATGACGGGGCCTTTGCGAGTGTCGGTGATCACATACTCGCCAATCGTCGCACCCTCTGCGAGAAACAGCCCGTCCGAAAGTTGACGTAGTTCACTCACCGTCGGCGTGACGGCACCGTTCTCCGATCGGCAGGCCCCAAGTTCGATGCGCCATTCCAAGTTCTCACGGATGCAAGCCATATTGGTTGCAATCAATTCATGTGGAAGCGCAATCGTAACGAGTTCGCAATCCAGATCTTCGAACGATTTCGCTTTTTCGATCCAATCTTCAGCAGCGAGGTAGCCATATCCAAAGAGCTGTTCGACAGTCCACGGGGGATTGACAACTGCTGCCACATGTTCCCGGTCCCGCACGACCATCGGGGGCGAGTTCGGTGCGGATTGGCAGGCGGCTCGATACAGCTGCTGTATTCGTAAGAAGTTTTGTTTGGTAGGCGCAATTCGAGCGTTTAGCAACAGCTTAACGGCTCTTTCCTGACGTTTGGAATCGATGGGGATTTCATCGAGCAACCGAAGTTCCGGAAAATCGATCCTTTGCAACGTGTGCAAATGCGGCCGAGAGATACCATACACTTCATCACAAAGATGCCCAACCAAATCGACCAGCCGAAAACTGCCGCACGTCATTGTGGCAGCCAGTCTCGCCAGCGTGATCGGAGCAAGCAGTTCGCATTGCGGGTCTTCGAAGACAACAATCGACATGGTAAATTCTGAGCCTATCGTGACGGGAGAGTGATCTAGGGCGTTGGGTTGGCAGCCGCATCGCTATCTAACCACAATTGTGCCGTATTCGAAAGAGTTGCCAAGCTTTTTCTCATTTCCATTAAATCCTTCTTGATACGAGTAGTGGGTTTGCTTCGATTGCGTAAAATAAGTCTCCGACTCAATTCCACTTCCCATCCCATCACATCTAATTTTTTAGTACCCACATGCTAGACCTTTACGACAAGATCCAAGACGCCAGTTCGGCAATCCGAAAGATTTGGGGGAAAAAGCCGCACGCCGGGATCATACTTGGGACAGGTCTCGGTCCTTTGGTGCAACGCATTGAGGTCGAAGCGACGATCGAATACGGTGATATTCCACACTTCCAAAAATCAACAGCTACCTCACATCGCGGACGTCTTGTGTGTGGGATGCTTTGCGGATTGCCCGTCATGGCGATGGAGGGGCGATTTCATATGTACGAGGGGTATGAGCTCAAGCAGATTACGCTGCCAGTCCGCGTGATGAAGGCCATGGGGGCAGATTTGCTGGTCGTATCGAACGCGTGCGGAGGCTTGAACCCGTTCTTCAAGTCGGGAGATATTATGCTCATCGATGACCATATCAACTTAATGGGCGACAATCCTCTGATCGGAATCAACGACGATCGGCTTGGTCCTCGCTTTCCGGACATGTGTCATCCGTACGATCTTTCGTTGATTCAAGCGGCGCTCAAAGCGGCTCGCAAGCACGACATTGTTGCTCATCAAGGAGTGTTCGTTGCTGTTTCCGGGCCGAATTTGGAGACGCGTTCCGAGTATCGTTTCTTGCGAATGATCGGAGCGGATGTGGTTGGGATGTCGACGGTACCTGAAGTGATTGTGGCGGTCCATGCTGGGATGCGTTGCGTGGGCTTTTCGGTCATCACGGACATGTGTCTGCCCGATGCGCTTGAGCCAGCAGACGTACAGAAGATCATCGCGATTGCCAATGATGCGGAGCCTCGTCTGACATCTCTCGTCACAGGTGTACTTGATCACGAATATGCAAAACTTGGTTCTTAAGGTAAGGCAAACAAAAAATGGAATTGGTACACCCTGAAACGACCCGACTTGGATGGATTGGCACTGGCGTAATGGGGCGAAGCATGTGCTCGCATCTACTCAAAGCTGGTTTTCGATTGGCAATTTACAATCGTTCACCCGAGAAAATGAACGACTTGATTCACTCGGGTGCCGTTGGCTGTGCTAGTCCAAAGGATGTTGCGAAACAAAGCGATGTCGTTTTTTCGATGGTGGGGTATCCGACCGATGTCGAGGAAGTGCTGTTGGGCGAAAAGGGTGTTCTGGCGGGACTTAGATCTGGCGGTGTGATGGTGGATATGACGACCAGCCGGCCCGGGTTGGCCATTCGTATTGCCGAAGCAGCGGCTTCGAAAAACGTGGTTGCTTTGGATGCTCCAGTATCGGGGGGAGATATCGGAGCGCGCGAAGCGAGACTTTCTATTATGGTAGGGGGCGATCAAGCGGTTTACGAAGCCTTGATGCCGATTTGGAAGCTACTTGGTACCACGTTTGTCTGTCATGGGCCTGCGGGCTCTGGGCAGCATACGAAAGTTGTCAATCAAATTCTAATTGGAGCAAGCATGGTAGGCTTGTGCGAAGCGATGCTGTACGCCAAACAAAGCGGCCTCAATCCAGAGCTTGTACTAAAATCAGTATCGACGGGCGCAGCCGGCAGTTGGTCTCTGAGCAATTTGACGCCGCGGATATTGCGAGGCGATTTTGCACCTGGCTTTTTCGTGGATCACATCGTCAAGGATCTCGGTATCGCGATCGAAGAAGCGGAAAAACTTGGTTTGCAGTTGCCCGGCTTGGAACACGCCAAGAAAATGTACGAATATCTTCAGTCTCTGGACTACGGAAGTTCAGGCACGCAGGCCCTGATACTCGCTCTTGCGAGACTCAATAACGTGGAATGGAACCATTGAACAACTGATAGCCATTGGGCGATAGCCCCGGTTCTCGACGAATGTTGAGCAATTGGGAACCGAGGCTATCGCCCAACGGCTAATCGGAATGAAAAACAAATGCGGATGTGCTTAGTAGCCTACCCTCCAGGTTACATCGACATTGCAGTTTCGACCGAGTCCGCAACTTGAAATGGGGCTTTCTGCATCGTTTCGTCTGGAATCAACTTGCAGAGTAAAAAAACTTCTCGAACGTTTGGCATGATACCGCATAGTGTTATGGTCTCAACACCCGGCTCTCGGCGGAGTGCCAAGAATGCTAAGAACCCAACGCTGCCAATAAACTCAACGTGCTGCAAATCAATGATGACTCGATGCGGCGAAGCCTCTCGGACTGCGATCACCATCGCTTCTTTGATTTGGTTCACCGTCGCAAGGTCTCGCATTTTCGATTCAAGAATGGAAAAGACCAAAGCAGACTTGTGAAGAACAGATTTTACTTTGGATGGAGGCAGCGAAGACATGGTGTTCCCTTAATACGATCCTGAAAACGACCGTTGGTATTGCTAGAATTTTAAAAAAATCGGATAGCAGGGCCGACGACATTAATACAGCGGTCTCACAATATGCGTTAGAGAGTGTAGATCGTCCAGAGGTCAGCGGCCCGGATCGAGAACCTATCCAGCTCCTCTGTTTGCTAAAAAAGGCTTGCAGCCAAGAGGACATAGCCGACAAAAGTGAAACTAGTAGGCACATTCCATGTGCCGTCCACCTATAAACTTGGCAAAAGCTCGACTGCGAACGGCACGGCGGAGCTTGCCTGCACCTTTGACTTGCCCCACAGCCAAAGATTGGCTGTTATGATAATCAACGCTGTACGCCTTGCAGGCGGTTCAACATATCCCCCAGCACACCTCTCCCGCAAAGTTACCACTCAAGGAATTTCCGTTGATGAAATCACTTTTTCAAGTCCGTACCATGCTTGTAGCGACGTTTTTCTTGGCTGTGCTTTCGAATATTCCTTGCGGGAATTTGGCCTGGGCTGATGAGCCAAAGATAAAACCTATTCGCGCCCTTTTGGTCCTCGGCGGCTGTTGCCACGACTATGGTGTTCAGAAAGATATCTTGTCGAAAGGGATTTCGGAACGGGCTCACGTTGAAGTTGTTATTGCTTTCGACCCGGACAAGACGACAGGCCACTTAAACCCAATCTATGAGTCGCCGACCTGGGCAAATGGTTTTGATGTCGTCATTCACGACGAGTGCTCAGCCGACGTAAAGGACCTGAGCATAATCAACCGCATCCTCGAACCGCATCGAATGGGTCTTCCAGCAGTCATTTTGCATTGCGGTATGCACAGCTTCCGAAGCGAAGGGTATCCACAAAGCGTAACGCCTTGGTTTGAATTGACAGGACTTCAGTCGACAGGACATGGACCTCAAGCTCCGATCGAAATCCAGTATCAAGCGAACGAGAACCCCATTATTAAGGGCCTAACAGGCTGGACCACGATCAACGAAGAGCTATACAACAACAGCGCTGGCAAACTGCTTGAGTCTGCCACGGCACTGGCACGAGGAAAGCAAACGGTCAAAAATCGACAAGGTGTTGAAAGCACGAATGATTTTGCAATCGTCTGGACAAACAATTACCGCGACCGAGCCAAGGTCTTTGCAACAACACTTGGCCACAACAACGAAACGGTATCCGACGCTCGCTATTTGGATCTTGTCACGAGGGGGCTACTCTGGTCCTGCGACAAGCTCAACGCAACGTATCTCAAGGCCAAGTAATTGTCCGCGAGTTGTAATGATCGATCGTTAACAGACGTACCAATGGTGAGACAAAATGTGTAAATGCCAAAACATTCTCGTTGGTTGCACGATCGCGGTCGTCGTGCAGATTCAATTGCTTGCTGCCTCGTTGGTTGCACAACAAACGCAGGACGCAGCGGTTTCAAACGCGATTCAGGAGGAAAACAACAAACCTGGATCCAATGACTGGCAATTGACACGCGTGCGATTAGACAAGAATCTAGGTTTTCGCTCCCCTTGGATCGAGGGTTATTGTTCGCGTCAGAGTGTTTCTGCAGGTGAGAAACTCGACATCATGGTTTCGACGAATCCAAAGAAACCATTCAAGATCGAGATCTTTCGAACTGGATATTATGGCGGACGAGGTGCTCGACTGATGACGACACTTGGCCCGCTTGAAGGACGCACGCAGAAGACACCTGAACCAGATGGGGAACGCCGCCTGGTGGAATGCCACTGGGAAGCGTCCGCTTCGATCGTCATTCCCAAGGATTGGTTAAGCGGTGTTTATTTAGGGCGATTGACGACCGTTGATGACGAGAAACCCTACGACTATTGGCAAAGCTACGTTGTGTTTGTGGTACGCGATGATCGTCCTGCCGACATCTTGTTTCAAGTCAGCGATAATACTTGGCAAGCGTACAATCGCTGGCCGGTCGACACATCCGTCTATTTGCATCCCAAAGGAAATCAGGGGCCGTGGGCGGATGTCAGCTTCGACCGTCCGTATAGCAAGTATGCACAGATTTACGAGAATCCGCAGTCGATTGGGTCGGGGGAGTGGCTGTGTTTCGAGTTCCCCTTTGCCTTTTGGCTAGAACAACAAGGCTACAACGTAAGCTATTGCTCGAATAGTGACATGCTGGTTCCTGATCGGGGTCTGAAGTGCAAGGCCATGTTAAGCGTGGGTCATGACGAATACTGGGATGCACGGCAATATGAAAGCGTCGTTCAAATGCGCGACGCGGGGGTCGATATCCTGTTCTTTTCAGGAAACTCGGTCTGTTGGGTATCGCCCTTTCGCAAAAGCTATGACGGTCGCGAAAATAGAATCCTGTTTCGCGGTGGGCCTTATGGCGGCGATTACAAGTTTGCGGTCGCTCGCGAGCGCGACAATGGTCCGTTTCCCCACCGAGGTCCGGACGAAGGATTTCTCATGGGCTCACGCAACGTTGACCCTGTGAATGGTGGCGGCGACTGGACCGTGACAAAACCATCGCATTGGATGTTTGAAGGAACCGGAATGAAGACGGGTGATAGCATCCCAGGTCTCGTCGGTTGGGAGTATCATGGTGACCCGCCAGAAATCGACGGACTGGAGATTGTCGCCGCTGGCACTGCACTACAGGGTGGAGTCAATCCGCAACAATGGACGGCTACAATCTATCCCGTGACTAAGGGCAATTTTGTTTTTAACGCATCGACCATTTTTTGGTGCCAAGGTCTATCAAGTCCGCCTGGGCACATGCTTCCCTGGTCGCATTGGTCTCGTCCACATGGCCCAGATGAACGCGTTCAACGCATCACCCGCAACTTGCTGGACCGAGCGATAAAATAAAGCTCGATCGTTTTCTGACGCAAAAATCAATCACTTCTGTTTTCAATTTTTGAGTATCATTACGCTCTTTGGCGGTACCACTCCTAGGGATGGTACCCCATTTATCACGACAAGAAAGCAGGCAAAGATGCACTACTCGTTTGAAGGCAAAAATGCCATCGTCACTGGATCGTCCAAGGGAATCGGTAGAGCTGTTGCCATTGAGTTGGCCCGCGGCGGTGCAAACGTCACGATCAATTATAGTTCCAGCCGAAGTGCTGCCGAAGAGGTTCAGCACGAGATCGAGAAACTGGGGCGTAAAGCGATCATTGTTGCGTGCGACGTTTCAGATCAAGCGGCGGTTGACGCAATGGTTGAAAAAACAGTGGAGTCCTTCGGAAGTCTCGATTTGTTCGTTTCCAATGCCGCGTACAGCGATCGGCAATTAATGCTGGAAGCAGACATGAAGGGCTTTCGCCGCACAATCGATGTCTGCATGTGGGGAGCCCTGCATGGCTTGATCGCTTCCTCAAGACAGATGGTTCAGCAAGGCAAAGGCGGAGCAATCACAATCGTCAGTTCTCCGCACTCAAAAATAGCTTTCCCAACTGCAATGGCCTACAACATGGCCAAAGCTGCAATCGATCACATGGCTCGAACCGCCGCAATCGAACTGGTAAGTCATGGAATTCGCGTCAACGTTTTTCATCCCGGCTGGATCGATACGCCAGGTGAACGAAAGTTTTTCACGGACGAGCAATTGCAGGAGGGGGCTAAGAGCCTGCCCCTGAAACGACTCGGCACATCCGAGGAAATGGCACACGGCATCTGCTTTACGCTCAGCAAAGAAGCGAGTTACATGGTAGGCAGTACGCTGACCATGGACGGTGGTGTTGAACTCCCCTGGTGGTCCAAGCGAACCGAAGGTGGCCAGTAAGATGTGTACTAAGCACATCGGTATGAGTCTTCGAGTGAAACAAACTGATAGCCGAAGGGCGATAGCCCCGGTTCTCGACGAATGTCGAGCAATTGGAAAACCGGGGCTATCGCCCAACGGCTAATTGGGTTGAAAAACAGTTGCGGATGTGTTTAAGACGCGATCGCTGGCTCCCCGTCTTGATTCTTGTTGCTTTTCTTGGCATCCTCCGACACGATCTCAAGTTCAGGCAATCGGATTCGGACACCGTTCTTTCCAAAAACGACTGGGATCAGTTCTTTGGAAACGCCGGCGTCGTAGGTCAAACCATAGTACTTGTGAGCGGGTGCTGAGAGACGAAGCACCCACCGAAGCAGCTCAATGCGAACCGCTTGGAAAAATGGCAGGTCGGGTTGGCTAATAATCTCTTCCTCACCTACCTCGACAATCCACCGCTCGGCTGCGATCTGCATTTTTCCACTTCGTTGCAGATCTTTGAGCGCGCCTCGGATATCGGTTTGTTCCATATAGCCATAGGTCACATTGACCGCATAAATGTCGTTCCCAAGCTTGATGACTTCGTACCGTCTCTCGTCATCGTAGGTGGCGGTGGAGATTTGGTTGATGTGAAAGAGAGTTACGTGCGAAGGCAATACGCCATATTTTTTGAGAAAAACGCGTAGCGTAACGGGTGTGTAGTCGTCCAATGTTCGAATGGGCTGCGAACATAAAAAGACCGCTGCTCGATCGCTCTCGACCAATCGACGACGGCCTTGGATCAGCGTTCTGGCTAAGGGCAAATTCTCATCGATGGCGTATTGAATCTCGTCCACTTTATCTCGCAACATGACGAGCCAGTCGATCTTCTTGCCTTCACGAAATCCAAAGTCATAAAACGCCTTGGCCATTTGCGATCGCCCCCATTGCCACGTCAACATGATCAAGACGAGGACCGAAGCGATCGAGATTGGGAAGTACCCTCCACTTGCGATTTTTGTCAGGTTGCTAACGAAGAACATCATATCGACGCACATGATCGGCACGCAGATGGCAAGGACTTGCCATAATCGCCAGTTCCAACGATAAAACGCGACGTAGCCAAATATCAGCGTCGTAATACCCATGGTGCCGGTGACCGCGATGCCGTAGGCGGAAGCCAAATTACCTGCTGTTCGGAAGCTGATCGTCGCGATGACGCAACCGACGAACAGCGCCCAGTTCACCGATGGAATGTAGACTTGCCCTTCTGCTTCATGGCTGGTGTATCGGACTAATTGTCGTGGTGCAAACCCAAGTGCAATCGCCTGTTTCACGATCGAAAACATGCCTGTGATTAAAGCTTGCGAAGCGATGAAGGCTGCCAGAGCCGCGATGCACACGTCGGCGGCGTAGATCATGTAGTTCAGCGTTGGTTGGCCCGGAATTTTTGGCGTCAACGCAAAGAACGTATTGGCTCTTTCTGGGACGCCCTCTGCTATCAGATATCCGACTTGGCCTGCGTAATTGACGAGCAAACAGGGCATGACGATCGAGTACCAAGCAATCATGACAGGGCGTCGCCCCGAATCACTAGGGTCGACGCTCATACCCTCACTGCATCGCTTGCTTGTTCGTCGCATGAAGTGACCGATGTCAGCATACTTGGCTTCTCCACCCGTGATGGCCAAGACAACCACTCCAAAAATTGCCATCATTCCAAGCGTTGGAAAACTAAAAATGAACCGATACGCATAAGCTGGATTGACAGCGAGGAAGACTTCCGGACTGCGGATAACCCATGGCAAACCCTTGATCGCGATCCAAGGGAACCAAACCAGCAACATGAACCAGCCAAACATGCCGCCTATTTTGCTGGTCCCTCGCCACTGCGGCTTAAACAAAATAAACAGACTGACCAGAGTCGCAATGATGGCCCATTGTTCACCGAGCGGTTCGTAAGCACCCAACATGCTGATGGCGGGCGTGATGATACCGTCGGCGGCAAGCAAGCCCGCAGCGGACACGACAAGGAAACCGAGAAATCCCAGACCGAAGATCTTTCCGGAGTAACCTTTCAGCAGCCCCCAAAGTGCAAAGTCGCCGCCCTCGCCACGATTGTCGGCGCGCATAATGAGCAGGTCGTACTTGACGGTTAGGAAGACTAAAGCCCAAAAGATCAAGCTCAAACTGCCAAGTGCTTCATTGGCAGTGACCAAATTCGGTCCGCCCTCCCTGAGGATTTTGTCCAATGTTTCGGTGGGAAGGCCATGGTTTTTGAGTTTGATCGTCTCGCGAGTCAACTCCATCACGGTATACAGAACCGATGTACCAATGTCTCCGTAAACCGTTCCTGAGGCTTCGCGGATCTTGGTGAACATTCCCGAACCGTGCGAGTCCGAATGACCGTGCGAGTCCGAATGACCGTGCGATTCAGATTGCTGTGCCGATTCAGATAGCTGTGCCGATTCGGCCATCCCATCCGGCGTTTGATCTACCGAAGCTTTTTTTGATTCATTTTGTTGGGTTGTGGTAGGTGATAGGGAAGCGCTCCCAATAGATCCAGGACTAACGTCCGATTCGCTCACGATGCAATTTTTCCACGAAGGTACGATGTACAAAGCGTTACGCTATGGGATCATCATTGACTCCTTAGCAATAAACGCAATAGCGCACCCCACTAGAGGGGTGTGGGGTTTTTGGTTAAGGTAGGGTTTTGAATCGTTTTATGCCGCGAGACGCCATATTTTCACAACTTTCAATCAAATTGGAAAAAAATGAATTTCGAGAGAGCACACGTGCGAAACGGCATTTTTGGGTTTATGACTTGCCTTTGCTTGGCCCTCGCACCGTCTGAATTGGCCTGTGGGCAACCGCCGGCCGCATCGACAGCCACACCGCTTGGTGCATCCGTCGACACAGCGAGCGTTTCCTTGGATGAGTTCTTTTTCGATAAGGCCTTGAGGCTTGAGCTGTACCAGTGCGGTGACGCTCGGGAGTTGACAACCACTATCCACAGCCTAGCCGAAGAACCGATTTGGCCGGAGAGTCCAAAGAATCTGATTACTCCGTTTGCATACGGCAAATACTCGGTCAAAGTCTTTGATCCGATGACCGATCGATTGATCTATTCGAAAGGCTTCGACACTTTCTTTGCAGAGTATGCGACGACCCAACCAGCCCAGCTTGGGACGAAGAAAACGTTCGAAACGACGATTCGCATTCCGGTGCCCAAGCAGCCGGTCAAGCTGAACATCGATCATCGGCTCGGTGACAATTCCTGGGTCACGGTTTTTACCGAGACGATCGATCCCAAGGGGACTCGCGTTCGACGCGAATCGACCGGAGAAACCGATAAGATCTTTGAGATTCAAATGACCGGGCATCCACATGATCGCGTCGATTTAGTCTTTTTGTCCGAGGGATATATGGCGGCTGAGCAAGATCAGTTTCAGTCGGATGTGAAGCGCATGACTGATTACTTGTTTTCCGTTGAGCCCTATCAGTCAGCCAAAGATCGATTCAACGTCTCTGGGGTTTTTCGGCCTTCGGAAGAATCCGGAACCGATGAACCTCGGCAAGGTGTTTTCCGAAACACGGTTCTGAATTCCTCGTTCAACACGCTCGACATCGATCGCTATTTGCTGCTTGAGGACAACCATCGAATGCATCAGATGGCTGCACGAGTCCCGTACGATACGATCGTCGTTTTGGTAAATACCAAGAGGTACGGCGGCGGAAGTATCTGCCTGGACTATTGTGTCAGCAGCACGGGCCATCCGTCGAGTCCTTCCGTTTTCGTGCATGAACTAGGGCATGGACTATCCTATCTAGCGGACGAGTATATTGGCAACGTATCGTACAACGACATGTATCCAGAGGGTATTGAGCCCGTCGAGCCAAACATCACGCGGGAACTTAATCCGGACAAAATTAAGTGGAAGGCATTCCTGACCCAAAATGTTTCACTGCCAACATTGCCAACATTGTCGAGCAAGACAAGCCCCAACGAACGGATTGTGGGCGCATTCGAGGGTGGCGGCTACGTTGCAAAAGGCATGTATCGCGCCGAGAAAAAGTGCTCGATGGGCAGTTCGGATTCAAGAGGATTCTGCGTTGCGTGCAACCAGGGAATTGAGCGAATGATTGATTACTACGCGCCAAAACCCTAATTTTACACCGATCGTATAGGACAGCTTAGGCGATAACGTAGGCTTGTCATCGCAGATAAGCGCATCAGTATATGTTTTTCAACCCAATTAGCCGTTGGGCGATAGCCCCGGTTTTACAATTGCTCGACATTCGTCGAGAACCGGGGCTATCGCCCGTCGGCTATCAGTTTGTTTCACGCGAAGACTCGTACCGATATGCTTAGCAGATAACCGTATCCCAGTATTCATTCATTCCTAGTAATTTTGGATCTCATGGACATGGCAGACGATACGCCTCATCCAACTCCTCAGAGTGCCATTGGACATGTGATCATCTACACCGATGGTGCAGCCGAACCCAATCCAGGTCCTGGCGGATATGGAGTCGTACTCTTATCAGGAAAACACCGCAAGGAGCTCTCCGGTGGCTTTCGTCGCACGACGAACAATCGAATGGAATTGCTGGCGGTCATCGTTGGCCTAGAGTCTCTTACCAAGCGATGCAGGGTGACCCTTTACAGCGATTCGAAGTATGTGGTTGACTCGGTCGAACGGGGATCGGTTTTGAAATGGAGCAAGAATAACTGGTATAGGACCAAGACGGACAAAGCCAAGAACGCAGACCTCTGGGCTCGTTTCCTCGCTATCTACGCCAAGCACGAAGTCCGATTCAAGTGGGTTCGAGGGCATACGGGTGTGCCCGAAAATGAACGATGCGATGTGCTGGCAGTGGCCGCTGCGCAAGCCTACGACTCACCGCACGACACGGGCTACCTCAAGGAAATTGGCGAACCGACCGCTTCGCTAGTTGAATCAGAAATGCCCAGAAAAATTCAGACCGAATCGGAGAGCGCCACTGCACAAAAAACAAAACTGCCGGCAAGTGACATCACGCACCAGGATGCTGGCGAACCGTGTCGCAAATGCGGTACTCCCATCGTCAGGAAGTCGACGAAGCCAAAGGCACCCAAGTCAGGTCAATCCTACTACTACGAATGGTACTTGCTATGCCCGGGTTGCAAAACAATGTACATGGTTGATGCCGGCAAACGCATGCTTTGAGCGGAGAGTTTTACGTTGCGGAATGGGTGCAATGGGTGCAATGATGACTTCTTGCTATTGCACGTGAAACCACCTAACATGAGTCCACTAAGCCTTTTTCGATTTTGCAACATGACCACAGGCAAATGTCTCAGCACTTGACCCATCCGCTCCTATTGAAGAACCGACATTGTCGCATGAGTCGCATGACCAGGCTTGGACTGTGGAACTTGGGGCTCGCTATCGCTGGTCTAGGCAATTGCCCCGTGCAAGCCCAGTCATCCATCGCCGAAGACAAATCATCGATGGCCTCCACTCAGATGCTCTTAACCCAGCACTGTCAGAAATGCCATTCGGGGACACATCCCAACGGCGAGTTCAACATCGAAAACCTAACTCCGGACTTCGTCGATCGGAAGAATCGTGAGAAGTGGTCGGCATTGCTGGAACAGCTCAACTCGGGCAACATGCCGCCCATGGAGGAACCACGTCCGCCGGAACCGGTAGTGAAAGAGGCGGTCGAATGGATAACCGCGCGTGCGGATGCAGCGGAGGTCGCGCGGCGTTCGGAAGAGGGACGTGTGGTGATGCGTCGGCTCAATCGCGCGGAGTATGCAAACACGATGCGAGATCTACTCGGCGTGGAGGTTGATTTGTCAGACCTGTTGCCCCCCGACACCTCGACCAGCGGCTTCGATAACAACGCTGAATTGCTGCACACCTCGTCCTTCCTTGTGCGCAGTTACCTGGATGCGGCGGACCTAGTGCTGGATGAGGCCATTGCGAATGAGCCGAAACCATGGCAACTCAATAAGCGTTTCGACATGAAAGAAGAACGCTCGGTCAAAGCGACGGGGAGCGTCTATCGCCATGTGGACGATGGCGTGGCAATATTCGCCTCCTGGGAGTCGGCCAACATTCGCGTCACGATGTGGAACTTCCGCAGCCATGTCCGAGGCAAGTATCGCTTTCGTATATCGGGATACGGCTTTCAAAGCGAGGGCAAGCCGGTCAACTTTCACGTTACCGCAGGCACACTCAAAGAAGTGACCGAAGAGCGACTGATCGACTATTACGCTGTGCCCGCCGACAAGCCGACCGTCATCGAGATTACGGAACAACTTGAGCCGGAGAACCGCATCCGCATCATCGCCGATAACCTGCCCGCACTGCCGCCAGCTGTTGAGAAAGTCGGTGCCGACAAGTACACCGGACCGGGCTTGGTGATTCAATGGGTGGATGTCGAAGGGCCACTGCTCGAGTCCTGGCCACCACCGAGCCACCAAGCAATCTTTGGCGACCTGAAGCAAACGAAGGTCCCATCCGGCAGCGATCCAAATCGCCTGGAGGTCGTTTCATCCCAGCCAATGATCGACGCCGATCGAATCCTTCGCGAGTTCGCACGCCGCGCTTTTCGGCGGTCCGTGACGGATGAAGACATCAAGCCATTTCTTGCTCGCGTGAAATCGAGGTTGGATCAAGGCTACTCATTCGAGCAAGCCATGCGAGTCGGTCTCAAGTCGGTGCTTGTCTCGCCGAACTTCCTTTTCCTACGAGAGACGACCCATCCGACCAAGCTAGACGACTTCGCGCTAGCGAGTCGGCTGTCCTACTTCCTCTGGAGTTCGATGCCCGATGAGTCGCTGTTTCAACTCGCCGCCGAGAACAAGCTGCACGATCCAGATGTGCTGCGCCAGCAAGTCGAGCGCCTACTCAACGACCCGAAAGCCAAAGCCTTCAACCAGAACTTCACTGGTCAATGGCTCAGCCTTCGCGCCATCGACGCCACCTTGCCTGACCGTACGCTTTACCCCGAGTATGACGACATCCTCAAGACCGCAATGATCAAAGAGACATCGCTATTCTTTGATGAAGTCGTAAAGCAAGACCTCTCTATCACCAACTTCGTCGCCTCGGACTTTACCTTCGTAAACGCCCGCCTCGCCAAGCATTACGGCATTCCAGGCATCGAAGGGACGGAGATGCGCAAGATCACACTGCCACCCGAAAGTCATCGCGGTGGAGTGCTTACGATGGGCAGCGTGCTCAAAGTCACCGCCAACGGCACCACCACCTCACCCATCCTCCGTGGCGCATGGGTGCTAGAGCGCATCCTGGGAACGCCGCCGCCGAAACCGCCTGCAAATGTTGAAGCCATCGAACCCGATATTCGCGGCGCTACCACGATTCGCGATCAATTGGAAAAGCATCGCAACGTCGCCAGTTGCAACTCCTGCCATAGCAAAATCGATCCACCCGGTTTCGCGCTCGAGAGCTTCGATGTCGTCGGCGGCTGGCGCGATCACTACCGTGCCCTCACCAACGGAGGAGAGAAAGACTCCCAAGGTCGCCGAGTCCGTCCCGGTCCAGCCGTCGACCCCAGTGATGCACTCCCCGACGGCCGGCGTTTTGCCAACATTGACGAGTACAAAAAGCTCATTCTCGATGATAAAGATCAGCTAGCTCGCTCCCTGGTGGAAAAGCTCCTTGCCTATTCCACGGGCGCAGCCCCGACCAAAGCAGATCAAGTGCAGATCGAGACCATCGTTCACAATGTCCGCGACATAAACTACGGCTTCCGTTCGTTGATTCACGAGATCGTGCAGAGCCCCATGTTTCAAACCAAGTAGGAAACCATGAAAATCCAACGCCGCACATTCCTTAATGCTACGGGAATCACGCTCGCACTCCCCTGGCTCGAAACCTTTGCCGCCTCACCGAAGCGATTATCGGTCGACCAACCTCCGCGACGCATGGTCTGCATATGCGCACCGCTCGGTTTGCATCCCGACAACTTCTTTCCGCAAGAAACGGGCAAGAACTACAAGCTATCGCCCTATCTCGAGCTCCTTGAAGATTACCGCGATGACATGACGGTCATTTCGGGATTGGCCCATTCCGGCATGGGATCGAGCTTTGCTCACCAAGCCTCGGCCAGCTTTCTCACGGGCGTACCAGGAGCAGGCAGACCCGGCTTTCGCAACGCAATCTCGCTAGACCAGTTCGCTGCCGATCACATCGGCACTCAGACCCGATTCCCCAGCCTCGCCTTGTCCGGCGAAGGCTCAGGCGGCCTGTCCTGGACCCGCACCGGAGCGCTTATTCCCGCCGATAACTCGCCGTCGAAAGTCTTTGCCCGTTTGTTCCTTGAAGGCCGAGCCGACGAGGTTCAGGACCAAATGCGACGCCTTGAGGATGGCCGCAGCATTCTCGACGACGTGAGCGACCAGGCGCATTCATTGCG
>CAMBSL010000022.1 GCA_945870455.1 Pirellula staleyi DSM 6068 | reverse complement strand
AAGGCCCTCTCGCCAGGTAGCTTTCAAGGGCACCCTGCAAGTTTCAATTGGTACAAGAATGCTCCTGAGTTAGGGCCTGTTCCTGCAATGCCGAAATCAGGTTCGAGAATTGTGGTTGAACGGGAGCGAGTCCAAGAGCTTGTGCCTTATGCGGTGGTTTTTCCCTACATTCGAATGGGCCGATCGATAACTGGATTCACGGTCAATCAGACAAACGGGAAATTCGGGCCATTTGAGAATCAATTGTTCCTCGGCGATTACACTCTTTCGATCCTCATGCGTGCCACAACAGAGCAGGTGAATGGCGTTTGGCAAGGTGCGTGCTACCCGTTTCGTGAAGGGCTTTCGACCGGTATTTTGAACGTCAATTTTACGCCTGAGGGGAATTTGCTGTGCGGCGGGACCAACCGTGGTTGGCCCGTCCGAGGAATCAAACCGTTTGCATTGGAACGGCTCGAATGGAGCGGCAAGATGCCATTCGAGATCGAGCGGATCACGATTGAGCCTAGCGGATTCAAGATTGCATTTACGAAACCGGCCGACAAAGTCTTGGGTAGCCAGCCAGAGACCTACAAAATTGCAACTTTTACGCATCCGTATCACGGTGGTTATGGAGGACCTGAAATAGAAACCGGTACGCCGCCCGTGAAATCGGTTTCGATTTCCGAGGATGGTATGACGGCCAGTTTAGTATTGGATGGACTGACTCGTGGCCATGTGTACGACTTTGATCTTAACGCGTTGCGTTCATCGGACAATGAAGAGTTGTTGCACCGAAAAGCCTATTACACGGTCAATGAGATACCACTACGCTAAAAATAGATTTTGACGGCCGAGGCAAAATGGAAACCGACTGAATTCGAACGAGCACACTCAAGCACCTTACCATTTTTCCTAGCCACAAAAAATCACAAAAGCCACAAACCGGATGATCTGTTGAATCGAACTTTCAAACTTTTTGTGGACTTTGTGCCTTTTCGTTGCTAGCAGGTCGCCATTCCGTACAATGGACAGCTAACTTGACAACCGCCCAGACAGGTGCCAGACACTCGTTGCCTTTCGCTTCGCAGCATTGCCCTGCGATGTCTCGATTCGAAAATACTTCGGTTCAGGCAGTTGTTTAATGAGCTGCGTCCCCTTTTGCTTTCTCGACCCCTTTTTTGGTGCCTCAAGCCGTGTTACTTTATCATCTTCCGATCCGTGCTGTTTGAGCAACACGCGTCTAAAAACAAGCGGTTCATAAAAACTAGGGAGCTTCCCATGCGCTATGCTTTTGTTTTCAAGCTTGCAATCATCCTGATCCCTTTTGCGGTTTGCTGCAATGATGCGAATGGGTTCCAAGAACTCAGTCGTGCGACACTGGTCGGCGAAAACCGACAGACCCTCTCGATCGCGAATGGTTGCGGTTGCCTACGCGATGACAGCGAGGTCGTGTGCATCGATCTTGCGTCGCAGAAAATCGACTTGGCCTTTGACGCAGAAACGATCGATTCATGGCACGGCTTCAAACGCCATAAATTCTCCTTCGATGGCCAAGAAGCTTGGGTGGTCGAACCGAAAAACCCACGAGCCGATGGTCGATTCTCCTGGTGCATGATGTTTCCGGATGCGTTCACCGATCGATGTGCGGCGCCGACGCTCGTCAGCCGCGGCTACTACCATGTGTTTCTCTCGGTCGGAAATAGTTTCGGTGCTCCTAAAGCCATCGACAAGCTCGGTGCATTTCACAAGATGCTGGTTGAGCGCGGATTCCATCCCCAAGCCGTATTGATTGGGATCAGCCGTGGAGGACTCTACGCGCATCGCTATGCAGCGACCTATCCAGATCGCGTCAGCGTGATCTATGACGACGCGGCCGTTCTGGACTACCAAAGTTGGCCCGGCGGCAAAGGGAAAGGAAAGGGGAGCACTGGCGATTGGCAAGAGCTCCGAAAATGGTACGGGTTTGACTCCGACCAGCAGGCCGCAGACTACCCTCACACTCCTTTAAAAACACTAGGACTTTTAGCCAAGCACAAGATCGCGATCCTATCGGTCGTCGGGGACAGCGACGATGTCGTCCCAGTCGAAGAGAACACCGCGATGGCGGAGAAGCTCTACAAGGAGTTCGGTGGGGTTTTTGAGGTCATCCACAAGCCAGGAGTGGGCCACCATCCGCATGGACTCGATGATCCCACACCCGTGGTGGAATTCATCGAGAAGTACACCGAGCAAAAGTGACGATTGATCCGTCTGATCGAGAACACCCATAATCGCTTGGCCCCCCTTCGCCCCCGGGCTTTGGCGGGTTTGACGGGGGAGAAGGGGTGGGGGGTGAGGGGCCGACCGCGCGTAAGATTGCGATTGGCGTAACGTCGTTTTGGCCAATGTGCCAACGGCACAAACTGTGATAGCCCAGGGCGTTGCCCTGGGTTTGCAACGTCCCAATGCACGCTTGCCCCAACGGGGCAACATGATTCGCGCGTACGTTCGCCCCGTTGGGGCTTGTGCGTTTATGGGGGCCGCCATGCTCCAGGGCGTTGCCCTGGGCTATCTCCGTTCGCCCCCTTGTGGCTCCGGACGCAGGCGAGAGGGTTGGGTGGCCCCGTCAGGTACCTAGGGTGAGCTTCCCACTTGATCGTCATTCTCGCATAGGTGGGAACCCAGTCATCACGCGCACTCAACTGGATTCCCGCCTGCGCGGGAACGACTTATGCGTGGCTCATGGGAGCGACGTGCCAGCCACGTGCCAGGCACTCGTTGTCGTTCATTGTCGTTGTCCCTCGAGGCACTCGTTGTCCTCGTTGTCCTCGTTGTCCCTCCTCGGGCACAGCAACGGTAACAAGACGGGCGACGGTCAGCATGCACATCGCCCGCCTTGGTTTAACCTTTCGAGCTATTACGGAACAACTTTGTCAATATGCGTGATATGGGCCGTACCCTGCCTAGGCAAAGGCTGAAAGACATAGACCTTCGCCGCCCCCTGGGTATTTGAACCGTCCATTACCGTCGTTGTGCAAAGGAAATCGTAATTCGTTCCCGCGACGACTTGAGTTGCAAAAGCGACCGGAACATACGTAACCCCCACAAGCGTCATTGCGGTATTCCGCCGAGAAAGTTGGACCACGGTTCATACTCTGACTGAGCCACAATGTCGCCCGTCTCGAAGTCCAGAGCCGCCCAGTGCCATCCTTCTAAAGAACGTTGCTACTCTGGCAAATGAACCAAAGATTTCCCTGACTGTCCGGCAGTACGGAATTCAGCACGTCGTCGGCACTAAAAACGCCGCTCAATTCGATGGTTTGCACGAGGGTCGGTTGTCAGAATGAACCTCCAAACGGATGGGTGGGCGGTTCACTTTTCCCACCCTGTGGCGGTGGGGCCACGAGCCCGAGGGCTTCGTAGAGTGTGTAGTGCTTCAGGGCTTGCTTGGATACTTCTGCCAGGGAACCTGGCAAAGGTGCGCGAAGGACATTTGGGACGAGGTAGTCGAACAGGGTCTGCACCCCGAGAGTGGTAAATGTCCTCCCTGCGATATTGTCGATTTCGAGCCGTCCGCCCAGGTTGGAGTAATCGTAAAGCTCGACCTCGGTCGAGAGCTTGCGAATCGTGTCGGTTAACGGAATCCAATGCGAATATGTGCCAAGCTTGCCCGCTTGAGTTTGGATGGCAAGTAGGTGTATTGGCACATGGTTGTAGTTCATGTAGCCGGGAACGACCTCGTCGGACGCCAACAGTAGATAGTCGCGGCCTGGAGCCGCCGCTGACTTAAGGAGCGGCAGGACGTCGAGGCGTTCGCTGTACATCTGTGCCAAGTCACCCTTCATCCAATCGTTTCGGCCATTGTGGCCGATGTCGACAAGCATACGCAGAAGGTCAACCGATGATACCAGTCCGTCCCGCTGTGTTTCCGTTTCGGCTGTGCCAACGGCACAAACGCCGATAGCCCAGGGCGTTGCCCGGGGATGCAATGCACTAATGCACACTTGCCCCGACGGGGCAACATGATTGACGCGTACGTTCGCCCCGTTGGGCCGTTGGGGCTTGGCGGTTTAGGCGGGACGTTCGTACCCAGGGCGTTGCCCTGGGCTATCACCGTTTGCCCCGTTGGGGCATTGTGGGGTTGGGCATTGCGGTCAATCCCAACCATATCGGTGTTGCGACTTATGGATCGCACGCTCAAGCACTCATTTTGATTCTACTTGCCAATCGCCTTGAGCGACTGCTCATCGATCGAGTTTGCCTCTTCATGAGCCAGCGCGCCCTGCCTGCGTTGCATTATCCCCGATAAAACAATGTCATCCATGACTGCGATGTAGATGGCGTCAAGGCTGCGAGTGTCGGAAATTGTTGCGATGCCGTTCTGCACCGACCATTTAACGTCGTGCAATCCATCCGCGTCCATCCGCGAAATAGACACCGGGTTCCTGATCCAAGGCGGGAGCTTAAAGGTAAACTCGGCCGCGCGCGGTGGCCCGAAAAGAAAGACGTTTTGCTTTTCATCGGCGACATAGCTCGTATCGTTAGCAAACAACACCGCAGCGTCGGGTGTGACGATCGATGCCAATTCCCAATCCGGCGTTCCATCGGGTTTCAACCGCTGTTCAAACTGATATGCGTCCCCTTCCAGCAAGAACGGCTCCAACATGCGAATCTCTCGCCCGATTCGCGTCATCGGTTCCCACGTGTCGGGATAACGAAGCAGAGAACTGAGGCTCAAATTAAACCAGTAGAGTGAAGTGATTCGGCTCGAAAGGGCATGCATGGCCTGCGAGCGCAATTCATCCGGCGTAGGTGATCGTCGAGTCCGACCTCCGCCGAGGAAACCGCCTCCCCAGCCATCGTGTGGACCTTGGGACCAATAGGCACATGGCATCGGGCGATTGAGTTCTCGCAATGAGCGGCACATGGCACCGATGGTTTCCAATGGGGCACCCCAGCGAATGCGTCTGCCACCCCAACGATCATATTCTCCCCATGCATCCGCTGCCGGGGCAACCACGCGATAGGCATCGTAATGAGGATAGTCCGAAAGGCCTGCATACCAACGCCAGGTCCGCTCCTCGCTTAGCGTGACGGAAGTCGGTAAACGGCTGACTCGGTAGGGGAGCAACATGTCGAAGACTTGCTGAGGCGTTACCGGCTTGCCACCTCCATACTGTGGTTCACCGATGAACTCCACCGCATGTATCTTGGGTAACATCGCATCGGTGTCCCATTTCTCCAACGGCCACAAGCGATTAAAAAGTTTGAGCGGATAGCGATCATAAAGTTTCGGATTGTCGGTGTACCCTGAGACATGATCGATTTGTCCAGCGTTGACATGCAGGTGGCACAACAATCGAAGGTAGGCTTCTTCGGTCGCCGATTTGTTCACCCAACCGCCGCTAATGTCAAACTCTTCTCGCTTGATCCGTTGATGCGCCCACAACGATCCCGCGTTTGTCTGGAGCTCCAGTGCCGCATACGTTAGTGGCAATTTGGAAGTCTTTAGTTTGAGAAAGCCGCGATCCTTTGCAGGGACTGACGCAGGTGCAGGCGACACTCCTTGCGGCCAAAGCACTTGCCATGACGTGTTGTCCTTGGGAAGCCACAGACGCAAGCCGGTGATCTCCAAGGTCACTTCGGAATCATTGACTACGTGCATCACAATCGTGTCTGGCTGTACACCCTCAGAAGCGAGAAATGTCGAGGCAGATATCCAGTGTTTCGGTTGCTCAATAATCCGTGTTGTAGCAGCGAGTCCTTCGCCCTCGACAGTAAACTCGTTTCCAACACCCCATTTTGCCGACTTGCCGTTGAAGGACCAGACGGTCATAGCGCCAGGTGGTGGCTTGACCGCAGTCCCCATGTCATGCCAAGCCCAGTCGCCAGACTCAAGTAGCGCCGAGGGGGCATCACCGTTGAACTTGAGTGGTGTGGCTGATCCCGATACGAACATTTGAACGCGGGCAGCCAATGCGGGATCGCGAGGTCGCCGGTAACGCATGGATTCCTCAATGCGATGGGGGATAACGGCCAATCCCACTATCTTAGGAGAAGATTGAGTTTTCGAATCATCCTGAGCAATGCAAACTGGCTGGGTTGTGCATACCACAGCTACGGAACTAACCGCGAAGAGCAAAGGGAATACCAGGTGAAAGTGTTTCACAGTGTTTAGTCGATCGGTGTTTAGTCGAATGATGAGTCACTTCGGGCTAAGTTCTTCGATGATGATATCTTTGTAGCGGACGATGGAGCTAGCATTGCCGTGGATCTGAACCGCAATCATGCCCGATTCATCCATGCCGGACTCCGCTTCCGTGAAGTCCACAGTCAGGACTCCGTTGAGCCACAGTTGAATTCGAGGCCCTTCCGCTCGGATACGGTATTCGTTCCATTCGCCCAATGGCTTGCGTGCTTTCTCGAGTACTTCTATCGAAGGTTGCGAAAGCATTTTATTGCGGCGACTCTCATCGTAAAGCGCTCCGTCAAACCCAGCCCCGAGGTCCGCTTGATATCCAGAAACTTCATGATGGTTTGGAATGCGTTTCGAGCGAAACTGCACTCCGCCATTGACGAAGCCCTCGGTTCCTTCCAGCTTCCACTTCAGCGTCAAATCGAAGTTCCGAAATGATTTCGTCGTCGCCAGGAAATTGTTCTTTTCTTGTTTCTTGTCGAGTGAGCCAGCGGTAAGCGCCCCATCCACGATTCGCCAGACGGTTTCGGTATCGCCTTCCCATCCGTTGAAGCTTTTCCCGTCGAACAACCGCACCGATTCAGCGCGCAGGTAACCTGAGTCTCGCAGCCAATCCGCCAGCCTTAGGTGCCACGTCGACACAGGTCGTTCGGACGCTCGAATTCCGTATCCATGACCGCCACGAGCGAAAATATGCAACTCCGCCGGAACACCCGCTTGTTTCAATGCAATGAACAAGGAAGCGGCTTGCACTCCACGAAAGGAGTCGTCTGCGGTGACCGCAAGAAACATGGGTGGCGTTTCGGGTGTGACTTTCACTAGAGAGCCTAGCGAGACTTCCATCCGATCATTGTACTTTTCGCCAAGGTATGCCGCATAAATAGGACACAGAAAATTCGGTTTGCAACTCTGTTCATCGATTGCATCGCGCGAAGCATAGCTCGCTTGGTCACCTTGTAGGCCTGTCATGATCGTCAGATGCCCTCCAGCGGAGAAGCCTAGCACCCCAACGCGTCCCTTGTCGATTCCCCATTCTGCAGCCTGAGCTCGCATTAGGCGAACCGCGCGCTGAGCATCTTGCAAGGCTTCGCGGTGCGGTTCGTCCGGATCGCGACGAGGCACGCGGTATTTTAGGACGCCCGCAGTTACACCTTGCGTGTTCAGCCATTTCGCAACTTCTAGACCTTCTTTGTTCCAAGCCAACATGTTGTAGCCGCCCCCGGGGCAGATAATCATGCCGCATCCATTCGCGACTTCTGCTGACGCTCGATAAACGGTCAGCGATGGTGTCTCAACGAGATTAATACGTTCTAGATCGGTAGCGTTGGCTTTGAGCTGTGCTATTTTTTCCTGAGTCAGTGGCTTGGCGCCGTCAGGAAGCCCTTGCGGCCAAAGAATGGACTCCGACGGTTCGTCCGCCACTAATCTCCAAGGGGTCATCGACGCGAATGCGACGATCAAAAGAAAAGGGAGAGTTTTCATGAATGTCGTACCTTGAGTGTTACCTATTTTGAGAAACGTTTTGAGTCCGATTCGGCCAATCCAAATGCTGGTGCAGGAATTCGAAAGTCCCTTCGCCGTTGATGCTGTGGCCTCCTTGAAAAAACTCGATCGCAACGCGATCGGAAAGACCAAATTGGGCGTAAAGCCAGCGGACTTTGGCAAACTCATGCGCTACCCACTGATCGCGTCCCACCGCATCGTTGTGGCCACGCTCGACCATGAATGGTCTCGGCAACATCAAGTAAGCCATCTCGGCGTAGTCGAAGGTCGCCCCCAGGTTCCAATAGGGCATCTCCCATTCGATGGTATTCATAAAGCTAAACGGCTGATCGGTTGCGGCCACTTTGCGCGTCCACTGGTTGAAATCGCCAGAGCAGATCGACAAACAGTACTTCTCCAAAATCGAAGGCACTCGCACGGCTGTCTCGCCTCCATAACTTAGCCCGTAAAAGGCGATCCTGTTTCCATCGACAAACGGTAATGAGTCAAGCCACCTTAATGTTTGATCATGGGACGCGAGAATAAAGGAAAACAAGGTGCAGCCAATCGATTTCGCTTTTCGGTCGAGCCAGCGATACTCGTCCTCGCCGCGATAAAGATTGTGCGGGGCGAAGGTGATGAATCCGCGATTGGCTAGCTCGGCCGCGAAGTTGTTGTACGCCGAATGGTTCGCATCGATCGTGTCCATCGGTAACCCGTTTCGTCCATGTTGGCAAACCACGACCGGACGTTTTTCGCCTGGCTCGAGGTCCTTGGGGAGTATCAATACACCCCAAGCGAAAAATTGATCGTGAACGTCCAGCACCACGTCATAAGCGGTCCATTTGTCTGTCTCTCGTACTTTGCGAGTCCGCGCGTTGGGAGGGAGAAATTCCGTATGGAAGCGGCCCATGGCATCGTCCTGAAAACGTTTCCGAACTTCCTTGGACGCAGCAATAAAGGAATCTGGACTCATCACGGCATGTTTTCGTTCCGTACTCCATCCGCGTTTCGTAAAGTCCGGCATGAGCTTGAACAAAAACGACTGGTCACGCACATGCTCGGATTGCTGAACAAGCGATTGAATGTGCGTTTCCAACTGAGCAACACAGCGTCGCTGTCGATCCGCGATTTGTTTCTCTGCTCCGAGGCGTTTGTCGACCAACCGCTCGGATTCGACCGATTCGGACTTTTTTGGCCCGAAATGGTCCAGGAAGGCAGAGACCGCTTCGGCGGACCAAGGACCGGTGGTTTCGTTTTTGTTTCTCGCGACCAATGTCGGTGGAGATGCGTCGTTTCCCTGCCGAATATGCCCAAATTCAGACTTCATGCGAGAGAATTCAGGTGTTTTGATTTCCCCTTTGTGCCCGGTAACTGTCGGAAAGTCGCTATGTTCGATGATAAGCTTGCGTGGCAATATCAACGAGGCGACTTCGGCGTTGCCATGGGAACGCGCTCGGCGCCAAATGTTGCGATAGATTGGTTCGGACCAACTGGAATTGCTCGAATCAAAATAGCCACTGATCAAGACATTATCAATTCGTGTGTCGAGGGCTGCGGCGTGCATGGCAATCATACCGCCTTCGCCGTAACCTAAGACACCTAACCGTTGCTGCTCAGCCTTGCGACTTGCAAACCAATCCACTGCGGCCAGAACTCGCTGTATGTCGTAACCGATCACATGTCGGCCCATGTGAAATGCTTGTCGATGAATCCATTCGCGTTCCGTCATGTCTGCGCGTCGAAGCCGTTCCTCCTCGGTTGCCAGTTTCGAACGGCTTACAATAGCCGGTATCAGCAAATCAAAGCCTTGAGTCGCAAGTTTCATTGCGATCTGTTTGCCACCATCGATTCCATTTGTCAGCCCAAGCAATTGCTCTGGAGATTGGTCCGCATCGGGAATGACAACACACATGCCATTAGCGTTACTTCGCTGCTGGACGAACAATCCTTCGCCGAAGATGTTGCCCAGCACGGGCCAACGGACCTGATAAATTTCGAAGGTTTCCGTCTGCGCAACCAGCGCTGGATTATCGTCGTCACCGTATCGTTCCAGACGTGGCGGCAACCGATCTTCTACGACACCTAGAACTTCTTGCAGGTCTGCCCGCTGAAGCTCCTGTTGCTCCCCTGGTGAGATCGACAGCTTGTGCCGAGTTGTGTTTGCCTGATCGATCTCGTTTTCGATGAATCGATGCGCACCAAACATCAGACGGCCTGAAAGGTCCGACTCCGGCCATTCGAGCGGTTGCGTTCCGACAAGGGGTTCGACTTCGGCGACCGCACTTTCGGGCAGCGATAGCAGCAAGCAGATCGTCGCCCAAGCGGTCGCTGAGGTTGAAATAAACTGATCCTTGCCATGTGGAAATCCCGACTCAAAATAAGTTTGAAAGGGTTTGCTTCGGCTGACGACGTGCCAAGAACCGTCGTTGAGCTGCGAGGTCAAAAGAAATTGAATGCCACGTTGCCAGACCACATCTTCGACAGGCATCCCAGACCGGTTCAATGCATAGAGAACGGTGCCTGCCGCATAGGCATCGCTATCCATCCCTTTCAATTGAGCCCAGCCACCATCCTCGCATTGGGAATCCTTTAGTTGCGTTATTAGGGTCTCGCAAAATTCGAGAGGCAAATCGACGAATTGCGTGGACAGCAAGCAAAAGACTTGGTCCTCGGTATCTTTGGGTGGCTCCTGACTCAACCACTTAGCCGCATTGATCTTCGTCATTTCCATTCTCGCCGAGTCCGCATCGCGACCGAAAGCAGCCAGGGCCCGCAACGCGAGGTAAGTTGCAGTGAAATGACTGGCTTCCGACGGTGGTCGATCGCTCGAGCGTTTCCAGAACCCCTGATCGCTTTGATTGGTCAACAACCATTCGACAACTGCGTCGGTAACGTCGTCCGCTTCTCGACCTCCATCTTCCAGCGTCCACAGCGCATAGCCTGCCGTATCGACTCCACCTCCCTGTCCTTTTCCGTCTTTGTAGTTTTCTAGGCCGCGTTTCAAGTGAGCGTGCGTGTGTTCGACTTGTCGCTGCAAATTGGAAGGGTCCGAATGGAAGCCATGTTGGTTTGCTTCGACGAAGGCGAGGACCGGCATTGCTTGACTGTGGCAAGTGAAGCACTGTCGTTGCTCGGCCGAACCAGCCGACGCACGTTCCAATAGCGGGAGTGCACGCTCCACGCTGCTTCGCACTTCCGCTTCTTTGAAATGTGGGCTTTCCGCTGCGACACGAGATGCAATCGTCAACAAGCAAAAACCCAACCATAACGATGCTGTCGCAGGGAGTTTGTTCGAGGTGGACATGATTGATTCCTGTCGTGGACAAATTCTCGAGTCGAATTCAAATCGAATTGTACCTGATATTCGCTGGCTGCTCATCGCACCATTGGAGTTGTTTCGAAATCCGAATCAAGCACCCAATTGGCATTGATCCGTTCGCCTTGCATGAAGCGTTCGTAAAAGCCTCGATTGTTCGGATTGGAGTGCGGATATTCGTCGAATATCTTGCCGTTGCCAAACATGCGAGGGTCTTCTTGTTTCCGAAGTTGGTCTTCCATTCGCTCTCGCAACATTTTCAATCGACTCGTCGATGAATCGAGCGATGCAATATTGTTCACACAGTCTGGATCGCTAACTAAATCGAAAAGCTCCTCTTCGGGGCGTTTTCCGAAACAAAGAGACCAGTGCATGGACGCACCGGCTAGGCGACGTGCGTTGAGAATCGAAGTCTTGGTCGCTCCGGCATCGCAGTTCAAATAGCCCGTTTCTGGATTGCATGCAGGCCAACGGTCAGGTTCAAAGTTATGTAGGTATAACGCATCGCGAGTTACGATTCCACGAATCGGATAGCCCACATCGTTCGGTCTGCCAATATCATGACGCTCCATTCCGATCAACACATGGTCACGGGCGGGATTCGCGTTGCCCGACGCCGAACGAAAGACATCCGTCAAGCTGACGCCTGATGTTGCAGCCATTTTCGTCGACTCCCAATCCAGACCCGCGACCTCAATGATCGTAGGTGCAAGATCGATGAAACTCACGAAGTCGTCCATTTTCCTGCCTGGCGACTCAATATGGTTCTTCCACATCATTGCCATCGGGACGTGATTAGACGCTTCATAAGCACCTCCTTTGCTGCGTGGGAAAGGCATGCCATGATCCGAGGTTACGATGATGAGTGTATTATCCAGCAATCCTCGGCGACCGAGTGAGTCTAGCATCCGACCAAGGTGCGCATCGAAATGCTCAATTTCGACGGCGTAATCCAGCATGTCGTTCCGAACGGTTTCATTGTCGGGCCAGTAACTGGGCACCCGCTCGATGTCTTGCAGTGATTTACCTCCCTTGTTGACACCCGACCCGAACTCATAAGCGCGATGTGGTTCGACGGCTCCGTACCAAAAGCACCACGGGGCACCGTCTGGGGCGGTATCGAGAAAGTCGTCAAAATTGGCGGCATAGTCGTTGTTCCCAATTCCTGTGGTGGGTGGCTTTGCAGTTCGAGCGTTAAACGCTTTACCAGTCATTTGCCGCGGTTTGCCATTGATGTCAACCGCGACTCCGGGCCCCCAACCCTTGGCAGTGTGTCCCATGTGCCAACCATGGCTGCTCAACACTTCGGGCCAACCCCTAAACTCGCTTGGAAAATAGCAAAGGTGGTTCGCCGCTCCCTTCAACTGCCAAGAATTGCGTCCAGTCAAAATGCAAGCGCGAGAAGGAGCGCATTTTGCGTTAGGCGTATATGCTCGCTGGAACAATAATCCTTCGGACGCAACTTTGTCGAACGCGGGTGTCTTGGTCCAATTACATCCATAGGCACTCGCGTGCCCGAACCCCCAATCATCGGCGATTGCAAACAAGATGTTGGGGGGTGATGCATCGTTTGAGCAAGCCGTGTTTTGGAACATTGCAGCCAAAAGCATCGAAAGCCCCAAACCGGTTCCAAAACGGTTCAATCGTATGTTTTTCATCGAGTCACTCGATTTTCCTATGTGGCTGTATTGGGGGCTAAAACAACTTTAAAGCATGTTTTGCAGTAGATGGATCGTCTTTAGCCACGGTTTGGTTCGATCAAACCGTATTCCGTCAAACGAATTCCTGGCGATTCGATGTTCGTTCGGCGATTCAACGTTGCCAGCATCAGTGGTTTTGATCTAGCCACAAACGCGAAAATCGAGAGAATTCAAATTTGTCCGTAGGCGGTCCGTCATTGTAGCGTCCCATAGGTAAATCATGCAAAAGACTCTTGTCCTTCTTAAACCAGACTGCGTTGAACGTCGATTAATCGGCGAAATTATTGGCCGATTGGAGCGCAAGGGACTCAATGTCATCGCCATGAAGATGTTGCGAATTACACCGGCGATGTCCAAGCAGCACTATGCAGAACACGTTAGCAAGCCATTCTATCCAAATCTTGAGGAGTTCATTACGTCCTCCCCGATTGTTGCGATGGCGGTTGAAGGTCTTGAAGTGATCCGAGTCGTGCGAGAAATGCTTGGTGCCACCAACGGACTCAAGGCTGCTCCAGGCACCATTCGAGGTGACTTTTCTAGCTCGCGTCAAATGAATCTCGTACACGCTTCGGATAGCGAAGAGTCTGCGAACCGTGAATTGGCAATTTACTTTCAACCGAACGAGATCTGCGAATATACCCCGACGTTGGTTGGCAGCTTCCGTGCTGGCGACGAATCTTAAAACCCGTTTCGAACTCAAATCACCTAGCACAGCGCTTCCTTAAACAACTGAACAATCCCAATGCGTCGCAACGACATCCGAAATATTGTCATCATCGCTCACGTCGACCACGGCAAAACCACGATGGTCGATTGTTTGCTCAAGCAGAGCGGTCAGTATCGCGACTCGCAGCTTCAAGGGACCTGCATTCTCGACAGCAACGACCTTGAAAAAGAACGCGGCATTACGATTCTGTCGAAGAATATCGCGATCGAGTACAAGGGCGTGAAGATCAACTTGATCGACACCCCCGGTCACGCGGACTTCGGAGGTGAAGTGGAGCGCGTCGTCCGAATGGCAGATGGAGCATTGGTCTTGATGGATGCGTCGGAAGGTCCGATGCCGCAGACCCGATTTGTTCTTTCGAAAGCCCTCGAACAGGGCGTCAAGCCGATCGTCGTCATCAACAAGATCGATCGACCCGACGCGCGCTGCAATGAAGTCATCGAGGAAGCGCTGATGCTGCTCGTCGACTTGGGTGGCGAGCACTTCATGGACCATTTCGACATTATCTTTGCTTCGGGACGAAGCGGCTATGCCACGCTTGACTGGAAAGTTCCAGGAGAAAACATGGTGCCGTTGCTAGACATGATCCTCGAAAAAATCCCTGGACCCGAGGTCGAGCCAGACGCACCATTGCAGATGCTGGTCACAAATTTGGACTGGTCGGACTACGTTGGCCGGATTGCAATCGGTCGAATTCAGTGCGGCACCATGAAAAAGGGACAAACGGTTGACTTGGCAAAAGAGGAGGGACGCGTTGTGCCTGCCACAATTGCCAATCTTCAGATTTTCGACAAGCTCGGTCGAATCGATACGGAGATGGCGTCAGCGGGAGACATTGTCGCTGTGGTTGGCCTGACGGATATCGAAATTGGCGACACGATTTGCAACCGAGGAGAGCTCAACGCTCTACCTCGACTGCGTGTCGACGAGCCCACATTGGAAATGATATTCAGCGTTAATACTTCTCCATTGGCAGGTCGTGACGGCAAATATGTCACGACACGGCAATTGAAAGCAAGACTTGAAAAAGAACTTGAGCGCAACGTAGCGTTGCGTGTACGACCATTAGAGGGTACCGAAGCGTTTGCGGTACGAGGGCGAGGTGTTTTGCACTTGTCCGTGCTGATCGAAACCATGCGTCGCGAAGGCTACGAAATGAGCGTCAGCAAGCCGCGGGTCGTTTTGAAGCAAATCGATGGCAAACTCCAAGAACCTTACGAAGTTCTCAATGTCGAGGTGCCAACGGACAAGGTTGGTCCGATTATGGAATTGGTTGGCAATCGACGTGGAATACTCGACGAGATGACACCGCGAGGAGAATACACTTTGTTGCGGTTTTCAATCCCCGCCCGTGGACTGATCGGCGTGAGAACGAAAATGCTTAACGCAACTCAAGGCACAGCCATCATTCACCATCGATTTTCGGGCTATCAACCCATGGAAGCGGACTTGCCGCGCCGTGCCAACGGTGTACTTGTCTCCATGGTACCAGGCCGAGCAATCCCTTATACATTGTTTGCATTGCAAGACCGCGCGGAACTATTTGTTGCACCGGGGGACGACGTCTACGAAGGCATGGTGGTTGGTGAAAATGCTCGCGACAACGATTTGTGTGTAAACCCCACCAAAGAAAAGAAATTGACGAACGTTCGAGCGGCAGGTAGCGATGAGAACATCATCCTCAAACCGCACCGTCAGATTTTTCTCGAAGCGGCTCTTGAGTACATCGAAGACGATGAATTGGTGGAAGTAACTCCCAACATCATTCGCATCCGCAAAGTGTTCTTGCGAGAAAACGAACGTCGCCGACAGACCAAGTCACCCGGCGAATTGGCTATCGGGTAGTGACCAAGCTAGCCTTACCGAAAGTACAAAGTCACTTTCAGCAAGGGTGACCTTCCGACGGTCGCACCTGCCGGGTGCCACCGAAGAGCCTATTGGTTTCAGTGGTTTCCGCAAATGCCTATTTACCTCGATAACCACTCAACCACTTGCATTGATCCGAACGTGATCGACGTCATGGTTCGCATAATGGAGACACATTATGCAAACCCGGGGAGCACGACCCACGAGGCTGGTAGATTAGTAGCGGAACTTGTTGCGGGCGCGACACAGAAGATTGCTTCGCACTTGAATGCAGAGCCTGATGAAATCATCATCACAAGCGGAGCAACTGAGAGCAACAATTTGGCACTTTTCGGCGTTGCCATGCATCCCAAGCAAACGCGACGTCGAATCGTTTCCGCCGTCACAGAGCACAGGGCAATTTTGGATCCGTTAGTCCGGTTGGAAAAACATGGCTTCGAAGTAGTCCGACTGCCGGTTTTCCCAAACCAGCATCCGTTTGCAGGCGGAATTGACTTGTCGCTAGCGGCGGAGTGCATCAATGCAGATACGGCGATAGTCAGTGTCATGCTGGCTAATAATGAGATAGGGACCATTCAGCCTTTGGCGGAGATTTCGAAACTCTGTCAGCGATGGGGGGTTCCGCTGCATACCGATGCAACTCAAGCAATTGGGCGATTGCCGATGGACGTCCAATCGATGGGAGTCGATTTACTGAGCTTTTCCGCACACAAATTCTATGGTCCAAAAGGGATTGGCGGTTTATTTGTTCGGCAATCGCCGGAGGCAGTGCGAATTCAAGCTCAAATTGTTGGCGGTGGTCAGCAGTTCAACCTTAGGTCAGGAACTCTGAACAGCGTTGGAATCCTGGGAATGGCGAAAGCGATTGAAGTCGTTGAGTCAAATCTGCCGACGGACATGCTGCAGCAAGCCTACTTACGCAACTTGCTTTGGGTGTTATTGAATGAACAGATTGACGGTCTACACCTAAATGGTCCGGATTGGGATGTCCCTATTCAATCTAATTCGACTCGGCTAGTTAACAATCTCAACGTGTGTTTCCCTAAGGTAGACGGTCAATCGTTGATGTTGGAATTGCCCGATCTGGCGGTAAGCAGCGGTAGTGCTTGCACGTCAGTAGAGCCTCATCCTAGCCACGTCCTGATCGGTATCGGGTTGAGCGAGGATCAGGCCAGAGCAAGTTTGCGGTTTGGGATAGGACGATTCAACACCGAAGCAGAGGTTCGTCAGACTGCGGAATGGATTGGAAGAGCACATGCAAAACTTGCTGCGTTTAACGCTTGACCGAGGAATCCGGCGGATCGACAATAGTAATTCTTGTGCAGCGTACTTTCCTCCAACGATCTAGAGATCGAATGAGCCTTGCTCCATCCCCAAACGTGGTGAATCGTTCTGTTGAGACGACTGCCACCAAACAAGTACCTGACCTGAATGGTCGCTTTGGCGACTTTGGCGGGCGGTATGTTCCCGAGACGCTGACACGTGCATTGGACGAACTGATTGTAGAATACAATCGGGCCATGCAAGATCCTGATTTCCATGCGGAACTGAACGAGTTGCTGCATCGGTTCGTCGGCCGACCCTCACCACTGTATCATGCAAAACGCTTAAGCAAGCAGTTGGGTGGAGCTCAAATTTGGTTGAAACGCGAAGATCTCAATCACACCGGTGCTCACAAAATTAACAACACGCTTGGTCAAGCTTTGCTGACGCTTCGCATGAAGAAGACACGCGTGATTGCCGAGACGGGGGCTGGGCAGCATGGGGTTGCATCGGCAACAGCCTGTGCGCACTTTGGCTTGCCCTGTGTTGTCTATATGGGCTCGGAAGACGTAAGGCGTCAGAAACCTAATGTGTTCAGTATGCGATTGATGGGTGCTGAAGTGCGGCCGGTTGAAAGTGGATCGCGGACGTTGCGGGATGCAGTGAATGAGGCCATGCGGGACTGGATGTCCAGTGTCGAGAACACGCACTACATTATTGGTTCTGTCATCGGTCCACATCCATTTCCAATGATGGTCCGTGATTTTCAGAGCGTCATCGGTCGCGAATGCCGGGAGCAGTGCTTGAGCTCATTCGGTAGGCTGCCTGACACGATCGTGGCCTGCGTCGGTGGAGGAAGCAATGCGGCGGGAATGTTCTATCCGTTTGTAGACGACCACAGTGTTCGATTGATTGGCGTCGAAGCAGGAGGACGAGGTTCGACGTCGGGCGAACACGCATCGCCGTTAAGCTATGGTTCGCCGGGAGTACTTCATGGTTCGTACAGCTATGTCATGCAAGACGAAGATGGCCAGACAAGCGATGTTCATTCGATGTCGGCGGGATTGGACTATCCTGGAGTTGGACCCGAACACAGTTATTGGAAAGACTCCAGTCGCGTCGAGTACACTTCCTGTCGAGATGACGACGCCCTTGGCGCATTTGACTTCTTAGCACGCAATGAGGGGATACTGACCGCATTGGAAACGTGCCATGCGGTGGCGAAGGCTGCAGAGACGGCGAAGACGATGACGCCGGACCAGCATCTAGTCATATGCCTTTCGGGGCGAGGCGACAAAGACGCTGCCGAGTTAGCTCGACTTCGCGGTCAAGAATGGTAGAGTTCAACAGCTTTCGGATCAACGAATTTCTTGTATGCTATCCGTTTTGTGAACCTCAATGTCGAACCGGCACGGCCGTTTTTAGAACGTAATATTTGATGACAGCGATCGATGATTTGTTTGTTCGGCTTAAATCGCAGGGCAAGAAGGCGTTTATGCCGTTTGTTACCGCGGCAGATCCAAACCTTGGCTTCACGAGGCTTGTATTGCGAAAGCTGGACCAACTGGGCTGCTCAATGGCAGAAGTTGGAATTCCATATAGCGATCCAATCGCTGACGGACCCGTCATTCAAGCGTCCTACACGCGAGCGTTGGCGACCAAGGTCAAACTGAAAGACATATTCAGCGAGATCTCAGCGGAGCGGACCAATCTCAGCATGCCACTGGTTTCGATGGTGAGCTATGCAATGATTCATCGCCAAGGCCCGGAGCATTATGTGGATTCAGCCCTCAAGGCAGGTTTTTCCGGCACGATTGTACCGGACCTTTTGGTGGAAGAAAGTGAATCGTTGGCCCGCATTTGCCAAGCGAGGAACTTCAATTTAATCCAATTGGTGACGCCTACAACACCGCGTGAACGGGCTTTAAAAATCGCGGAGCATTCTAGCGGTTTCCTCTATTTCGTTAGTGTCACGGGGATTACAGGCGAAAGAACCGAACTTCCTCCCGACTTGGTAGATCGCGTCTCTTGGCTGCGCGAACGAACACCGCTCCCGATTTGCATCGGTTTTGGGATCTCCAAGCCGGAACATGTCCGCTTGCTCGCCCCCGTGTCGGATGGGCTAATCGTAGGTTCGGCGATTGTCCGGATGATGGAGCAGGCGTCGAAATCGGAATCGGAAGCATTGAAAGCCATCGAGGAACTGGTCTCAAGCTTGATTTTCGCGATGAGTTCAAAGTTTAGCCGGAAAGCCTGAACGATCCGCAGCACAAGGCAGTGTGGGAGGGGGCCCCGAGGGAGCCTCTCGTTTTTTGGCAGAGCGGTCAAAACGCTAGCGTTCGCTATGTTGCTTGATTTTAGTATATACTCATTTCCGATTGCTTCGTCGTCGTGGTGATTGACTTTTCATCATAACACGGAGGGCACTATGGGAGACTGGACTGTGGGACCTGAATTCCATTCGAAACGATCCGGTCAAGCTGGCAGCCGTCCGATCCCGTTTGAGCGACATTTCTTGGTGGATGCGACTGCTCTGTCAGTACATTGCACTCCGAGCCAATGGTGAAGAAGGCAAGGGGCTTGGTCGATTTTGGCAAAGTCGGTTTAAGGCAGTTCGGATTCTTGAGAAGAGTCGCTACTGGCTTGTGCGGCCTATGTGGATTTGAATCCCATACGAGCCGCGTTGGCCGAAACCCTCGAAGCGTCTCAAGTTCCTCGCAATCGTCGGGTAAGCCCAGGTGTTGGCAACATGCCGAGGATATGTAGCAGCATCCTCGCCGCCCAGGAGGATTACCGACGCGAACCAACCCTTCAGCTCCCGGTGCCACACTCCACGGTGGCGGGTTGATAATTTGGTCGCCCAGACTGCCCCAGTGCCCACCGAAATCGACGGCAAACGCGTCCCTAGACCCGCCCGGCGCGGGGCCATTCATTATGTAAACGTTGTTGGGTTGGGTTTTGAATAACTGAGTGGTTGGGGCTTCACGTCCTAAGGATGTCCATAAGAAACCTTGTTCTCGTTCATCTCCTTGGGACATCACAAGGACCCACTGGAAGTTGCCGCCAGGTTGGGGCAACTTCCCTTCGAGGTGCATGAGGAATTTATTAAGGAGATCGGTGGTCAGCCCTCCCGAGGCGTGGAACAGCGCCAGAAAGTTGACTTGGGGGTTATTGTTCTGTCCCCCGAACACCGCCACGCCGTAACAGCCGGACATCCCCCAGGTGGCGAGCCCCTGCGGCGCTCCGACGCCGCGTTGCGAGATTGCCACGTTTTTGAGATCGTACACCGTATTTTACACAGCAATTTTATACTGTCCCGGTGTGCTTAAAACAGAGCCTTCGTCATCGACTTGCATAACCGCTCCTCGGTAGTTTGAATCTATTTGGAGTTCCATCTGAGTTTCGACCACAGAACGATCGCAGCCTTCGCTTTGTTTAGTTCGTCGTTAATCGTATCGGCGAATCGTTCTCCCGCGACCACGGACGTGTCCCACCACGTGGTAAACCCACTATCAACTAAGATATCGCTACGCTGCTCAGCGCGCGAGCGGTCTTCGCTCTTGCATGAAATGAATAGATTAGGCATCACGTGCTTCTTGTGTCGTGTTCGGTTAGCCGATACAGCACAGAACGCCCGCATTGACCGAGTGCGAGTAGGAAATGTTACCACGTCAGGGCGCGTCGATCGAGCACTTCGGTCCAATGCTTTGTTCGCGTCCATAGCAGTGTTTGTTAGTAACGATTTGCATGTGCTAATGAGAATCGCCTATGCGATTCTTTCGAGCGACGCACCTCGTGGGATGTTTTCATACATTACAAGAGTGCGTGGGTCTACGTCATAGGTTTCGAGTACGTCGTAACCGTTGCCTCCGACAATTGTGTCTCTAGCGCGATACTGACCCTGTCTCGCGCGGAAACGATCGTCGCCGTTGCCGCCGTCCATGTATGTTCCACCGAAAGCACCAATTCCAGAAGCGGTCAATAAATCGTTTCCGTCACCGCCAAAAATTTGATCGTTAGTGCCTCCAACCATTGTGTCGTCTCCTTCTTCACCATAGCCAAAATCATTTGGATATCCGAAGCTTCCTCCGTCGCCATTCGACAGACCAATCCAATCGTTTCCAGTACCTCCAAACACTCGATCCGCACCGGCCCAAGGAATCAATGTGTCATTTCCGGAGTCCCCGATTATTGTATCGTTTCCTTCTCCCGTCGTGATCGAATCATTTCCCGCTCCACCACGGATTGTTTGAGGAGCTTTGAAACCCGTTGCTAAACCATTCCAATTGTCATTACCAGCACCAAGATTTGCGACTATCTGTCCGACGCTACTTGCTTTAAAGGTGAAGAATTGGCTTCCAACACTTAAGGTCAGCTTGTCTGTTGATTTGAGATAGCGCAGAGTAAAGGCTTCGGACTGATCACTACCACTCACGTTTAAAACACCGCCTGCCAGAACGGCAGATACGGTAAACATCTTTCGATCTTCTAGACGCTCGGCGAACAATCTTCTTGTCTTCATAACTTCTACTCGCTTTCGATTTGTTGTGGGACGTAGACGGAACGCAGGAATTGTTCGCAGGCCGTCCAAAAGAGGCAAGACTTAGCAGAGAGATTTTTGGAAAAGCTGGTTACGCGACAGTTGAACGCGAACTCTATCAGATGAGAATGGATAGATACGCGAACTTGTTTTTATCCCGGTTTGGGTTAGTTATCGCTGAATTTACCGGAGTTATCTCTGATTTGTCAATTTAATTATCACTGATTCAGGCCAAATATCCCGGTTTAAGTCTTGGCTGTCCCTGTGGATCTTTTTCGGTGATAACAGCTTATCTCCGACAAGTCGTACCCACTGATTCCCGCCCATTAGAGGGTGATCTTATGGAGACAACCGTAACGGCGAGGGGATTGACCCGCGTCTAGCCGATTCATTATAAAATTGAACCAAGGAACATCTGACAACAGGCGGAGTCCTGGCTAGCAGGCGCCTTCGATTTGGGAGATTCTTGCCATGGTCTTTGTTAATGGTCTGTGGAGAATTGGGCATCGATCGTAACACGGGCCGCCGCTCGTCGTTCGGTTTAGCCGAAAAGCCGGAACGATCCGCAGCACAAGGCATGCGGGATTCGAATACCAAACGCTTGACCTGCGGGTTTCGCTAGCCCGAGGTTTCGCGGTGAAAACGCGTTTCTGAAGTGCTTGACAGCAAGTACAATAGCAGGACCTCCCGCCCCACTGCTCCCTCCTTAGGAAATCATTTTGTACTGGCTCGCTGAAATTTGCGTTAAGCGTCCTGTTTTTGCGCTTATGTTGGTAATGGCGTTGGTCGTGGCGGGAGTCGTAGCGTTTCCAACACTTGGGATCGATCGTTTTCCGCGTACGGATCTTCCAACCGTTTACATTCGCACCAACTACCCAGGTGCGGCATCTCAAGAAGTTGAATCCGAAGTTTCCCAAGTCATTGAGGACGCGGTTTCAACCGTTGCGGGCATTGAGGAATTGAGAAGCATTTCGAACGATGGTAGCTCGACGGTGTTGATCACTTTTTCGCTGGCTCGCGAAATCGACGCGGCAGTGCAAGATATTCGGGATGCCGTCTCCGCTGTTTCCAACCGATTGCCGCGGACGGTTGATCCATCGATTGTCCAAAAATCCGATATTGACTCTTCGCCCGTAATGACGATCGCAGTTTCTGGCGAGAAATCACCGAGCGAGCTGTATCTCCTTGCAGACCGCTACGTCAAAGGCGTGATCGAGTCGAGTCCTGGCGTCGGACAAGTCACCATTTCGGGCGCAGCAGACCGCGCAATCAAGGTCAACATTGATGCCAAACGACTTGCCGCCTACCAGTTATCCATCTCGCAAGTACGCGATGCGTTGGTCCGTCAGAATGCAGAGGTGCCAGGCGGACGAGTGGACGAAGGCTTGCGAGAACGAACACTGCGAACGCTCGGGAGAGTTTCGGAAGCAAAGGACTTTCCGGATTTGGTGATCGATACCATCGGAGGCGCATCGATTCGATTGGCTGATTTAGGTGAAGTCGTTGACGGAACTAAGGAGGTGCGCACCATGGCGAGACTTGACGGCGAGCCGACTGTGACGTTGAGTGTACAGCGACAATCGGGAGAAAATACGGTCAACGTGATTGCAGGGGTGAAGGAACGCTTAAAGCGAAGTCGAGCCTTGCTACCCGAGGACGTTCGTGTCGCGGTCATTCAGGACCAGTCGCGCTACATCTTGTCGGCACTGCATGAAATCGAAAACCACTTGGTGTCCGGATCGATTCTAGCTTGCCTAACTGTTTTGCTGTTTATGCGATCATGGCGTTCGACGCTGATTGCATCGGTCGCGATACCAGCTTCGATCATTGCGACTTTTGCGTTCATGAAAGCGTTCGGTTTTACGCTCAACAATGTTACGATGCTGGCACTCGTATTGATGGTTGGGGTGGTGATTGACGACGCGATCGTTGTCCTGGAGAACGTGTACCGCTGTATCGAGGAAGAGGGGATGGATCCGATTCGAGCATCGATCGAGGGGACGAAAGAGATCGGATTGGCCGTTCTCGCCACGACCATTTCCTTGGTGATTGTTTTCTTACCGGTTTCGTTTCTATCGAGCGTAACGGGGCGGATGCTTTTTGAATTCGGCGTGACGGCGACGGTTGCGATATTGGTTTCCATGGTGATCAGTTTTTCATTGACACCCATGATGTGTAGCATTTTGCTGAAGCCAAAGAAACCGGAAGATCAAGGAACGCACGCGAAGACATCTCGGCAAAGCGGCCTTTATCACTGGATAGAGGTCGCATACATGGCTTCGCTGCGACTCGCACTCAAATATCGATTTTTGACCTTGTTATTATGCATTGTGACCGTCCTCGCAAATATCCCGCTTTATAGTTGGGTTCGGCAAGACTACATTCCGACCAATGTTGACGAGTCCGAGTTCGAAATCAGCGTCAACGCCAAAGAAGGGGCAACTATTTTGTCGATGAATGGGGCGCTCAGACAAATCGAAGAGACGGTAAATGCGGTCGAGGGCGTCGAGTTGATCCTTTCGTCGATTGGCACGCGTGGATTTGGCGGTGTCAACAGTGGAAGCGTATTTGTTCGCTTGACCGACTCGCCAAAACGCTCATTCTCGCTAGAAAGGCTATTTTTTGAAACGATCCAAGGACGGCCAAGCAAGGCCTTCGAAGGCAACTTCAGCCAACAACAAAAGATGACCGAGATTCGGAAACTGCTCAAATCCATCCCAGATGTAAGAGTTTCCATCCGAAACTTAACCTCACTTAGGCAAGGTGCAAATGTTGACATCGATTTTTCGATCACCGGTCCTGACGTTCAAGAGCTGTCCGCCTTCAGCGAACGACTCAGAAAAAAAGCAATGGAGCTGCCGGGCATTGTGGACGTAGATACCACCTTGCGTTTAGACAAACCGGAGTTGCTCGTCACGATTGATAGGGAGCGAGCAGCAGCCTTGGGAGTTTCAGTTCAAGAAATCGCGGATACATTGAGGATTGCAGTCGGAGGTGACGATCGCGTTTCTCGTTATCGAGACTCAAGTGTGGATGATGCCTACGATGTTGAGTTGCGGTTGGTGGGCGTTGATCGACGTGATGTCGATTCGATTTCGCAGCTTTATGTTCGGACCAATCCAGACGCTGGTCGTCCCATTTCCATCGGGGGTAATCAAACTGGAATACCCCTGCCGAGCAAGACCAATTTGACCCGGATCGACAACGTGGTTCGATTTAGTTTTGGCGATGCATCTGCTCGCATCGATCGACTGGATCGGCAACGCATGGTTTCGATTCGAGCTAATATCGCACCTGGTTACGCATTGGCGGACCGAATCCAAGCGTTACGGGCTTTGGCGGTGGAAGTGGGCGTGCCGCCGGGTTTCGAAACGCGAGTGCTCGGTCGCGGAAAGGAATTGGAGAGGACATTGAACGAGTTTCGATGGACGTTCTTGCTCAGCTTCATTTTTATGTACATCGTACTTGCGGCTCAATTCGAACACCTTGCCCATCCGTTTACGATTCTCTTTACGCTGCCTCTTTCAGTACCTTTTGGATTGATAAGTTTGTATTGGGGAAACGAAACGCTCAACGTCTACTCAGCTCTTGGCGTTCTCGTGTTGTTTGGTGTTGTCAAGAAAGCCGCGATCTTGCAAGTTGACTGCACGAACGCGTTGCGACGCAAAGGAGTGGAACGAGAGCAAGCGATTCTGCAAGCCAATCGCGATCGATTGAGACCGATCTTGATGACAACGATTTCGTTCGTCGCCGGCTTGCTGCCGTTGCTCGTTGCAAACGGACCTGGCGCGGAAGAGCGTCGTTCGATTGCGGTCCTCGCATCGGGTGGGCAAACGCTATCGCTGTTGTTGACGTTGCTAGCTGTACCCGTCTTGTACACGTACCTAGATGATTTAAGTGGTTTGTTCAAGAAGAAGGCCGCAGATCCAAATTCAGTCAGGAAAATGGGACATGCGAATGATCCGAATACACCTTCGTTTGCGACGTTAGAAACTTAAGCGACCCCAGCGGCGTGCATGGCTCGATGGTGAGTTTGGCTATTCGCGAATGTTGAGTTCGAGCTTCCAATTCTGATCGTTTCGCGTGCACTTGCACCACAATTCAAACACACCAAGCTCGGTTATCTTGCTTTGAAATCGCACTGGAATAATTTGCTCTCCGTCGCTACCGGATAATTCGACTTCGAGTGGGGACGTTTCAAGCAATTCATCTTGATCCCAGGTACGCAGATAGGTGCCTGGTTTATCTTGTTTGCGAACCGTGCTTGAAAAGAATCGAAATCGTGCCCGCTGTCCTATTTTGAGACCGACTTCCCTGCTGGCCACGTCTACTTGAGTACCTTCCTCCATTCCTTGAGGAACGACACATAACGCTTGTAGCGGTCGAGCCATTCCTGGGATCGCGGGCCCCGAGCTTTCGATTCCGATGTAGTAGCTGCGGGCTGTACCTCCGCGAATGCGAATCCCACCATGCCGTTTTGCCCACGCATAGTACGCGGCCCCACAAGCGACGGCATGATCCAAATCCTCCACACCACCGAGTACCGTCAGCTCTTTTTTATCATCGTTCCATGAAGAAATTGTCTTCAACAAGCGTGCGCGAAACGCATCGGCGTTGAAGACACCACCATTAAACAATAAATGCGTCAATCGCATCGGCTTTTCATCGTAGGATGGTAAGTGATCGGCAAGAAACGCAGCGATGTGTTTGGTAATGGCCGTGTCGGATTCAAAAGGCAATCCCAACTCTTGAAAGCCGCTGGCCGCATCGCGAAGAGGCTTGTCTTCTTTCGTTACTACCGGAAAAAAGCCATCAATGAGGGTTGATTCCACCAGAGCCTTCGGCAACTCAATCGACACCGTCCCGCCAATCAACTTGCTCCCACGACCGAGAACACTTAACGGGTATGAATCCGGCGAAGTTTCACCCTTGAGAAGTTTTTCCTTGGCCAAGCGACAGGAATGCCAAAGCGAAACAGATTGCCAGGCGTTTAGATTCGTCCCCTTCTCCGCGAAAAGCGTTGAAGCCATGTGAGCCAGTGTCAGGTCCATATTATCGCCGCCGATAAGCAAATGATTGCCTACGGCCAAACGATTCATGATAAGCTCTCCATTCGCGCTTTGAACTTGGACCAGAGTCAAATCGGTTGTTCCACCGCCCACATCGCAAACCAACAATACATCCTGTTCATGCAAGGATTTGCGCCAATGTTGACCGTGAGCATGAATCCAATTGGTTAGCGCTGCTTGAGGCTCTTCCAAAAAGACAAAGTCCGACGGAAATCCAGCAGCCATGGCTGCTTGTCGTGTTAACTCGCGAGCGACTAAATCGAACGACGCTGGCACGGTAAGAACAACTTGCTGCTCCGAGAATGGTGCGTCCAAAAACTCCAAATGCCAAGCGTCCACGAGGTGCATCAAGTAGGCAGTTGTTGCTGCCACCGGTGAAACGAGCGAAACCTCCGCATCCGATTCCCAAGGGAGGATTGGCGATTGCCTGTCGATTCGCTTATTGCATAACCAACTTTTGGCGGCCGCAACAACTCGATCCGGTTGTTCACTTGCAACACGTCTTGCGTACTCACCAACAATTCCCATGCTGCTTCGAATTCCCTGCAACTGGAAAGCAGGGTCCTCCAACGTTGCCGCAAGGAACAAAAACGATGGCAAAGAGAGCTTTCGTTCGACGGTTCCCGGGGCAACGAGTTGGGGGATCGGCAGTACGGCAATCAACGGTTCCTCTTCGTCGATGGGCGCGAACGCCAAGACCGAATTAGTAGTTCCTAAATCGATTCCTATACAGTACTGAGCTGGCATGGGATCAATACGAATCCACCGAAGCCCACTGGCGTTTCTTGGCGCTATCGAGGACCGCATCACAGACTTTTTGCGTTTCTAAAGCATCCCGGAAAGTAGGGTGAGCGGGCTCGCCCGTTTCCAGGCTCTTGAGGAAATCTGCCACTTGGTGAATGAACGAATGCTCATAGCCGATCTGCAAGCCTGGGACCCACCAATTTCCCATGTAAGGTTGGTTTCCATCCGATACGTGAATGCTTCTCCAACCACGAACAATGGACTCATCGGCATGATCAAAGTACTTGAGCCTATGCAGATCATGCAGATCCCACGCAATGCTTGCGTGCTCGCCATTGATCTCAAGCGTATAGAGTGCCTTGTGTCCACGGGCGTAACGCGTTGACTCGAACAATCCAAGTGAACCGTTCTCAAAGTGGCAAAAAAACGTACAAGCATCATCGATCGAAACGGGTTGCTTCAAACCCGTTTCGGAATGAACGCGTTCCTTCACGAAAGTTTCGGTCATCGCGGAAACGTCCTGGATTGATCCATTGAGCCACAAGGCTGTGTCGATGCAATGCGCCAACAGGTCCCCTGTGACTCCGCTGCCAGCAGCCTCTGCATCCAATCGCCATGTTCCTGCGCCACCTTGTGGAACATCCGCGTTGATCGTCCAGTCTTGCAGGAAGTTGGCACGATAGTGAAAGATGCGTCCAAGCTTTCCTGAATCGATAATTTGTTTTGCCAAGGTAACGGCTGGAACGCGTCGGTAGTTGTACCAAACCATGTTGGCGACTCCGGCTTTCTCCACCGCTTGGCACATCTCTTCCCCTTCGGTTGCGTTCATCGCCAAAGGCTTTTCGCACAGAATCATCTTGCCCGCCTTGGCGGCTTCGATAGCAATCTCTTTGTGGATGTTGTTGGGAGTGCAGATATCGACAGCATCGATATCTTTGCGTTCCAACATTTTCCGCCAGTCGGTCTCGATCGATTCATAACCCCAGTTGTTTGCAAAGGACTGAGCCTTGTCCGCATTACGGGCGCACAGTGCCTTTAATACGGGCTTGGTTTGGAGGGGAAAAAAATGGTTTGCTTGGGCGTACGCGTTTGAGTGAGCTTTGCCCATAAACCCATAGCCTATCATTCCAATGCGTAGTTCTTTCATTTTCGTTCTTGCGTAATTGTTTTGTTTTGTTGTTAAGGTTGCCGAGTTTCCAGGCCTATCCGAGAAAGGCTGCCGGAAAGAAAAACTAAATAAAATCGTTACCAACCGTGCGCGTTTCGCACTCGGATCATTTTGTCTAAGATCTGGTTCCAGGTATCGGGTGTCTCGAGCATCGCATTTGGGAACATGCATCCATCCCAGCAGATGTGCTTGATCCCTCGCGAGGCCGCATCCTTGAGCCAATAGCCTGCACAACGCACAATATCGAGTTTTCCATTTGGATCGTCGGCAGGACAGTGCTTGCCCGTTTTGTCATGGTCACCCGCGCCGTGGACATTACCATCGTTTTGAGCGACGTGGAAGTCGATAGTCCAAGGCCTGAGTTTGTCCGTCATTTTTTCGTAGGCTGCGTAAAACTCGGACTCCGTGTATCCGTCGTGCAATAGGGCGTATTCTGGTGCGTTATAGCCCATCAAATAGAGATAGGTGTGAGCCATATCGGCTTGGAACCCGAATGCATCTGGCATACCGACACCCTCGAGCACGTCTAGCATATCCCGCCAACTATGCATGCCCGCCCAGCAGATTTCTCCTTCGGCGGCTAGGCGTTGCCCATGATCTTTTGCAATCTTGGCGGCTTCCTTAAACGTATCAATAATGGTTTGAGTGTTGGCCTTTTTGTCTTGCCGCCATTTTTCGATTCCGAATTCTGCGCTGTCGACTCGAATCACCCCATATTTGCGAATGCCATGCTTTTCGAAGATGCCAGCGATTCGGCATGCCATTCGAACGGCCGTTAGAAATTTTTCTCGCGACTCCGAATTTCCCATGGCGGAATCCCCCACTGTTCCCGGCCAAACCGGGGCGACCAGCGAGCCCACCGCGAAACCGTGACTCGCAATCAAATCGGCAATGCGAGTCAGTTCCGAGTCGCTCGCATTCGGATCGGTGTGAGGGAAAAAGAGAAAATAATCGATGCCGTCAAATTTCTGGCCGTTCACGTTAGCGGCCGCGGTCAGTTCAAGCATTCGCTCAAGACTGATCGGTGGTTCTTGGCCGGGACCGTCACCTTTACCGACTAAGCCTGGCCACATGGCATTGTGGAGTTTTGGGGAGGATTTTACTGACATTTTATCTCCGGTTTATGGGTTGGTTGACTTGCAAATAAAGGACGCTCACGCTTGGTTCTTCCAAGCTCCATTCTTGGGCATATTCGCGTGCGCATCGGGGCCAAAATAGCGAAGCCCAACAAGCGGTTCGCTTCCCGTATTCTCGATTTCCACTCCGCGGGCGGAGATGTCGTAGCTTATGAAAACCTCGTCCTCGGTGTTTTGGCCAAATCGAATCATGGCAGGCGTTTGTAGAGCGAGTTTGCCGATCCGCCCCTTGCCCTGGACGGTTATCCAACCGCTCGCAGCGTTGTCTTTGAGGATGCATTTCGCGCCCGGTTCGACGGTGAGTTCCTTTGCGCTAAAAAGCTGTGCGCTGTCGATGGAGCCGTAGACAATCCACTTGTCTGTGTATCCATCGCCGCTCTTGATCGGGTCAACAATCGGTTCTATGTAGTTGCTGTCCTTGAAGTGAGTGTCTACGTTCTTGTCCCAATCCAACTGACCAATGATGAAATCCAAGTCTTGATGTTTTTCAGGTGGCATGTCTTTGACGAGCAGAGACCAGGGAACATAGCGTCCCTCCACGATCGATTGATACATGCCGAACACGTCGCTGCCCCATTGTGGTTCATAAGTGCACAACGAACCCGGAGCGTGCAAAACTCCTGGCGGAATCAACCAGCCGGTTCCACGCTTGAGCCTGTACGCTCGTGAAAGGTCGAGGATGCCGTTGTCCCCTTTGTTCCAATTTTCTAGACAACGGCGAAGATCTTGTTTCGTCGTGCCGGGTTCTAGCCCCATAAACGTGTACGAGAAATTGTTGTCTACGTTGTTGTATTGAGGTGGGAAATAATAACTTTCCGGTTTGCCTTCCTGACCGACCAGTTGGGCATCTTTCTGAGACTGATGCATGTGATGCGGGATCGGACCCATGTTGTCGAAGAATTTGGAATACACGGGCCAGCGAGAATATTTCTTGAAGATGGGGTCTCCCACCAATTTCGCTCCCTGTTCAGCCACTGCATCTTTCAGCAGAAACTTCTTTCCCTCGAACAGACAAAAACTGAGCCCTTCGTGCCATACACGCCCCTCATTGGCCGCTTCGGTCGTGCTTGAAAACCAACGCTCGTCAATGCCGCCTCGGTTGGCACCAAACGCATATAGGTCCCCTGGGAAGAGTTTAATCCGTCGGCCAGGATGAAGGAAACTGCGAGGAACCCATGTCGGCGTCAACCGCAGCAGACCATCGCCGGCATCCAGAGCTTGGCTCAAGACCTTCGCGACGTTGTCCGTGGAGACCATTCCTTCATCCAAACCTGTACCAGACATTCCGTAGCTCACAATTCAATAGTTGGGGGAAACCGTAATGGAGCAGACGTCCTGTTCGGACGAATGCTCCTCCATTACCGATCAAGTTAGCCTCTGTTGTATTCCGCATAACGCTAGCTTTCAAGGTGTCGTCCTACTTTACTCGCTACGGAATGTCTCTAGAAAGCTACGCCCAAACCCGATAGTTTACCCAAGAGGTACCGAATGACGGAATATTCCAAAAAATTGACACATCCAAGATCGTGGTTTTGGGGTCTTTCGTTTTTTTACGGGTCGATTTGCCTCGCGATCACTTGTTCCTTGACCAGCGCCCAAGAGATGCCTAACGAGAGTTATGAGTCTTTTTCGATTCCTCAACCGACAGGCAGCCCAGATGGTTTGCCCCGTGTACGCAGCTTGGGCAAACTTGTTTCCATCGAAGGCGCAGTCGGCGACCCACGCATGGTTCGAGAGATTGAAGGGACGAACAACGAATCGGAATTTCTCACGGAATTTCCTTTGGGTTTGGATCCTGAATCACAAGCGAACCAGTTCAAGCTCCCAAATCTAACTTATTTTTCTCAAGAGCCTTACTCAAATTACAGGACCAACGCAAGCTGGTTTGATTTCATTCCTGGCGACGGAGATCAATTTGGCTGGCTGTCGCTCGGATCGGACCCCTATCAAAAACGAGGCTATCGCTCTGGTTTTTCGACTGCCATCAACATTCATCTTCTGTCCGGTCCCAACGCCGTGGCTTTGCCGCCGAGATTGGTTGACTTCTCATTAGGATACCAAACTCGAGGACGGATTCAGGATGTAATGAGCTATGATTTGGCGACTACGATTGGCATATTTAGCGACTTTGAAGGTAGCGCTCGCAATGGTGTGCGGTTCCCGGGTCATGCCGTCGGAATGCTTCACTATACTCCGGAAATAGATGTGGTCTTTGGTGTCGACTATTTGAGTCGTGACGACATCAAGCTGCTGCCTGTCATGGGTTTTTCGTGGCGACCAAAATCGATGGAGAGCATGCGATTCGATCTTGTGTTTCCTCGGCCTAGAATTGACTACACATTGGATCAATCTCGCAAGCTGTATGTTGCGGGTCGGCTGGGAGGCGGAACTTGGGAGATCGAGTTTCCCAATAGCGAAAACGACGTGATGACATACCGCGACCTCCAATGGGTCGTTGGCTTAGAACGACGCAAAGCGAACGGAAACGTGTCAGCCTGGGAGTTTGGTTACCTATTTGATCGCAACGTGCAGTTCCGCACGCTCAACGGTGAGACGCGCTTTGACGATGCTTTCCTGTTTCGGATAGTCATGCGAAAATAGGGTGGCTAGTCCAAGTAGGTCGTCCAATGTGCAGCGGCGTTGTACTGATCGATTAGTTCTTGAGCCTTGTCACTATCGCAAGAGCCAGCCGCAACCAATTGACGCATGCGGTTTGCAAACGCGTCTTGAAGGTGTTGGGACTCGTAACGTACTGAAGTCACCATATCGACAATGCGGCTGCCTTGAACGATCTTGGAAACATGGAACCGACCATCCGACTCCATGAATACTTGTGCTTCATTGGGGACGCCAAATAAGTTGTGGCACGAACCCATCACCTCTTGATAGGCTCCAAGCAGAAACAGGCCAAGGTAATACTCTTCGTTTTCTCGCCACTCCGGCAATTCCAGAGTTTCTTTTACATCTTTCTGGTCCACGAACTTGTCAATTTTTCCGTCGGAATCGCAAGTTACGTCCACTAAGGTCGCAAAGTCGACTTTCGATTCTTGAAGTCGATGAAGCGGGATGATCGGAAACAACTGACCGATCGCCCATGAATCCGGAGCGGACCGGAATAGCGAAAAATTGCAAAGATATTTTGCGGCAAGCACTCGCTTGACATCTTCGAATTCCTCGTTTGGTACGCGCGCAAGTTCCGACTCTTTTAGCGCCCGAGCGCAGACTTCCCAATAGAGTACCTCCCCTTTGGCTCGATCCTCGAGGGAGATCAATCCTAGATTGAATTGGGTATGGAGTTCATCTTTGTGTTCGACAGCATCATGGTAGTATTCGACGTAATTTTTCCCATTGATTTCATCGCAAAGCCCCTTCAATTCCGTGATGACTTGCGGATCATCGCCATCGATCTCAATTTCCGGTTGATCGTCTGCAAACGTTTCAATCTCCTCTCGGATCGAAACGACCAAGACCGAATGGTAGGCAGTCATCATGCGTCCGCTCTCAGTGACTAAGTTAGGGTGCGGCACATTCTCTTCATCACAAACACTCTTAACCGTGTAGACGACATCGTTCGCAAACTCTTGGACGGTGTAATTCATGGAGGATTCAAAACGGGTTTTCGACCCGTCGTAATCGACCCCCAATCCGCCGCCGATGTCGAGAAAGTCAACATTTAATCCGATTTGGCGAATCTTCGCATAAACACGAGCAGCCTCCTTCATGGCATTCTTGACGCGTTTGATGTCGGTAATTTGTGAGCCGATGTGGAAGTGCAGAAGTTTGAAATTGTGTTCCATTTTGTTTTCGCGGAGCAATCGAACGCATTGGATAATTTCAGAGGTCGTTAATCCGAACTTGGCTGAGTCACCGCCGGAACTAGCCCATTTTCCCGAGCCTCGCGAATAAAGTTTTGCCCTCAGTCCGATCCATGGACAAACGCCCACATCGCTCGCGACTCGCAAGAGCATTTTGAGCTCGTTGAGCTTTTCGACAACAATGACAACACGCTTGCCCGATTGGACCGCCAAGGATGCTAACTTGCAAAACGCCTCGTCTTTAAAACCATTGCAAATTAGCAAAGACTCCGGAGTTTGCTCTTGCGCAACCGCAGCGTAAAGCTCCGGCTTCGAACCGCATTCCAGTCCGACCCTACATCGATCACTCTCCTTTAGGAATTCCTCGACGACTTCACGACGGGGATTCACCTTCATTGGAAACACCGGATAGTGTTTACCGTCGTAGTCAAATTGCTGAATCGCGTCGCTGTATGCTTTCGTCAGTGTCCTGAGCTGATTGGTCAATATTTGCGGAAATCGAAGCAAGATAGGGAGTTGAAGCTTTTTGTCTCGGACCAGATGATCGATTAACTGCTTGAGATCGACATGGCGTGGGTCCTGAGCGTTCGGACGAGCAATGACATTACCCTTGTTATTGACGTCGAAGTATCCTGCTGACCAATTTTCGATTCCGTACGTTGTGTGAATACGTTGAATCGTTTCGTCATTCATTGATCGTGACTTTCCCTGGTTGTGGTGGTCTTTTGCAAACGTGCGAGCTGTTCGAGTGATCTAGAATTCTAACGCGTAAGCGTCACAGCACTAGCAGGCAAAAAGGAAAGTGCCTTAATTTGAATAACGAGTTGTCCGTGGGATTTATCTGCCGATCAACTGTCTCACGTAGTCCTTAAAAAGCAGCATGTTTCCGGGCGCATTTGGACCAATAATGAGCGGCCCTCGTCCAGGAACTGGTCTGAGGCCATGACTTCCTTGGACCAAGCTTGCATCCAGCGGAATCACATCCATTTTGTAACGAAACCCCAATTTCTTCTGGGCAAGGCGATAGGCAGCTCGAATCTTGGATGACATAAACAACTCGACCGGATCGTAGCCTGGCTTTCGGTGGATATCGACCGTTTTCGCGAAGTCCGGGGCATGCGAATCATTCAGCCAGTAATAGTAGTTAAACCACGCGTTCTCCTCGGCCAAAACAATCCATTCGCCGCTTCGAGGATGATCGAGATCGAGTTCGCTTGGGTGAACAACCGAGGCAACACCGTCGAGCGACTGCACCAACTTCTGAATTTCAGCCCTTCTGGCGTGGTCACGAACATAAAGATGTGCCACCTGGTGATCGACCACCGCGAACGCTTCTGAGTCGCCCGGCAACATCACTTCGCCAAACGGACCGTTTCTGACCGCCAGTAAACCTGCTTGCCGCAACGCACGGTTTATCGGCACGGACTTGCTCACGGGGACAAGGCCATATTCCGAAACAACGATGGGGATCGCGCCGATCGATTGAGCTGCTTCGATAACAATAGCCGCACATCGATCTACTTCCGCCACTCTCGCCATATCAGGTGCCGCGATCCGTTGAAAGTCGTAGTCGAGGTGTGGCAAATAGGTGAGAGTCAGTTCTGGAGCATTCTTCCTCAGAACCAAGGCGGTGGCTTTCGCAATCCATTCTGTAGCTGGCAAACCAGCGTGAGGCCCCCAGAACGAAAAAAAGGGAAAGGGTCCAAGGTTTTTTGCAAGTTCGCAATCGGTCTTGTCGAGGACGTCGAATACTTTCGAGCCGTCACATCCATAATGCGGCTTGGGCGTTACGCTCCATCGGACGGGCGCATGTTGGTTGAACCACCAAAAAAGCTTGGCTGTTTCGACGCCCTCGTACAACAATTGGCTCGATTGAATCAGGCTGTTGGCTTGCTGCCAAAACCGGATCTCTGCGGTCTCTCGAAAGTACCATCCGTTGCCAACCACGCCATGCTGACTCGGCGGCAATCCAGTCAACATGGTGGCTTGGGAAGTGCAAGTTACTGCTGGGTAGGGAGCCGTCCAAGATACAGCCGCACCCAATTGACGCATGTTCGGTGCATGCTGCAGCAGATCTGGCGTTAGACCAACTACGTTTATGACGCAAACTCGAGACACATGAGCTCTTGGGAATGTGGAATTAAGACTTGACTTCTAGCTTCTTCGGGGTGGACTTCGAAACAGAATCTTGAAAGTAGTCATTCCCTTGAGAATTGCCGCCGTAGTAACCTCCGTACTGATAGGTTGAGCCATACCCATACCCACCAAAACCGCTCTTGCCGTATCCCGCTCCGCGCCCGCTGCTGTAGTTGTCGTAGCGGTAACCACCGTAACCATAAGAATTGCCGCCAACTCCGATACCGTTGACCACCACACCAACCATGTTTGCATTGATGGCATGGAGCATTTGCGCCGCACGCGATGCAATTGGCCGCAAATTGCGTCGCAATCGGATTGCAAGAAGGACACCGTCCACGTGACTGGCCACGTTGGCAGGATCGCTTACCGCGAGCATTGGTGGAGTGTCAATAATGACGAAATCAAAAAGACTTCGCAATTCCGAGACCAAGTCACCAAACAATTCGCTAGAAAGAAGCTCAGCAGGATTGGCAGGTCGCCGTCCACAAATCAGGGCTGAAAGATTCTCGACCGTCGTTTGCTGAATCGCATCCTGCAATTCCACCTTACCGCCGATCACCTGAACGAATCCAGTGTCCGCTGCGAGACCAAAAATCTTCGCGACACGCGGACGTCGAAAGTCGCAATCCACGAGGCATACTCGTCGGCCTGATTGAGCGATGGACACGGCAATGTTAGCCGCAATGGTTGATTTCCCGTCACCGGGAACTGGGCTTGTAACCTGAAGTACTTTGACACCGCTCTGTTGGCAAGAAAAGAACAAGGCCGTTCGAATACCGCGGAACGCTTCGCTGATTGGGGCGCGGTTTTTGTGCAATGTGACAATGGAGCTATCCACCTTTTCATCGATTCGATCTGCTCGCGAAATGACGGCAAGTGGCACATGTCCGAGGATTGGCATTCCCAAGTCCATCGCGATTTCATCCGGGTTGCGATAGGATCGATCCGCCAACTCTAGCAAGTAAGCCAACCCTGAGAAACATGCGAAGCCAAACAATCCACCAATTCCAACGAACTGAAACCAATGGGGGCCATCGAAAAAGCCGATTGTTGGCATATCGAGCTTGACCACGGTCTTTCTACCGATATCCGATCCAAGATTAATCTTTGTTAGGCTATCCGTGATTTGAGTTGAAAATTCACTTAGCGCCTCAAGGTCCGCTAAGCTGAGCGCATAGTCGCTGATACTGGCTGCGTTCTCTTGCATCCGAGGACGAAGCGACTCCAGTTCGATACGATACTCATTTTGCTCAAATTTCAGCTTCTGCAACAACTCCTCCGACGATCCGCAAGCAATATTCAAACGACCTTCGAGTGTGGGAATATCGACTTTGTTGGACCCGAACTCTTCTTCGTTAGCTTTGAGCCGGCCTTTCTGTCTCACAAGTTCGGTTTCCAAATTCGCCAATCGTTGTTTCACAACCATCACGCTCGGGTGCGAATCGCCGAGCGATTGCTCATTCAAAAGCAAAAGTTGCGATCGCAGTGGGATGACTTTCTCCTGTTCGAAGAGCTCGACCATATTTGTCTGGCTCCTAATGAAGTCTTGTTGAGACTTTAAGCCACTATCGTCCTTGAATCCCGAATCGTCTGTCGCAGAAATTACCAAACGAAGCAATTGCTCAACGGGTCGTTTCGCCATTTTGCCATCTTCAACTTGTTTTAGTACCGCTTCGATACTGCGTCGTTTCCCATCGATCACACGCAATTTTTCATTGATATCCAAAACGGTATCGGCTACCGGATCATGTGGCTTCCCATTCTTGAAAATCAAGTTGTTATTGTTTTTGACTTTGCTCGCCTCTTCGTTCGCTTTCTTTCGGCTCATCTCGTATTTGTCGCTCAACTTCGTCAACGCGGTAACGGCTTCCTCGGTATAGGTTTGAAGATTTCCCGTTACGAATTGCTCGTAGCCACTTACCACCGCCTGAACGACGTCACCCGATAGTTCCGCATCGTTCGTTGTTACACTAATTCTGAGTATATCGCTGTTGAGGTCATTCGAACCGAGCCTGGCATCCAGAAGTTTGGGTGTTAACAACCATCCAATAATTTCATCATCGGACTTTCCTAAGAGTTTTCGGTGCTGATTCAACCGACCCAATTCAACGGCCTTTTTCAAAACGGCCGAACTTTTGATGACTGCAAGTTCATCGCTCCGCGATTTTGATTCCATTTGTTGACCATATGTCTGAGAAATCGGAACCATTGCGTTTGGAGAAACGACTTGGATCTGTGAGACCGCTTTGTACTTTTCGGGCAATCGTCCCCAGTATAGGAAACCTAATGTTGCGCCGACCAACGTGCCAAGGATCGGCAACCATTTCCATCTTAAAAGTATTTTGATCAAGTCGGGACTTGCAGGCCCAGATTGCGGCGTGAAAGACGGGATGCCTGGGCTATCTTGGGAAGGTCTAATGGCGTCCATTGGCGAAATCTTAAGGTTGGACAAAGGAGTTGCTAAACAATTCGTATATCTTAGGCGACCCGGCGAATCATTCCAGTGAAAGATTATGATCTAGCCAGAAAATCACCAAATGTGGGTGAGGCGGGTTACGGTCCTCTGGATTTTTCGTTCCATAAACAACTTTCGCCGAACCTGAATCCTCAGAAAACCACGTTTCTTGGACGCGTTCGCTGGTAGCAGGCTAGCGGTGGGGCATCTACGGCACAGTTAAAAGAGTCTTGAATCGCTGTCCAAGGTCTTTGACCTCTTGGTCAGCGGGAGCCAATACTCTGGCTTCTTTCAATAGGCTTTCCGCTTCTTTCCGTAGGCCTTCCGCTTCAGAAACGTCCGCGATGTCTAAACATTTACGGGCCAAGCGACATATTAACTTGACGTTGGTTTTTCCTAGTTTTCTCGCTTCCTGTAAGTGCTTTAACTCCGCATCGGAATCGCCTAAAGCTCTCGATGTGTCCGCCAGCATGACTTCTTTGAGAAATCGACCCATTGGAGCTTTGACAATCAAGTCCGCAGACCTTTCCCACAAAAGTCGGTAGGTTTCCGGAAACTTGTCCTTTAGGAACACTCGCGTTGCCAAGTCCTGCATCACATCGTACCGCTGTGGGAAAAGGTCGATCGATATTGCTCCATCCTTTTGCCCGCTTGCAATCGCCATGGCAACATTCATGTAGCTTCCAGGATTTGACTTCATGGCCTGGATTCGAATCTCCTCAAGTTGCTTTGTTTCAAGTTGATTGCCAAAGATCAATGCATTCGTCAGCAAGAGCTGTGAATTGTGACGCGTTAACTGATTCACGGCGGGAAGTAAGACCGCAAGTTCCTCAGGCTTGCAAGTCATGTTGGAAAAAGTTCGCCCGAATGCCAAACGCCAGTCAAGTGGAGATTTTGCCTGTCCACGCGCATACAAGTCCGCAGCCTTTTCGAGTTGCACGAGCGCTTTCTCATAGTCCTCCTTGGCTTTCTCATCGTCTTCCTCTTTACTAAATTGTTCCACAATTTGCTGTGTTACCTTTTTGGCCTCATCAAATTGCTCTTGATCCTTAAGATTCCTTAGATGCGATAAAACCAAATGCAAGAGAAGCGGTGAGGTATTCGCCCACTCCGTTGCCCCCGTACTTTCAGGAGGTACGTCAATCAATTTGAATTGGCTCATCTGGTAGTCTTGGAGTATTCCGTCCGCAAGCACTCGCATGGCGATTGGGTTGTTGGCAATACTTTGTTCTTTGGACGACCAAATCAAGGCGAGCTTACGCACTCGATCCGGTGATTCATTCATGAGTGGCACTGCATCCTTCAGTGGTAGTGCATCGAGTTTTTTCGTCTCCGCCACCAACGATTCCGAGAGCGACAAAGATAGTACCGAACCCAATGCGTAATAGATTCCGATGCCGACGGAAACCGATAGCAAAATACCCATGAGCCCGTTTCTAATCCACGCCTGGGATGGAACAGGAACGAATTCCGGGCGGCTTCGAGTTGATCTGCTCGTTGCCCGTTTTGCGGCCTGCGGAATTGCAGCCATTGCAAGTGCGCCCTGAACCGATCCAATCAATAAGCAAGCGGGCACGAAAAGAGCTGGCAAAAAGATCGCGAAATCTACAACGGAATGAAGGGCTTGGCTAATTACCAGATAAGATCCTGCCAGTTTGCTTGGAAATGAGGCACTCCAGTTCTCTGTAGGGATTTTTCTCTGAATTCCAATCAAGATCGCGATAAGTGCGAAAATCGTCGAAGCGATGCCCAGGAGACCCATTTCTACCGCACACTGTGCGTAAACGCTCTCTGCATGATAAAACCAAACTGGGGATGAGGGTTCTTGGAAAGGCAGATAAGCAAAATGAAAGGTGCCAAGCCCACTACCGCACCAACCAAAAAATTGTGCCGCTTTCCAAGCGATCGACCAGATGTAAGCCCGGCCTTGTCGAAACTCTTTTTCAAAGTCGATTTCTGTCAGACTTTCTATTCTTGCGTACGCTTGATCGTCAAGCTGGAATCCAATCAAGCAAGCAACGGTCGCGGCAGTAATAGCAACAACGGTCGCAAAACTCCCCCGGCTTTTGTCCTTGGTGTTCGCGATAACAGCCGCAGCTACCGTGGCCGCCAGCGCGCTTACAACGGCACCTCGGCAAAGACTAATCATGAGCGATGAAACAATTGTTACTAAACAAAGCATCGACGCGATTTGCGGTGTGTTCAAGTCCGCCAACAGATCCTCGGCTGCTCCACGAATCTTTAATAGAAGCGTTGAGTCGGGAAATCGGTAGCGAACATCATTGGTAGTCCTTTGTGTATTGAGCAAGGTCCATCCAAGCAACCCGAGGCACCCTGCGATGCAGACGTTTAGGTATCCGCCCGCTGAATTTTTCGACACGAAAGTGGCGTAGGAGTTTCCAGTTTTAAGTCCCAGGAAATTCTCAGCCTTGTATGAGATGGCACCTTGAATTCCGACAAATGCAATGGTAACACCGATCAAAGTCAACACGCCGAAAAGCCACAATTGTTTTTTGGGTTCTGAGAATACCATTCGACCCACCCAAACCAACATTCCGCACAGTAGAAGCGACGGAAATGCAGCCCTGGTGTGGAGCGGCTCGACACTGATGGAAAGAGTCTGGTCGTCAGCTGGAATGTTCTTAAGATCACACGGTAGGTCATTCAAATTCGATGCGTTGTTGCTGACGGCAGTTTTTGTCAATATGCCCCTCTCAATCGCAGTAGGTGCGCGGGAAATGCCTAACGCCCATTTTTGCAATTGAACCGATGGAGGAGCATATCCGTTGCCCTGCCACGAAAATACAGGCAAAGACTGAGCAAATGCGAATAGGCCGAACGCAAAGAAAAGCCATGTCAACCAAGGGACACGGCAGTCACCCGATTTGCTCGCAGCGCTGACCATACAATGCACAGCAATCAAGATCGCTAGTACGATTGATGCCGCAAAAAGAAAGTATTGCCCATGCCACGTTGCACATCCAAAGTACCACGGTACGGCCGAGACAAGCAACAGAGCAAAGCATCTCAAGCTCCAAGCGGATACGTCCACGCTCCGAATTCGGCTTTGCCTGGAATTCGAATCTGCCGATTTTGGACCTGAATCTCGGAGCGACGTGCGGGAAAGACTGTGACTTGGCATTTTTCCCAAAAATCCTAAAGGAATTGTTCGTAACCGAAATGACAGTGTGACCGAAATGACAGTGTAATAAAGAAAGCCCAAACTCCGAGCGGTTTCGAACTCAATCGCAGGTTCTGCGGTTGCTGGCAAGGAATGCTGGCGTTGCAAATCCGATAACCATTACCGTCACTTTAACAGATTCGACCGGCAAAGTGGTTGTTGCCCCTAACATTCATTAAATTCGGAACGCGGTCTAGGTCGATACCTCCCAACGGGGAGTTGAATTTGAGCCGACCATATGCGTGCTTGGCCAATTGTCAACCAATTCCCGAAATCAAA
>CAMBSL010000021.1 GCA_945870455.1 Pirellula staleyi DSM 6068 | reverse complement strand
TGACTATCTTTGTTAGGGTCTCTCGTTGCTGATCCGTCAGCGTTACAATGTGTTTCTTATGCATAGCATCCCTCCTTGGAATGCACGCATTATTACCATTTTCATCCCCGCATGCGAACCCCAATTACTAATCTGGACAAACCACTAGTGCTCTGTTCCGGTTAAATTTTAGGGTAGCTGAAGTCGCCAGACTTCAGTGCCGCAACGAAAAACCGAACTCTGGGGAGTTTGGCTACCATTGCCAACCCTAATTTTTAATATTGATGAAAGCACTAACTAATCCTCTTGCGTTAACCTTATCTTTCCCGTAGCGGGTGGCTTGCTGACCGTTGTTTCTTGCGACTGTGCTTGGCCGCTCGCAGGACCAATCGACAGTCCGCCGTTATCAGACTCTGCATTCTTCATTGGTGGTAGAAGTGCTTCTTCGGATAGCGCTGGTTTTTTTGAAGTTATTCCCCCACTATTCGAATTAGGTGCTGCGGGGTTTCCGAGTGCGGCACCTTGAGTTGAGCTACCGCTGGCCCCCTTGGACTCAATAGCACCTGCCGTGACAACGGGTCCATCCATGATTGGCCAACTGCTAACCGAACCGTTGTAGATTGGGTCGATGTTGTCCAAGGGTACGCGCACCGTGTATGTTCGGGCGACAGTTCGCATTTCAGTGTACGGAACGGATCGAGCAATTCGCTCAGGGACTTGGATCTTTTGAACAATTCGCTCCATGTAGGGAGTCTTGATCACCACGTCATCCGATACCACCTCTGGTTTGTAGGTTGTAAACTGGGTTTGAACAGGGCGAACATGCGTCTCGGGAACGTATTCAATACGTTCGCGTGCAACCTTGCGAGTCACTGGTTTTTGAACCGTTTGGGGAACCATCACTTTTTCTTGGACCGCTTCCATTCGTTGAGTCTGGATGGGTACTTGTTTTTCAACGACTTGATTCTCCATCCGAGTTGTGGTGATGGGAACTTGCTTTTGAATGGTCTCGGTTTGCATGCGAGTCGTGGTTACCGGCACCTGCTGCGTCACCATTTGACTCTCCATTCGAGTCGATGTGACCGGAACTTGTTGCTGCACGACTTCCGTTTGCATACGGGTGGTTTGAATCGGCACTTGTTGCGCGAACGTCTGAGGCATCAAACTTGTTTGTGGAACGGCGACCTGCTGAAAGTTAGGCTGGTAATACGTTTGAACAAACGCTTGTCCCGGGGCTTGATATGGCGTCCAGCCTAAACCGCCTCGTCTGTAATTCGACGCACCGGTTACCGTATTCACGTTGTAGCCCGCTGGTTGCCACCTCAAACGATACTGAACATCGCCTGGTATAACGAAGGGTTGGGCGACAAGTCCACCGGCGTCGACGGTGGCTGGTTGGAAGGTTGTTACAGGTTGGTAGGCAACGTAATTCTGCGTCTGGAAGGTCGTTTCGGTAACCGGCTTTTGGACCGAAAAGTTTTGCGTTTGCATGACCGTTTCTGTGACGGGACGCTGAACGAGATGCTGCTGCTGTTGCATGGTCGTTTCTGTAACGGGTCGTTCCACCAAGTAATTTTGAGTCTGGTAAACCGTCTCGGTAATTGGCTTTTGAACGATTACATGCTGCGTTTGATACTGAGTTTCGACGATGGGTTTCATCGTTGTAATGATCTGTTCGACTTGGGACGTCTCGTTGACATAGGTGGTCTCGTCCACGTAGTCCGTTTTGACGACCTGTTTATAAACCGTGTACGACTCGTTGCGAGTCGAAGTTTCGATCACTGGTTTTCGGACCGTGTATTGACGTTTCTCAACTCGCTCTTGAACTGCGGGGCGATACGATACGATTTCTTTTTCCACCAATCGGTCTTCGTACTCGATGCGCATCGATGTTACGGGCACTTGCTCGTACACCGTTTCAGGTTGGAGCCGATAGGATCTAACCGGTTCGCAATTCTGGGCGTAGGAATGTTCGCTGAGTAGCAAGGATGAACCAGCAATTGCCAAAGCGCCTCGAAAGAGGGTTCGGAATGCGCGTCGTCTGCGAAATCTTGAGTCCATAGCGTCGTAACCTTAGAGAATTTCTGAAACAAGTGCTCTAATTGTGGTTTATTCCAACAAGTCTTTCAAATAAGAAATCGAATCATGGTCGATAAATGTCCCTGCAAGTGCTTGTCGTGTCGATCTTTAGGAAAACAGCTTTTTTTGAAACCTTAACGGCAACTTAGTTACCGTCACAGTCCTTGCAACCGGCATACACTACACAAACGACTCAGTTTGACACCCCAGGCCACCCAGACATCCCAGTCCCTCGAAAGGCAAAAAATGATTGAGCCTCAGTCTAATTCCCTGAAATTTACCCAGTCTAGCGAGATGAGCTCCGACGAGATGAGCTCCTATCCGAATGGAATATGGCATCGTTTTTCCGAGGAAAAGGGGGCCGTTTTGGTTGTCGGGCACGGCACACGCAAGGCGTCCGGAGCAGCTCAGCTCCTCGATTTAGTATCGCAAATGCAAAAACTCGCCCCTGCCGCGATCATCGTTGGTAGCTTTCTCGAGCTTGCAGAGCCCTCGATATCTCATGCCATCCGGTCGCTTCACGTCCGAGGCATCGAGCGGATTGTGGTTGTTCCGGTTCTCTTGTTTACCGCCGCACATGCCCGCGAAGATATTCCCGAAGCCGTCGTGGAGGCGGCGACCGCATGTGGGTTAGAGCTCGTAGGGCAATCGGGGTCACTCGGAACCCATTCATCCGTGCTAGCACTTTCCGCCTCGCGTTACGATGAAGTCATCGCGTTGGAACGCGGAGCAACCTGCCCTCAAAACGCATGCGCGAAAGTGAAATGCTCTTCTGGAATTTGTGAGTCGCGAGGCCAAGTGTTTGGGAGCATTGGCTTGGCGATGGTCGGTCGGGGCACAAGCGACGTAGCCGCTCTATCGCATATGCGGCAACTGACACAGCTTCGCGTAGCAGAAATGGATGCCAAGCGATTTGGGACAGGTTTCTTTGCCGGTGGCGAACCCGATGTTGATACACTTTTGGAACAAGCAGCGGGATGGGATTGCGACACGATTATTGTGCAACCGCACTTGCTGTTCGAAGGCGAACTCATTGAGCAGCTTCGGGGCAAGGTCTACGCAATGCAGCAGGACCATCCCGATCGCCGCTGGTTGATCGCGAGAACGTTAGGTGCCGACCCCAAGCTTGCCGAAGTGTTCTTGGAACTGGCGGCGGAACAGATCCTTAAGAGTGCATAACGCTGCCACCATCCACGTTGATCGTTTGACCAGTCACTTCGGAGGAGCGGGGGCTACTCAGAAATACGACCATGGCAGCGATGTCCTCGGCCTGTTGCCAGCGTCCAAGGGGTACCACTTGTTGGATTTTTTTTGTGGCCCACTCATCATAAGTAAGGCGTAGTTCGCTCGGTTGTTGAGCATTCCAAGCCTCCCAAACAGAAGCGTTGAGGGGTGTTTTCACCATGCCAGGAGATACACAGTTCACTCGTACTCCGTGGGGGGCAAGGTCTTTTGCCATGCACTGCGCAAAATTGATGTTAGCGGCTTTGCTTGCGCTGTAAGGCGGATCGGTCTGAGACCCAATCTGACCAGCGATGCTTGTAAGGAAAACCATCGATCCACTTTTGCGACTCTGCATTGCAGGCCCGGCGACATGCGCGATATTTGCCATTCCAAGAATATTGACTTCTAGGACCTTGCGCCAGGCTTGAACGGGAACACGAGTGAACGGGAATCCGAAATATCCAGATCCAATGGCAGCAGCGTGCACCAATATGTCGACCGGCCCCAATCGTTCTTCGGTGTCATTCCAAGCTGCTTGGACCTGCTCGCTTTTCGTAACATCAACGACCCGACGGGAGATTGCATCTTCTGATTGTTTGCATTGCAGATCCCATGACGAAATAATTGAGCCTTCTTGATTGAAAACTTTCACGCAAGCCGCTCCGATACCGCTTTCCCCACCAATAACAACCGCAACTTTTCCAGCAATTCCTAAATCCAAATCAGCCTCCTGATGCCAAAGCAAACACCGACCGAAGCAACAACCGTCAAACACGAATAAGGGACAAACAAGGCTTGCTACTCGATTAGTCGACGCCACCATGATTTGACTGGTGGCGGAGGCAATGGATCAATTCTCTTCATCGGTTGGGTTTCCGTAACACTACCTTTCGGACGAGGTGATGGCTTGGCCGATAATTCGTCTTCTGTGGAGAAAACAACCTCAAGCCTAAGGGCTCCGATTTGAATCGATTCGCCAGGCATCAACGTCTTGCTTTGGATTCTTGCATCATCAATGTAGGTCCCGTTCTTGGATTCGAGATCCTTAACGACAAGGGCACCATCGCTATTTTGTGAAAGCTGGCAGTGCTTTCGACTGATCGAGTCGTGCTCGATACAAATGCCAGAACTTGGATCGCGTCCAACGACGGTTGGCGGCAGAAAGGTCCAGCTCTTGGTCGTCAAACCATCGACCTGATTTTGCAGCTTTAATTTGTAAATCATGGGTTGCGTCATCGGAAAACGAAAAGAAAGAAGAGTCGAGAGTGTTCGATTCTAGTAGGAATTGTCCGATTCTGCTTGAAAACAAAATCGCTTCCTAGCGTCCCATCCTTACTTCTTCGACGAACGCAGCATCCACTTAATGGAGGTGACAACCATCAATACCAAGGCCCCAGCTATTATCCCCACCGAACCATCCAGCAGCAATTTAGTGATCGTTTTGAGGACAAATCCTGCGACTGGCACATCGGCTGCGAGGTGCACGAGGTATTCGACTTGGTGATCTATCGGACCGATCTTATGGACTAGGATTCCACCTCCAACCAAGAACATGGCCGCCGTTCCCGCGATGGTTAGAAATTTCATCAAGTACGGAGCGGATGCCAATAGAAATCGACCTATTCTCTCACGGGCGCCCTTTTCCTTAGCCAAATATGCACCGAGATCATCCATTTTGACAATCACCGCCACAAGGCCGTAGACCCCAACGGTCATCAGGACTCCGATGCCAACCAAAACCATGAGCCGAGTGATAAAGGGAGCGCTCTCTACGATGTCGAGGGTAATGACGATGATTTCAGCCGACAAGATAAAGTCTGTACGGACGGCCCCACGTATTTTTTCTTTCTCAGCCGCAACGACGTCGATTTCCGTGGTCGCAAGGATCTCCACGTGCTGGATGTGGTGCGTTTCATCCTCAGCGCGAGAGTGCAGGAATTTGTGTGCAAGTTTTTCGCAACCTTCAAAGCACAAAAAGGAACCGCCGACGATCATCAACGGGGTAATCGCCCATGGTGCAACGGAGCTGAGGAGCAACGCGGATGGTATGAGAATCGCCTTGTTCACTGCCGAACCTTTCGCGACAGCCCAAACGATCGGTAGCTCGCGAATGGGCGATACTCCTGAGACTTGTTGAGCATTGAGTGCTAAATCGTCTCCGAGCACCGCCGAAGTCTTGGTCGCAGAGACCTTCGTGTACACGGCTACATCATTCAAGATGGATGCAATGTCATCGAGGAGTAAAAATAGGCCAGATGCCATTGAACCAATTCTTCCTTAGACTTGCTTTCGCATACAACAATTCTTGTACTTCTTGCCGGATCCGCAGGGGCAAGGATCGTTTCGACCGGCCCGCTCATTCCGGTTGCGAATCGTTTCGATGCGGGGCGGCTCGCTACTGCTCCCAGCGCTTTCGGCTGCCGCTAGATCGGCGTTCTTTTCGGCCATCAATTCGCTTGTGACATCAAACGCATCGTGCCGAGCACTTGTCTCTACCCAAGAGTCCGCCACCATGTCGCTGTCCATGGCTTCCATTCGGAAAATGACATCCGTCATGCGTTCGCCGATCGACATCCACATCTGCTCGAACAGGCGCATGCCTTCGCGTTTGTACTCGACTTTCGGATCCATCTGTCCCATGCTGCGGAAATTGACACTGCTCCGCACGTGATCCATCGCGAGCAAGTGATCCTTCCAAGCGGAGTCTAGCTGCGTCAACAACACGGTGCGCTCCATACGGCGAATTTCCGGGTAGAAGCGGTCGTCAATCAGTTGCATGAATTTGTTCGACAGTTCAACCTTGGTAAGCTTCTTAAGCTCGCTTGCATCACCTGACCACTGGAGGTTACCTCGCATCCATTCAGCGACACTTTCAAGAGAGCCATTTGGATCGCCAATCGCCTCAGCCAGAGTCTTGGTGCTCTTGCCGTAGAGTGAATCCACTTTATCAAGTGCCGACGCACGCAATTGGCTTGCTCGCTCCACCGACTTGCGGCTAATCCCGACAAGCGTATCGGCCGACTTTTCTGTAGATTCTTGAAGCTGATCCAGGACGTTAGGCTCTTCAAAGCGACTTGATGCCCAATCCGCAATCGCACCGCCATCGATCGAGTAACTTTGCGGACCGGTTTGTTGTTGGAATCGATTGAACGCCACCATGACAGGAAACTGGCATTCTCGCTCGATGTAGGTCGCTTCCGCTTTTGCAAGCAGTCTCGATTTGAGTTGATCCAAATCAACGCCACGCACGTCTTCGATTGCGATTTCGATGCCAAATTTATTTCGCATCCAACCGACAAGCATCTTGAGGCCAAACTCTTCGCTCAGGAACGCGGCTCCCTCCGACAGGTCAATCGCTTCGATGCTTTTTTTTGCCTTTTCGATCAACTCCTCATCCATGCGGTCGCGGTCAACTTTTTTGAGCATTCCAACCGTGTAATTGGTTCCGAATCGGGTATTGGACCATTTTGCCATCGCATCCCAATTCCATTCGGATTGATCTTCCTCCGAAGGGAGGTTCTCATCGATTGCGTCGAGAATTTGTGTTTCGGCAGTTCGTTCCGCTTGATCTTTGGCATACGCATCTGCGGTGGCAGCATCGACTCCTCGGAAGTCTTTCGGTTCGAGCTGAACACCAAGTCGAGTGCCAGCCCATTTGGCAAACGATTCGGGTCCGTAAAGCGGATCGCAGAATTGTTCGACGTTGCTTTCGATCTGCTGCTTCAGTTGGTGCATAACTAGATCGCGGCAACTGGTACCCTCCAGAATCTGTTGACGGTACCCGTATACCTTCTTGCGTTGAAAGTCCATGACCTCGTCGTACTCGAGCAAGCTTTTGCGTTGTTCGAAGTTTCGTTCCTCGACTTTCTTTTGTGCTCCCGAAATGCGTTTGGAAACATAAGGGCTTTCGATGGCGTCTCCTTCGCCCATGCCCATTCGCTTCATCCAGTCTCGGACCCAATCGCCGGCGAAGATACGCATCAAGTCGTCCTCGAGCGAGAGATAGAATCGACTTGAGCCGGGGTCACCTTGTCGACCGCATCGACCTCGCAATTGCAAGTCAATACGCCGCGATTCGTGACGTTCGGTTGCGATTACGTAGAGACCGCCGAGCCCGCGTACTCGCTCCCCTTCTTCCTTCATTTTCTCGCGTTGATCGATCTCATGCACGAGTGCATCCCATTCTTCCTTGGGGACTTCAAGTCGCGTGGGATACTTGTCTTGCAACTGGGCCCACGCCATCGTTTCGGGGTTCCCGCCGAGAATAATGTCGGTACCTCGGCCGGCCATATTCGTTGCGATGGTCACCGATTTGGTACGCCCCGCCTGAGCGATGATTTCTGCCTCTCGCTTGTGCTGTTTGGCATTGAGCACTTCGTGTTTGACACCGCGCATGTCGAGAAGATGGGAGAGTCGTTCGCTCTTCTCGATCGAGACTGTTCCAACCAATATCGGGCGACCGGCGGTTTCGATCGATTCGATCTCTCGTGCGGGAATCTCCTCGATCTCCTTGGAATCCGATTTCTTAAAGCGAATGGTCGACTCGTTCTGAGATTCAATCAACCCGATGACAAATCCCTTTTTTTGGTCCTTGTAATAGAGCGTATCAAACTTGTGAACGCGTTCAATTTCGTCGGCGACCGCAGCATACTTTTCTTTTTCTGAAAGATAGATCGAATCGGAAAACTCAATCCGCTTCAGTCCACGATTCGAGGGAATCGCCGTTACGCCAAGATGGTAAATCTTGCTGAACTCGGTCGCTTCGGTCATTGCCGTACCGGTCATACCTGAGATTTTTTTGTACAGCTTAAAGAAATTTTGAAGGGTGATGGTCGCAAGTGTTTGCGTTTCTTCTTTGATTCGCACGCCTTCCTTTGCTTCGACCGATTGGTGAAGCCCATCGCTCCATTGGCGTCCTTCCATCAATCGTCCGGTGAACTCATCCACGATGATAATCTCGCCTTCCTTGACGACGTAATTAACATCTCTTTTGTAGAGATGGTGGGCCTTTAGCGCATTGTCGAGCAAATGCGGCCATTCCATATTGCCAACCGTGTAGAAGCTTTCGACGCCAGCAAGCTTTTCGGCATCGCGTATCCCAGCGTCCGTTAAGTTGACGGTGTGGTCTTTTTCGTTGACCACAAAGTGCTCTTCGCGTTTGAGTGCACGTGCTACGCGGTCGGCTTCGGAGTATTTCGCTAAATCACGAGAGGCTGGTCCGGAGATAATGAGCGGTGTTCGGGCTTCGTCGATGAGAATATTGTCGACTTCGTCAATCACTGCGTAGTGCAAAGGACCTTGGACTTGCTGCATGTGTTTGGCAAAGCGATCGTCCGCTCGAGCGGCCATTCGCATGTTATCGCGGAGATAGTCGAATCCCAATTCGTTGTTCGTTGCGTACGTGATGTCGCACGCGTAGGCGCGCTGCCGTTCGTCATTTTCCATCCCACTTTGGATATTTCCGACGGTAAGTCCCAAGCCCATGTACAAGGGTGCCATCCATTCCATATCGCGCCGGGCCAGGTAGTCGTTCACCGTGACAACGTGAACGCCGCGTCCCTCCAACGCATTGAGATAAACCGGAAGGGTCGCCACCAGGGTTTTGCCCTCGCCCGTAATCATTTCGGCGATATTGCCACCGTGCAATACCATTCCGCCGACAAGTTGAACGTCGTAATGTCGCATACGCATGAATCGCCGACCCGCTTCGCGGCAAACCGCAAAGGCCTCGACCAGCAGATCATCAAGCGTCTCACCCGCCGCGAGGCGTTTCTTGAATTTTTCCGTTTGACTGCAAAGCTCCGCATCGCTCAATGCGATTATTCGGGGTTCAAGCTCACCAACTTGTTTGGCGTATTCGGTATATCGCTTGATTTGTCGCGAATTCGCGGAGCCAAAGAAAGTAGTAAGCCCTCGGTCGATCCCGCCCAAAACGCCATTGATGGTGTTGGTGGTCCCTTCCCAAATTTTTTCCAGCAGATCCATTTTTAGGGTTCGTTCGAAAGTGGATTCTTAAAAAAGTGTCCGACGGCGGTTCCATCGATTTTTATTAATGGGGTCAGTGCTCTCTCGCTCCAACCCTCTCGTTCGGTGTATTCTACGCAATTTCCGCAATTGGTCGCCGGGGAGGGTATATATTCCAGCGATTCGAGTCAATTGAATTGCACGCTTGGGAATGCAGCATGCGCCGGTCTTTTGGTGAATAATGAAAAATCGGACAGATCCTTCCATTTCACGGATTTCAGTACTTTCCCGATAGAAAAGTGCTATTTTACCTACGCAATGGAACGAAAAGTGACAGGATGTTTATTTGCCTCGCAGTCTCGTGATTGAACAGAATACAGATTCTTTTATGCCTCTCTTAAAACCAGAACAGGACATTTGGCCACTCAATTTGCTCGATTTCCTTGAGAAGGATGAGCCCGAAGTCGATCCGGAGCCGTGGTGGGCCCTCTACACCCTGGCTAGGTTTGAGAAGAAACTGATGCGACAGCTGATCAAGATTGAGGTCCCTTTCTTTGGCCCAACCATCGCTAGACGCTATCGGTCGCCGCAAGGTCGAATCCGAACATCCGTCGAGCCTCTTTTCCCCAACTACGTCTTTATAAAAGGGGACGAAATTGCTCGTTATAATGCAGTTTGTACAGGTAGCGTTAGCCGTTGGATGCCTGTCGCGGACCCATCGCAACTCGTCGAAGATCTACGTCAAATTCGAAACTTGATTCTTACCGACGCTCCGCTCTCCCCAGAAACAAGACTTGAGCCCGGTCAGAAAGTTCGCGTTAAAACAGGGATTTTTAAGGGATTTGAGGGGACGATCTTGCGACGAGAAAACGAAATCCGCTTGCTGATTTCAGTTCGCTACATGGGACGAGGTGCAAGCGTCGTGTTGGACGATTGCCAACTCGAGCAAATCTAGCGATTTCTGGACGATTACCGCTAGAAACTAAGTATGATTGGGCGTCCCGAAGATGCTCGGAAGACCTCGTTACAACCTTCATTCCTTTTTCGTCGTTTCATGATTGAATCACCCGTTTTCGTTGCTGGCCATGGCGGCATGGTTGGCTCTGCTGTTTGCCGTAGACTGGGCAAGCACCCCGAAATTCAGATAATCACGAAATCCAGGTCTGAGCTTGATTTATGCAACGAAGCGGAAATCAACAGATTCTTTGAGGCTCAGAGGCCCGCAACGGTTATTTTCGCGTCGGCAAAAGTTGGTGGAATCCACGCCAACAAAACGTTTCCTGTTGAGTTCCTAACCGACAATTTGCGACAAGAGTTAGCAACCATCCACGCGAGTTATCGCAATGGCGTCAATCGATTCTTGTTCCTTGGGAGCACTTGTATCTACCCCAGACTTGCCAAGCAACCGATTAAAGAAGACGAACTCCTGTCAAGCCCACTGGAGCAAACCAACGAAGCGTATGCGCTAGCGAAGATTGCTGGACTTAAACTTTGCCAGTACTTTCGTCAGGAATATGGGGTGCTTTATCACTCTGCCATGCCAACAAACCTCTATGGACCTGGCGACAATTACCATCCCGACCATAGTCACGTTCTCCCAGGTCTAATACGTCGCATACACGAAGCCAAACAGAATGGTGACAAGAGTGTTTCGATTTGGGGAACCGGCACGCCCCTCCGAGAATTCCTTCATGTCGATGACTTGGCGGATGCGATTCTTCATTTATGTCAGTTGGAAAACCCACCCGACTGGGTAAATGTCGGAACTAGTATCGATCACAGCATCTATGATTTAGCGAAAATGGTGGCTTCCGCAATTGGTTTCGAAGGCGACATTCTCACCGACCCATCGCGTCCAGATGGCACCCCCAGAAAGCTAACCGATACAACTTTACTGAAATCCACGGGCTGGCAACCCAAGGTAGAATTGAAAGAGGGCATCCGAGATACCTATCAGTGCTTCCTAAAGGAGTACGCGTCAGGTCATTTGCGTTCGAAGTAGTTCGCTGGGTTGCCCCGCGTAGATGGCACAGTCCGATAGCTCTATGACTAGACCTGAGACCGCTTGCCCCACCCATGCGAATGCCGATCCCGCCGGTGGCGAATAGCTCAGTATAGAGCTGTACGAATCCTTGGCTTGAGCAGTCTCGATCGGCTTTTCGCTTGCCAAGTAACCGTCGATGGAAACAGCCGCAACTCCCATTTGAAGATACCGAAATATTTCGTCCGCATTTCTGAGATTTGCGGACAGCAGGATTTTCATCTTTGAGCCAGCATTATTGATTGCATCCAAAGCGAGCTCGACGGTATTTTGAATGGTTGCAAGTTGCCGGCTACCCGTTGGGGACAAATCACATTGAACATCGACCAACAAACAGAGGTAATCGAAGCCACTGTCCGCCATGTATCGAACATCGTCGTAAATAGATCCAGGACTAATCGCAGCTCCAAGGAGACATCGTCCGCGGGTTAGTGTTCGTACGCATTCTACTTTCTTAGCCAACTGCTCAAATTCGAAGATCTCGATGGGAAGGCTTGGAGTCCACTTGGCTCGTCTTGAAGATGGCAGTGAACGGAACGGGAGTCCATACAATTGAAATTCAACTGCGGCCGCCCCCTCGAACGCTTCCACATCGATCGGCTCGTCAAATTGCAGGGGTGCGATTCGCTTTGGTGACGGTTCGTTATCTGAGTCCGAAGGCACATGAGTTGTTGGGGTTGACTCGTTAGCTCGGGGACCAATCCAGCCAAGACCGAATGGATTCATCGCGGTTGTGAACTGCATACGAGCAACCGGCGTGAGCGTTGAATCAAACAGCAAACGAGTAAATAGTGGCGCCTGAAAAGTCATCGCGAAGTCGTTGCCGATGGCTGGAATAACGCACTTAGAGTCGGTCGACTCTTGTTTGTCCCGCGTCATCGGATCAATTCTTGTGATCAGCGGCTCGCAACGCCTGTTGGATTGCACCGTGACCTTTTTGGCGGCGGAATCACCTGATGGTTTCTTGTTTTGCATTTAAGTCTCTCCTTGGACGGGTCGGAAAACGCGAAATTCCTTGCCTGTGATTTTGATACCCGCCTTGAGCATCAATAGACCGATCTTGAGGCGATCAGGTTCTCGCAATCGATGTTCTTCGACATCCGCGCTTATGGATTCGGCCTCTCCTCGAAGATAGATGGTTCCTCCTCGCATCGCTTTTCCGAGATGGTGGCCAGCGTTGCCCCCCACGACTAAGCTTCCTCTTTGCATACCGAGACAAGCGTAGGCTGCTACTGAGCCACGAACGATTACGTCGGCTCCTTGCATTCCGATCGCGACGCGATCGCCCGCATTGCCATAAATACTGATCAAACCGCCAACGCCCATCGCACCAACGCTATGCAATGCGTACCCTCGGACGACAAGGATTCCGGAATGAATCGAATGTCCAAAGAAACTGCCGACGTTTCCGTCGATATTGCATTCGCCATCACCGAACGAACACATTCCGAAATCGCCAATCGAGCCTTGGATGGTGATCGAATGAACGCCACGGATTCCGGCGCCGATGTAGTCTTGCCCTATGGCGTTAACCACGTTCACACTTTGTAGTGGAGCGGCGTCGGCATCATCGCAAGATTCGAGCAATAGTTCGCACGTTTGTTTCTGAATGGCTAAAAGCATCTCCAACGGCGAAACCGTTTCGAGATTGATGTTGCAAATAGATTCCAAAGGGGGCACCACCGACATATGCTTGGGGACCAGGATCGACAGGGAAGCTCCGAACCAATGTTCAGCGATTCAGTCGAACCTGCAGACGCATCGCAAATATTAGCTCGGCGTTTCGTAGCTCTCTTTATCTTACTACTTTACTTCGTCCGAGGGGATGATTCCATTCTGCATTCCCAGCCAAACGAGCAAGCCTTTTTGAAGATGCAACCGGTTTGCCGCCTGCAGAAAAACGATACTGCTCGGCGAATCGATGACTTCATCGGTGATTTCCAGGCCGCGCCGGGCGGGCAAACAGTGAAGCACTTTGCAGTGCGTGGGAGCATGTTTCATCATGGCAGCGTTGATTTGGTAAGGGGTGAACGAGGCCGTGCGTTCGTTGGCCTCCGTCTCCTGACCCATACTTGTCCACACATCGGTGTAGAGAAAATCGGAATCGCGAACCATCGCTGGAATATCAGGGCTTTGGTCAAAATCGAGGATGCCAAAGTGCTGTTGAACACGTTGTACCAACTTGGCTTCGATTTGAAATTTGGTAGGTCCAGCCAGTCGAAACTTCATTCCGCAAATCGCAGCGCTCTTCAATAACGAGCGTGCAACATTGTTTCCGTCGCCAACAAAGGTCAATTGTTTACCTTTAAGTTCTCCCCCGCATTGCTCGCGCATGGTCATAATGTCCGCCATGGCTTGGCAAGGGTGCGATTGGTCGGTAAGTCCATTGATGACGGGCAAAACATTGTAGGCCGCGAGCTGGTCAACCGTTGCTTGCGAGATGGCGCGGCAGACGACAAAATCGCAATACTCGCTGAGGACTCGCACGAAGTCCCCAATTGTTTCACGTTCTCGCCAGCCGACATCGCTTGTCAAATAAATCGCCGCGCCTCCAAGTTGGATCATGCCCGCTTCAAAGCTAACCCTTGTGCGTAAGCTGGCCTTTTCAAACAGCAGCGCTAGACTTCGGTTCTTTAGCAAATCGGGTCGCTGACCATCTGCCAACTTTTGTTTTAGCGAGTCCGCCAAGTTGAGAATGTCGTGAAACTCGTCGATGCTCAGATCGAATAAGGAACGCAGGTGCTTCATGTTATGTCAGACCGATGCGCGTGGCAGCCGACTGTCGGCTTTGGACTATCTCGGTCCCAACTCCAGCGGTCGTGTAAATTTCGAGCAGCAAGGAATGACGCAATTGCCCGTCGATGATATGCACTTTTCCAACGCCACGGTCCAAGGTGGACAAACACGCTTCGACCTTCGGAATCATTCCGCCCGCGATGACTCCATCGGCGATTAGCTGGCGTGCTTCGGCTGCAGTCAGTGAATGGATGACGCTCTCGGGATCCGCTTTGTCGCGTCGCACTCCGTTGACATCGCTGATAAAGATCAGCTTCTCCGCACCAAGAGCCTCCGCGACCGCCATCGCGGCAGTGTCCGCGTTGACATTGTACTTCTGGCCGTTTGCATCGATGCACATCGACGGGATAATAGGAATCTGTTCGGTGTACGTGAGACTCTCTACCGTAGCACGATCGACACGAGTCACTTGACCGACGAACCCCAAATCGATCGGTTCCGAGCCAGCCTCCTCAAGAAGCAGCTTTTCACCAAAGAGAACGTTTGTTGTGCGGAAATTAAGGTTCATCGCCCGCCCGCCAAAACGTTCGATCTCTTGCGTTAGCTGCTCATTCAATTCGTAAGCCAATACATTTTCGACGATCTCAAGCGTGCTGGCGTCGGTCATTCGGCGACCCTTTACCCAGACAGATTCGATCTTCGCGGCTTCCAGCGCCTTGTTGATCGAAGGACCTCCACCGTGAACGACGACAGGTCGCATTCCGACCGATTCCATAAAAATAATATCGAGCAACGTATGTCGCATCGCATCGCTGTTTCCCATCAAGGAGCCACCGAGCTTGATGACCGTCGTTTTTCCGCGAAACCTGCGGATCCAGCCCATCGCTTCGATGAGTGTATCGGCTTTGGCAATTGCTTCTTTTTGCTCGTTTACGTTCACATCGGGCTCCTAGTCTCTTTTTTGCCTGCGTACGCAACGGTCTTGCAGGTCCAATAAATTAACAACGCCGACGCGATTCCGATCGAGCCGGCGAGGTTGGGTTTCCATTTTTCAGCAATGAAGCGAAATGAGATCAAGTTTGGGAAAACCTCAAATTGTACTTGTGAACGAGCACCCATGTCAACGATGGACCGTACGGAAGAAGGGGACCGCACGGAAGAAGGTCCTTATTACCGTCACCATTCCTCACCGTCCTGGACCATGGATTGCGAATTCGTTGCGAATTAGGTATTCTCGCGATTCAAATCGTGTTGTTTCCTGCTCGTCCACGTTCCGGCAAAACCCCTAAAGTCAAAGTCTATCTTATGAACGCTTCAATCCCAACCATTTCGCGACTAGCAGTCGATACCATTCGCACATTAAGCATGGATGGCGTTCAAGCCGCGAATAGCGGGCATCCCGGAACACCGATGGCTCTGGCTCCCGTGACTTTCCAGTTGTGGACCGATGCGCTAACCTACGACCCCCAAAACCCAGAATGGGCGAACCGGGATCGATTTGTGCTCTCGTGCGGTCACGCTTCGATGTTGCTGTATTCGATGATTCACTTGGCTGGAGTTCGGGGCGTGGATGCCCATGGGAAAGTCACCAGCGACGAATCCATTACCATCGAAAACATAAAGAATTTTCGCCAATTGCATAGCCCTTGTGCGGGCCACCCGGAACTGGGGTATGCCGCGGGAATCGAAACGACCACCGGGCCGCTCGGACAAGGAGTTGGCAATGCGGTTGGAATGGCAATCGCCGCCAAACACCTTGGAGCCAGATACAATCGCCCCGGCTTTGACCTGTTCGACTATGACGTTTACGCTCTTTGCAGCGATGGTGACATGATGGAGGGCGTGGCCTCCGAAGCCGCCTCCATCGCTGGGCACCTCAAGCTATCCAATCTTTGCTGGATCTACGATGACAATGGCATCACAATCGAAGGCCATACCGATCTTGCCTTCAACGAAAACGTCGGACACCGTTTCCAAGGGTACGGATGGCATACCATACTCGTCGAAGATGCGAACGATCTTGTCGCCTTGAAAAAAGCTTTTGACGAGTTCAAAGCCACTGATGATAAACCAACGCTGATTATCGTCCGATCGGTAATCGGGTTCGGATCCCCCAACAAAGCCAACACGCACAATGCGCACGGGGCTCCACTGGGTGAGGACGAAATCAAACTCACGAAAAAAGCCTACGGTTGGCCAGAAAACGAAAAGTTCTATGTGCCGGATGAAGTTCGCAAGGTATTTGCCGATACGATGGGGAAACGAGGCAAGGAAGCAAGCACCGCTTGGTCGAAATTGTTTGCAGACTATCAAGCCAAGTTCCCCAAGGAAGCCGCAGAAGTCCACAGCATCATTCATCGCGAATTGCCGCTTGGCTGGGACAGCGGACTAAAGCCTTTTGCTGCCGACCCAAAGGGACTTGCGACTCGCGTTAGCAGCGGCAAAGTCCTCAACATGTTGGCACCCTTTTTGCCCAGTTTAATCGGAGGGTCCGCTGACTTGGCCCCGTCGACCATGACGTTGCTCGATGGCCAAGGGGACTTTGGACCTAACCATTATGCGAACCGAAACATGCACTGGGGGATCCGTGAACACGGAATGGCGGCGGCGCTGAACGGCATGAGCTTGGCTGGCCTTCGCGCCTACGGCGCAACTTTCTTCGTCTTTACCGACTACATGCGTCCGTCCATGCGGCTCAGTAGCATCATGCATCAACCGGTGTTATACGTATTAACTCACGACTCGATCGGATTGGGAGAGGATGGGCCAACTCACCAACCCGTTGAGCACTTGGCCGCATGCCGTGCGATTCCCGGTTTGTACGTGTTCCGTCCCGCCGATGCAAATGAAGTTTTGTACAGTTACAAAGCTGCCATGAAGTTGACTACCCATCCGTCGGCCATGGTGTTATCCCGCCAAAACGTTCCAACACTCGATCGAACCAAGATGGGTGACGCGGCCGGTACAGAAAAAGGAGGCTACATCCTTAGCGATTGCTCAGGCAAACCCAAAGCGATCATCATGGGGACAGGAACTGAAATCCCAATTTGTCTCAAAGCTCAAGAACTTCTGGCAGCGGCTGGTATCGCGACTCGCGTTGTCAGCATGCCCTGTTTCGAACTTTTTGATGACCAGACGCCGGATTACCGAGCCAGCGTGTTACCGAACGACGGAACGTTGCGAGTGGCTTGCGAAGCAGGTATTCAGCAATGCTGGGATAAATACCTTGGGTTCGACGGAAAATTTGTAGGCATGAGCACATTCGGAGCATCTGCCCCGTTCAATCAGTTGTACGATCACTTCAAGATCACCGCCGAACAAATTGCACTTCAAGTCCAAGCTTAACGACAGGGAAAAACCCTACCATGATCTCCTGAAACTACTCATAGCCGATAGGAGGTGTCCCGATTTAAGATAAAAATCTGCGAACCAACTAGGACTTCGCATCAAACCATTTGAGGAATAAGGATCTTCGGCCGATGGGAAGTGTCTATGAGTTTGTGGGGCATGCTGACTACTACGTTTTGGGAGCAGCCGCCTTCTGGGGCCTTTTTTGCATGGTTATGGTTTGGACTCGTATCGGTGACAAGCGATTTAAAAGCGAGAAAGAGCAGAATGATTTTCTCGATAAAGTCGAACATCACCTGCGAGCAGGTGATGTTGATTCCGTCTTGACTTTGTGCGAGGGAGACAAGCGAGCGATCCCCATGATGGTTGTCCTGGCTATGGATAATCGCGATATGGAAACGGAAAAGCTGGAAAGTTGGCTTATGGATCGTTTCCAGTTTGATGTTATGTCTGATGTTGAGAACCGACTCTCGTGGATCTCCACGATCATTAAAGCAGCTCCGATGCTTGGATTGATTGGAACGGTTGCGGGAATGATGAGTGCGTTCGAAACGCTAGAAACAGCCACCGCAGCGGAGCCCACAAAGCAATTGCTGCGCGACATTCGAATGGCTCTGGAGCACACGCTTATTGGCTTGCTAATCACGGTGGCACTGCTGACCGCGATGGCATCGATCAGCAATCGAATCCGGCAAATGGAGGAACTGGTTGTGTTCGGTATGAATCGCCTTTTCGAATCCCTTCATCATGTTCAGAAGCGTAAATTCCGAGCTGGCTAAACGCCGAATTACAAGTCAAGGCTGGCAGGAACGAGATGCTGCGTACTAAGAAGACCAAGAAAAAGGGATTTGATGGCGAATTTGACATCACTCCGATGATCGACGTCGTTTTATTGCTACTCATATTTTTCATGGTTTCGGCACGAATGGCACCGCAAAATGTTGCTGTTCTTCCGAAAGCCAAAAATGGTGAGATGGCAGCCATTCATGACGCCGTCGTACTCTGTATTAAATCACGCGGCGCAGCCGATACCGCCGCCGTGAGCACGTTCAAGGGAAAACCGTTCTCGAATGATCCGGAGCAACAGTCCGCTGAAATTGCGGAGTTTATTTCCGAAGCCTTTCAAGACGAAAAGAAAAGATATCTGCTCATTCAAGGTGAGCCATCCGTACGTACCTCGGAAATCGTTCGCGTTCAGAGAGCTGCTGCAAGCGTCATGAACCCAGAGTATGACATCATGATTGCAGTGGAGCACTAAGCGCAATGAGCATTCGATTTGACTGCCCATCCTGCTCTAAATCGATCGTAACTACCGATCGATTCCAAGGTCGACAAGTCCGTTGCCCAGCGTGTGACATCGCGTTGACTGTCCCCAAAAAGAGCTCGACGGAACTCGAAGATAATCGTCAACCAGGTGCGGTTGTGCCTACGCTAGTTCCTGGGCCCCTCCCGTTCCCTGCATTGAACCCCCTAGTACCTTCCAAGCCTAGCACAGTGGTTGCGGAGAGTCTCGATGCGGAGGCGACTACTTTCGATTCACTCAAGCGGCCTCCTCGATCGATCAAAGGCGAGAACCATAAGAAAGAAAAGGAAGATTTGGAGTGGGACATTACGCCGATGGTGGATGTGGCGTTTCTCTTGCTAATTTTCTTTATGCTCACTGCCTCGTTCAGTATCCAAAAGGGTATTCGAACCAAACCGCCAGTGAGCGATGAGGCTAGCTCAAACCCAACGAGCGTAGTCGAAGATCCAGCCGAAAAGATGATCATCCAAGTCGATGAGTTTAGTGCCTACACGATCATTTCACCCAATGGCGGAACTCAAGATGCTTCGAGTCGCCAAGAATTAGTGGTCGTCCTCAAAGATCTTCGCCTTCTCTACGAAGATCAACCGCCCAACGTCATTATTCAGGCGCACGAGGACAGCAAGCATGGTGCTGTCGTTGCATGCATGGACGCGGCCCGAGAAGCCGATTTCGCTAAATTCCAAATGTCCGTCGTCGAAGAATTCGATTGATTTCATCGTTCATCGAGTCGTGCGCCCCAATGGATTGGCCGATTGAAACGGACGCAACATCGAGTTCGATGTCGTGTGGTATCTTTTCTGTGCCGCCGAAGATTCCCGCCGACGATAGAGTGTCGTCGACGGCTAGCTTTCAACCCAACTTGGAATGGCTCGATGATCTTTGCGAAAGTGCCGATTGCAAAATCTTCCGATCATGCGAAAACTCGTTAAACGTCCGTTTTCGTCTACGAGGAGTTTCAATGTCGGAGAAGATTAAAGTTATCCTAGTCGAAGACCATCAAGTTGTCCGTCATGGATTGCGGTTACTTATAGACTCACAACCAGACCTTCTCGTTCTTGGAGAGGCATCGGACGGAAAAGAAGCATTGGAGCTAATCGCAAAACTTGATCCCGATGTGATCGTTTTCGACATCAGTATGCCGGTCATGAACGGCTTGGAATTGATTACCGAGCTCAAGGCCAGAGGGAGCACATCGCACTTGCTAACATTGACAGCCAACGAAGACCCTGCATACATACAACATATGGTGCGACTTGGAGTTACAGGCTATCTCTTTAAGCGATCTGCGTCGGAAGAACTGCTCCTCGCTATTCGTGCGGTCTCAAAGGGTGAACGTTACCTTGATCCATCCATCGTTCATGACTTAGTCGACGGGTTATTTTTGACAGGGCTGTCGGCGTCAGCGGTACCCTCTGGAGGAGGACTCACCGATCGCGAGGTGGAAGTTGTACGTTATTTGGCCAAGGGTTATACGAACAAGGAGATAGCAATTCAGCTGGATATTAGCGTAAAAACAGTGGACACGCATAAGGCTCGTGCGATGTTGAAGTTGGGACTCCGAAGCCGTGCCGAAATTTTTCGGTTTGCGTTGGCGCGAGGTTGGCTAACATCGGTATGAATCGATGGCACCAGCAAAAACCAGATTACACTGCTGCCCGACACAGCATAGCCAGTCAACTAATGGTTTTTTTAACATCAACAGTTTACGTCGTTCGTGGTGCGGTTGCGTAGTTTGTCCAAACAGAACATTTGGGCAGCGTGTCGAATACACTTTAGAGCACCGTGATTGTTCCGACCTAAAGAACTTCTCAACCATTTTCGTCCAAGACTTATTAAATACGATTTTCTAGGGGCTGAATTGTGCCGGATCCGAAAACTACGCTGCTAGTGCTTCTTGCAGGTATTGCAATCCTTTTCTCGCTTTTTTGGGGTTACTCGCTACGAAGGCAACCCCAAGGTTCGATTTGGCCAAACCCGCTGCAGTGTTTGATTGGATTTGTGACCGACTTCTTAGACACCCTCGGCGTAGGATCGTTTGCAGTCACAACCGCTCTATTTCGATTTGGCAAAGTCGTCGACGACGACAAAATTCCAGGAACACTGAATGTTGGGCACACTTTGCCAACGATATTGCAAGCTCTCATCTATATCCAAGTTGTTGAAATTGATCCGACCACACTCTGGCTTCTGATTATCGCATCGGGCCTAGGATCCTATTTCGGAGTTGCTTTCGTGACGAGCCTGCCAAAGCATAAAATCCAGATTGCGATGGGAATATCGCTATTGGTAGCGGTTGCATTCATCCTCGGGAGATTGCTCGGTTTTTATCCTCAAGGGAATGACGCGATCGGATTGTCCGGTGGCTTTTTGGCATTAGGATTCATCGGGAATTTTGTGTTCGGTGCGTTGATGACCATCGGCGTTGGGGCATACGCTCCCATCATGGTGATGGTCGGCTTGCTTGGCATGACCGAAACCACGGCGTTTCCACTGATGATGGGGTCCTGCGCGTTTTTGATGCCCATCGCGAGTTACCGGTTCATTCAGTCCGGCAAATACGACGCAAAATCGGCTCTCGGATTAACGCTGCTTGGATTGCCCGCGGTAGCCATCGCGGCTTGGATCGTCAAGTCGCTACCGCTTGATGCGGTTAAATGGCTTGTCGTCGTCGTGGTGATTTACACCGCTTGTTCCATGCTCAATTCTGGGTTGAAATCCAACCGAGAAGGTTGATCTCGCACTAGTTCGACGGTCCCACTTCGTCCCGAAGATCATCAACTTCCCAGCGATTCACGCAGGTCGCTACCACAACATCACCGGCGACGTTGACCGTCGTTCTGGACATGTCAAGCAATCGATCAACCCCCATAATGATTCCAATTCCCTCGACGGGGACTTGAATCGATTGCAACACCAGCACAACAAGTGGCAGCGAACCTCCAGGGACGCCGGCAGTCCCCAAACCCGCGAGGATAGACATCAACACAACTACTATTTGCTGCGAAATCGACAACTCGATACCAAAAACTTGTGCAATAAAAAGTACAGTCAGCCCTTCGTAAAGTGCGGTACCATTCTGATTGGCCGTAGATCCAACGGTGAGCACGAAGTGAGATACTCGCCGATCGAGTTTCAATTTTTCATCGACGACTCTCAAAGAAGTTGGCAGCGTTACGTTCGATGAGGACGTGGCAAAAGCGGTTAAGAGCACTTCTGAGATATCCCTGAAGAAAGCCATGGGGGACTTGCGTGCAATGAAATAAATGGCGAGCGAATAGACAACCAGCAACTGGATCAGCAAACCACAGATTACCGTCAATACAAACCAGAATAAAGCTTGGATGATATCCAATCCTAGGGTAGCGGTCATGGCAAAGACGAGTCCAGCAACGCCAAAGGGGGCGAGTCGCATTGCGAATCGAATGATCGCCATGACCGCTTCATAGAATCCATCTAAGAAATCTAAAACAGGTTTGGCTTTGTCGCCAATGACAGTCAACGCAACACCCATGCAAAGCGAAAAGAACATGACTCCCAACATGCCACTTCCAGGTGAGCTACCATCGAGAGAACCCACCGCTTCTTGAAGTGGGTTTTTTGGAATAATGTCCAAAAGGGCGTCTTTAAGAGATTTAGCTGCTTTCGCTTTCGCAGTGGTGATATTTGCTTCAACGGTGTATTTCTCTCGCAATTGAACTCGCGATTCAGCTGACAACCGCCCTCCAGGTCGAATGACATTGGCCAGTGAAAGGCCAATCAGGACAGAACAACTGGAAAAAAGGATCGTCATGAGAAGTGTCCGAAGACCCAGACGGCCAAGTTTGCGAGCGTCACCTATTCCCGCAACACCTAACGTAAGCGCGCAAAATACCAAAGGCACGACCACCATAAAGATGAGCCGTAAAAAGACTTGACCGACCGTTTCTGCAATTGCCGAGAGTGTTTTTGAACTCTCGGGGTCCAGATAAACGTTGCAAATTAGTCCTGCAACCGCTCCAACAGCCAACCCGATGAGAATCTTCCAATGAAGGGCGAGGCCGACACCATTTTCCTCTGTTTCCGAATTCATCGTTTCATTCTCGTTCCGGTTTGCCTACGACCTCCGGATGTGCTCATTACATCGCAAGCACTCTCAAAAAATGATTCGGTTCGGTCGGTTCGGTTTCGCTGCGCCGCCCATTCTACAGCAAGATAGTAATCTCTGTGTTGATGCAATAGTTGCGGACGGTTTTTGCCTATTCGACTTCAATCCAGCTATCCATTTGTGCAGTTATTTCCGGTGTAAGCTGCAATTCTAAAGCGTGAGCGGATTCGATCAATTGCTCGGGCCGTTTGGCACCGAGCAGCACAACATCGACACCACTTTTCGTAAGCGTCCACGCGATCACCATTTGCGCCACGGTGCAACCCAGCTCGCTTGAAATGGAACGAAGCCGGTCGAGCAAGTCCTGAGCCCTTTGCCATGCCTGGCCCTGAAAGATCGGGTAGGTTAACCGACGATCGGCAGGATCAAACACATGATCGCGCTGTAGTTTGCCAGACAACAGACCTTTCATGAGCACCCAATAGCAGACCATTGAGATGTTCTGCGACTTCGCAATCGGCAGCAATGCTTGAACCGCATCCTGCTGAAACATGTTGAAGTAGGGTTGGATCGCAACCAGCGGGCAAATCGCACTGAATCGTATGGCCTGTTCCAAATCGACATTCGAAACCGCCGCGTAGCGAGCCCAGCCTCGCTTGCATATCTCAGCAATCGCACCCGCCGAGTCCTCGATCGGGACATTCGGATCAGGAGTGTGCAAATACATCACATCCACGTAGTCGGTATCCAGTCGCTTCAGGCATTCCTGTGCATTCTTGATCAGTGTTGCCGGCGTTCCGTCGACGCACCGCTGACGTTGGGCATCCCAATGAAGACCCACCTTGTGAGCGATGATTGCGTCGCCACGCCTCGATTGCAAAGCGTTTCGCAGGACATGATCGCTTCGTCCGTCGTAACCATAAGCGTAGGCTGTATCGAAAAAATTGATGCCGTGGTCGAGGGCTGCGTGAACGGTCGCGATGGATTCCTGGTCGGAAATACCCAACGAAGTGATTCCGGCCATAGGCCAGCAGCCAAGTCCAATACGGCTCACAAAAAGATCCGAATTCCCTAGTTGGACTTGGTGTTTCGCTTGAATCGGGGAGGGCGACGGGGAAGTCGCTTTCGAGGCTGAAAGTTGTGGATTGCTCGTCATAACGCGTTCGTTTTCCTAGTTCGGTTCATTCTTCGGGTTCGCGGCCAAGTGACGGGTGACATGGATCGGCACTTACTATATGCTTTTAGCTGCAAATATTGCGATACTTTTCCGTAGATTATTACTCCCTCAACCAACACGTTTTATGACCGAAATTATCGTTCCATCCGTTGGCGAAAGCGTTTCCGAAGTCCAGATTGGCCAATGGCTTAAGAAAGAAGGGGACTGGGTCGCTGGAGGTACGGACCTGGTCGACCTTGAAACGGAAAAAGCATCGGTTCAGATCTCCGCTCCTGAGGATGGGATTTTAGTAAAGATTCTTCGGCAGAGCGAAGAATTCGCGACCGTTGGCGACGTCATTGCAACTTTTCAACCGGCTCCCAAGGGAGCAGCCGCACCGACGCCAGTTCAATCGCCAAGCGTTCCAAACGCAAGTTTGACACAGGCACCGACCACTGCGTTCGCCGCGCAACCTCAAAGTGTCGGCACAGAGCCCGCTAGGGTGATGCCAGCTGCAAGTCGTATGCTTGACGACAATCACCTTTCCGCATCGCAGGTTTCCGCATCGGGACCTGGTGGTCGATTGCTCAAAGAAGACGTCGCCCGGTTCGTTTCGCAAACTGCCGCACCGGCAACTGCAGCAGCGCCGGTGACTGCTCCCGCACCGGTGACTAGTCCCGCGAAAGCGGTAACAGGCGTTACGAGCTCCGCCCCGCCCAAGCAAGCGTCCGCTGCCCCGGCGCAAAATCTCATGCAGGGAACACCGAACCGTAGCGAAGAGATCAAGCCCATGAGCATGATCCGCCGCACGATTGCAACACGTTTGGTTCAAGCACAGCACAATGCTGCTTTGCTGACGACTTTCAACGAGGTCGATATGCAACCCGTCATGCAGCTTCGAAACAAATACAAAGAGGCGTTTGTGGACAAGCATGGCGTCAAGTTGGGGTTCATGTCCTTCTTTGCGAAAGCGGCTTGCGAGGGACTCAAGCGTTATCCGTCCGTCAATTCAGAAATTCGCGGTAACAACGTTGTATACCGCCACTACTGTGATATCGGCATCGCGATCGGCGGCGGCAAAGGACTCGTCGTTCCAGTTCTGCGCAACGTCGAAAAGATGAGTTTTGCAGAGATCGAACGCAGCATTGGTGAGTTCTCATCCAGAGCGACCGCCAATAAACTCATGCCCGAAGATCTTGAAGGCGGAACGTTTACGATCAGCAATGGCGGCATCTACGGCTCGTTGCTTTCAACTCCAATCGTCAATCCTCCTCAAAGCGGTATCCTAGGACTGCACTCCATTCAAGAGCGACCGATTGCACTCAATGGCGAAGTTGTCATACGCCCGATGATGTACCTCGCGCTGACCTATGATCACAGGGTCATCGATGGTCGCGAAGCGGTTACGTTTCTGAAAACCATCAAAGAAGTCATCGAAGATCCGTCTCGCCTTTTCCTTGAAATCTAATTTCGGATCGTTATTCATCATGATGCAGCTTGGTTTTGTTAGCGCTATCCTGCCCAACGAGTCGCTCGAACAATTGTTCGCGACAGCGGTCTCCATCGGCTACAAGTACATCGAGGTGATGTGCTGGCCGCCGAGTCAAGCGGAACGCCGTTATGCAGGCGTGACGCACATCGACGTTCTGTCACTGGACAACGCCCGAGTTGCCTCGATCAAAAACTTGGTGCAATCAACGGGCGTGCAAATCAGCGGCTTAGGTTACTATCCGAATTGCCTTTCGCCGGATCTAGGCGAAGCCGAGCGAAGTGTGGAGCACTTGATGCAAGTCATTCAAGCGGCTCCAAAACTTGGCTTGACCCAAGTCAACACCTTTATTGGTCGCGATTTTACCAAGGGTGTAGACGACAACTGGAATCGCCTTCTGACCACCTGGAAGCCGATTGTGGGCTTGGCGGAAAAGTGCAATGTACGAATCGGCATCGAAAACTGCCCGATGCTCTTTGGTGATGATGAGTGGCCAGGCGGAAAAAACATTGCCACTTCACCAGCCATTTGGCGACGCTTGTTCCGAGATTTGGGGAGCCCAAATCTCGGTCTGAACTATGACCCGTCGCATATGGTTTTTCAATGCATGGACTATCTTAACCCAATGCGAGAATTCATCGATCGTATCTTTCATATCCATGCAAAAGACGTACGCATTGATCGGCACAAACTAAACGACGTGGGAGTCTTTGCCCATCCTAAGCTTTACCATACTCCGAAATTGCCAGGCCTGGGTGAGATCAATTGGGGCCAGTTCTTTTCCGTCCTAGGCGACGCAGGCTACCAAGGCCCAGTGTGCGTCGAAGTTGAGGACCGCATCTACGAGGGGACCGTCGCAGAACGAGTGGAATCGCTAGCGCAAAGCTATCGATATCTTTCCCAATTCGTAGGAACGTGAGATCTCCTGGTACTATTTGCGGAGAAATTTCTTGATGCGAGCAATAACCTTTCATGGTAAGGAACTGGAATTTCGCCATGACTTGGCATGTCCCGAACGCAAAGTAGGCGAGGCTCTCGTTCGAGTGCGATTGGCGGGTATCTGTTCGACGGATCTAGAAATAGTCAAGGGTTATTTTGGTTTCTGCGGCGTGCTTGGACATGAGTTTGTGGGAGTAGTCGACACATCAAGCGACCCGAAATGGATCGGAAAGCGAGTCGTTAGTTCGATCAATTTTGTGCCCCTCGACTCGCTTGACTTAGCCTCAACGGGTGCCGAACATCATCCAGGCCGACAGGTCTTGGGTATTTTTAATCGAGACGGTGCGATGGCGGATTGGGTCGCGATCCCCGAGCGATATCTTCTTGAAGTCCCCGATAGCGTGACGGACAGTCAAGCCGTGTTTGCCGAACCACTTGCGGCAGCGTTGAGAATTGCACAGCAACTACCGATACGTCCCGACTCACAAATCGCAGTCATCGGGGCGGGGCGATTAGGGATGCTGGTTGCAGGGGTGCTTTCGCTGGGTGGGGCTCATGTCACGGTAATCGCAAGGAATTCGCATTCGCTTGAACTTGCAAAGCAATGGGGCATGAGGACCGGAATGACCGAACAGGTCGATTCGCATTGTTTTGATTTGGTGGTCGAGGCAACCGGCAATTCCGCCGGACTGCGGCATGCATTGCGGATAACGAAGCCTTGTGGCACTATCGTGATGAAGAGTACTTACGCAGATCCGACCAAGATCGATCTTACCCCGATTGTCGTGAATGAACTGCGCGTCGTAGGTTCACGTTGTGGTCCCATTGCGCCTGCATTGCGGCTCATGGAGCGCAAGTCGATCGACGTTCTGGCATTGCTGGAATGTGAGTACGTCGCGGAGGATGCCCTAAAAGCTTTTCAACACGCACATCGCCCTGGAGTTCGCAAGGTTCTTTTGCGATTCAGTTCTTAGGCGAGCTGCGTTTCATTGATTGCGTGAACTAAGCACAACGGCAACTGTTTTTCACCCCAATTAGCGTTGGGCGATAGCCCCGGTTTTCCAATTGCTCGACATTCGTCGAGAACCGGGGCTATCGCCCTTCGGCTATTAGTTTGTTTCACCCGAAGACTCATACCGATGTGCTTAACTCTTCGCATACTTCGTCAAGTATTGCTTGACGTGGAATTTGTTTTGAGTGGACTCACTCGTCATGTATCGAACCTTGCCAAAGATCGGACGTTCTGGCCCCCAAGCTCGATCGTATCGTCCAAGCACCCAGAAGATGCCGCTGTAGGAATTTGGATCGCGTCCATCGAGAGCATACTTGTTGTTTAGCTCGATCATGATGCGAAGCGCTTCGCGAGGCGAGCGTGTCCAGTGCAAGATCTTTTTTCCCCAGAGCATGCGTAGATAATTGTGAATACGTCCCTCGCGAACGAGCTGCGTTTGAGCTGCGTTCCAAAGCGGGTCATGGGTATTGGCCGCGTCGAATTGTTCAAGATCATAAATGACCGGGCGTTTGTCTTGTTCATGTTCTTGCAATGTCACTTGCGCCCAATCGGGCAGCGATTCAAATCGATCAAAATGCGGGTTTCGCCAACACAGGTTGAAGCCGATTTCACGCCAAGTCATGAGCTGATCTAGAATCGCTTCCGCGTCGGTTCCCATATTCCAAAAGCCATTCATCTTGCCGTTGGGCTTTCCGATTTTTTTCCAATCCCAGCCCGTGGCGGATGCCAATCGTTGAAACAGTTCTTGCGGACTAACGTGCCCAAAGTGAAAGTACGGCGACAATCCACTTGAGCCAGCTTGCTCGGGTTCGTTCCTTGCTTGTGCGTAGTTAGCAAGCCGTTGGTAGATGAATCGATCAAGTACCTTTGCCGCCTCCACGGGACCGCCGCGCTCCTGGGTGGGCTGGACCGAATGGTCGATCGGCAACGAAGTCAAGGCGACTTTCGGCAATTGTTGGCTTACTTCGTTGTTGGTCCAAACAGGCCAACGTTGTTCGATTTCTGCTGGAAGAGACTGCAAACGCTTTACGGTGAGAAACGATAGCGGCTCATCGATCGGGAAATCCGGGAGCCCTTGAGCGATCTCCTTTTGCATATACAGGCGGTAGGAATGAGCCACCGTAAACACTCGATCCGTGGAACGCATCGGTAGAATCGTATTGCTATCCACCAATTCAACGCAACAATTCCAACGTCGAGCGATGTGTTGATACATTGCTGGGTGAAAGAAGCAAGGGAAGTCGTCGCTTACAATTGCACAGGAATAACTCGCAAACGCTTCCAACAAGCCATGGCCATGATTCGAATTTGGCTCAACGTAGCAACAATACATGGCATTGGTTTTGCGAGTAGCCGCTTCATTATCGATCATTCCGTCGAGAATAAATCGATGAAATCGGTCGTTCGCCCAGCGATAGTTGCATCGCACGGCTTCTAAGATTACCAAGGGCTTACGAAGTTGCTCAGCCAGCTCGACGGCGCGTTGCAAAGCAAAGTTAGTTCGCGTCCTTCGAAATGCAGTCATCCAATAAAGGATAAATGGTTTCGAGCTGTCTTTGGGCCATTGGTTAAGGGTACGAATTCGAACGGCGGGAACCGATGGTAATGCTGTCAAGGTCATGCTCTACCTACGTTTCAACTCACCGGGTAAATCGTTGAGCCGTTCAAGCTCGATAATTTCGCTGAAGTACCACGGCTTTTCCGTGTTTTTCTTAAATCCGATGCACTTAGCCGGATACTTCACTCCGTCGACTTCTTTCCAATCACTGAACCGAAGAATATCACTTCGCCAATCTATCCGCACTATACGATTCTCGACCTTGTCGAAATAGATTTCCATCGGCGGCATAACGGATCCGCTGACCCGCAGACCGATAGCAGCCTTGCTCGACTCGACGATATCCGGAATCACCTCTAATTTGGATGCTGGGTCAGTCAGAATCCCTAGCGTCCAAGCCCAGACCAAAAAAGTAGCTGGCTCATCCGGCTTGGCCTCGTCTTTGACGCGTTCATTCTTGCCGGTCCACCAGTACTTTGGGGGCTCATAGACCGATACACGCTCTGCGACCTTCTTCTCCGGATCGGAGCTGACGTTAACCGTTTCTCGCGTTCGAAACAGGCGGAGCAATTTGGCCTCCCCACCAACGGCATCGAATACCTTTTTAATCATAACCCCCGTGTCGGGTTCGGCAGCGAAAGCAACGCGAGGCAAATAGGGAACAAAACACAAAGCGATTAAAAAGACAATTCGCATTGTGGCCTTCCCCGTAATCTTCTTTGAATTCATAACGCTCGCTCTCTGTGCTTTTGCGGAAGAGGGGAACTTCGAACCTCTTTTGGCCGATTGCTCGAGTGTACGGACAATTCGGTGAACGGTGTCTTCGACAATCAATGTAGAACAATCAAACATGTATTGCAATCTTTACGGTGGGGACGTGAGTGTTGATAAAGAACCCCAACAATGAATTAGGGTTGCTGGAGATCAAAGAAGATCAACTCCGTAAATCACCTGGCTGACGGCCTCATGGAGTCGGTTTGGACTAAACACGAATTCGATGCCACGCGGAGAGACTTCGATGGACGAGCTGGTTAGGGAATAAATAACAAGTAGGCGGTGGATGCTTGGCACGAATGGTAGACCGATTCAGTTTCATTGCAATCGGTACCACGTGCTTCCACTGGCATAAAGCCAACGGAGAGCTCGTAGTAAAGGGCATTTCAAGGTAGCTGCCAATTGCAGCCTCCGCCCGGACAAGCCGGACGGAAGGCAATTCGAGTTCGTGAAGCCGGAGGGAAGCCTTCTGAGTTGCCCCTCCCTTGCGACGACGATAATTTGCTAAAATGCGAGTCGCGCTGGCTTGCTTCAGGATAGTACCTTTAACCGTTCGCGACCGTTCTATGCCAAAAAAACTTTATGTCGTCTCCATGGCTTGGTTGTTCATCATCAGCGTTTGTGTTTGTTCGGCTGTGGCACAAACCAATTCGTTGTCCTTTCAAGACCCGACTCCAAAACGTTATGAATTGTCTGCCCGCGCCAGCGCAATCGATAGCCGAGCCCAAGCCCACCCGGAAATTGACTTTCTGTTCGAGAAAGAGGGAAAATCCCAAGATGTGCAGCACGCTTCCGTGGACACGCGCGTTCAACCCAAAGGAAAGCTAGTCATCTGGCTGATGGGGAATAGTCCCGGACTATTCGAGCGGGTCAATTCGTATGGCTATCATGCCATTCGAGTTCATTACGCAAACGGATGGTTTGCAAAATTCGGCAAAGAACCACCCCCTGCCGATCCAATGCATCTTGGCAAGATTCGACTCGAGGCAACCACCGGAGAGGACTTTAGCGATTTGGTCGCGATCCCAAAACCAGACGGCATGAAAGAGCGTGCTCTTCAATTTGTTAAATGGCTTGCCAAAGAAAACCCACAGGGCAAGTGGGAAATGTTTCTCGCTTCGGACGGCAAAGACCTCGATTGGGATAATGTCGTCATCTCGGGAAGTTCACATGGCGCTACATCCGCCGCTCGATTTGCCCTCCATCAAAAGGTGGATCGTGTCGTCATGTTTTGTGGGCCTCGCGACCAATACGAAACCTGGCAAGGCCTGCCATCCGCGACTCCGGCAAATCGTTTCTTCGGCTTTAGCCATGTTCTCGATACCGGTTGGGCGGGCGATCATTACTGCCGCTCTTGGCAATTGCTCGGCCTGAACAAGTTTGGACCGATCGTCGATGTCGATAAAACAAAAACTCCTTTCGATAACTCTCGCCGCTTGATCACCGAAGCCGACGTCAAGGGAGACGCCAATCGAGCCCATGGTTGCGTGACTCCGGGCGGATCCGCCGTTAAGGATTCGGCGGGCAAATTTGTTCACGAAGATGTCTGGCGTTATCTCTTCACGCACCCGGTCGATCAAGTTGGAATGCCGGTACCCGCCGATTCCGATTGTCGACTTGAGCTGCGCCGTTAGGCTGCTTTATCATCGCATGTCACACGCACAAATCGAATCACGAAACTACACATTCCTCGGGACAACGCAAAGCCTCTGTCCGGAGTGTTTAAGTGTCGTGCCGGCGAAGATCATAGCGCGCGGCCAACGGGTCTATTTCCGCAAACAATGTCCAACCCATGGATTGCGAGAGGATTTTATTTGCAGCGATCGACGTTGGTACGATCGTTATGATTTTGCATTGCCGCCGAAACTCCCCAAAAAGACGTTTGTGGAAGCCTCACGCGGCTGTCCATTGGATTGCGGTCTATGCACGGAACACGAACAGCATACGTGTGTGGCGGTTCTTGAAATTACGGACAATTGCAATTTGTCTTGTCCACTGTGCTATGCCAACAGCCGACCTGGACTTAAGCACAAATCGGTTCAGGATTCGTGTGCGGCCATCGACGCTTTGGTACGAGCCGAGGGGCGTGCGGACGTATTGCAGATTTCGGGTGGAGAGCCGACTACGCATCCGCAACTCGAACAGATTATTGAGTACGCGCTCGATCAGCCGATCGATTACATCATGCTCAATACCAATGGCATTCGACTTGCCAAGGACCTTGCCTTGGTTGAGTGGCTTGCGCAACACAAAGACCGCATCGAAATCTATCTGCAAATGGACGGTGTTTCCGATACTGTCCATCAAGCGTTACGAGGCGAACCGTTAGCGAACATCAAACTCAAGGCGCTTGAGAACGTGGGCGGGGCTGGACTGCACGTGACGTTGGTTGCAGCTTTGCAAGCTGGCGTGAACGAGCACGAACTTGGCGATCTGCTGAACTTAGCCAAGGCTCACCCTTGGATAAGTGGTCTCAGTTTGCAGCCTGCAACGTACAGTGGACGCCACTTTTTACCCGAGGAACTTGAGCAGCGCATTACAACTCCCGATTGCATCTCGTTGCTTTGCGAACAATCCAACGGACTGTTTCGGGACGAAGATTTTTTCCCACTTCCATGCGCTCATCCCAATTGCCATGTTCTCTCGTTGGCCTTCCGGCATAACGGCGAACTCGTACCTTTAACTCGCTTCGTGGATGCCAAGCTAAATCTTGACTTGCTCGCCAATGGGTTATCTTTTACCCGCGACGAAGGTAAGCGGTTGGTTCAGCAATACCTAGCTCGCAACAACTGTTGTGGACCGTCTGGATGCTGTGATTCTACCGATGGTAAGGCAGCAGCGGTTGTTCAAGGCCTGCCTGTCCTAACGGATTCGAAGACGAGCGATGAGGCAGTCGCTCAGCGTTTCTTTGAGCAAGCGTTGCAAAAACAAATCGGCGGTGAGCAACTTTTTCGAATCACCATCACTTCCTTTTTGGACGCTTATAATTTTGATGTTCGACGAGTGATGAAGTGTTGCACGCATCATGTCTTGCCGTCCGGACACATCATACCGTTCTGTGCGTACAACGTGCTGTATCGCAATGGCCACGTGCCGTTACCCCGATTGCAGGACCCTCTTTCCTAGGGAATCGCCATGTCGCTTTGGGTCCGGTTGGCGTACGCGATTGTATTGCTAGTCTCAGTCGTGGTTGCGTGGGGATTGGTTCGTACTCGACAAAAGCGACTGGACCTAACTCGCTCGCAACGCACGGCTGTCGGAGTCGCGGCATTCCTTGGAGCCATGATCGGGTCAAAAATTCCGTTTCTCGGTCAGCAAGGTTGGTCTGCATTTTTGGACGGTACTGCTTGGTTTGCGGATGGAAAGACAATCTTGGGTGGAATCGTAGGAGGCTATGCGGCGGTTGAAATCGCAAAATGGATTTTTGGAATACGAGCTCGTACCGGCGATAGCTTTGCGTTGCCCATGGCAGTTGCCGTCGGGGTTGGGCGAATAGGCTGTTTTATTGCAGGCTGTTGTTATGGGCAAGTAACTGAAGTGCCTTGGGGTGTTGCGTTTCCCACCGCCTGTGACGCACCAGGAATTCTTCGGCATCCGACTCAGCTCTACGAAGTCGCGTTCCACCTTGTCGCGACCATTGTGTTGATCGTCATGGATCGAAAGAGGTGGTTGGTTGGTAATCAACTCAAGGCCTACCTGATTGCCTATTTGGTGTATCGGTTCTTGTCCGAATGGCTTCGCCCTGAGCCGCGGTTGCTGCTAAACTTGACGATCTACCAATTTGTTTGTGTTGTGCTCATCGCGGTCTTGATCGGATTATGGGCGCGCGATAGTCGCGTGGAACTTGCGGGATAGGCTTCTAGCGGCTTCTAGCCTGTAATTTTCATCACGACAGGCTGAAAGCGCTGGAAGCCTATCCCACTCACGGATCGAACGATCCTAACTAAACGAGGCGGTTAAAAAAGGAAATGACAACCGATGAGTAACCACCAATCTGGAACACCGTTGGACAATCCTTTGCTCAACAAGTCTTGGCACATCGCTAGCCGATGGCAGGAGTATGAAGGTGAAATGCGATCGGCGTTGTTGCGATCGATTTTGGTCGCCTTGTTTTACGCGGTTCAATTGGTCCATTTTTTGTCGCTTCAACAAATAGCCGATTCCGATCGGATGTTTCACCGGCAGGTGACCTTCGCTGCAGTCGCTTGGTTGTTTCTGTCGTTAGCCGTTTTCATCGCGTTGAAAGGGGGCTTCATGCCGCCTCTCTTAAAATACGTTACTACGGCGATCGATTTGGCTTTGGTTACATTGCTTGCATGGTTGGGGCATGGATCCTCTAGCCCATTGGTGATGGCGCTGTTTTTGGTTTTGGTCCTTGCAGCCATTCGATTTCGCATCGGCCTCATTTGGTTCGCTTCGCTAGGTGCGATGACCTGTTATATGATCTTGGTCGCGTCCAGCGACAAAACTTGGTTTGATACGGATCACACAACGCCAATTCTGACGCAAGCGATCACGCTTTGTTCGATAGGGGCGACGGGCATGGTACTGGGCCAGATTGTGCGTGCGTCGCGGAACATGGCAACCGCTTTCCTGTCGCGAGCCGAAGGTGATTTGAGCGAGGTGGCCAGATGAATGTTCCGCCTATCATTCTCAACGACGTATGTAGCCACTGCGGGGCGGTGTCTCAAACCAAAGACGGTAAGTGCTGGCTATGTTACGAGAGCAAGTCCACACCCAACCCATACGCGACTACAGGCGTGCCGCCTGCGAACGAATCTGCAGTGCATTCGACGGTATGGGACAACGTATCAGCCATGCTACTTGGGATTTGCGTTGTTCTGACCGTATTGATTGCGATTGGAATTGCCGTTCAGGACCCGGGATTGCTGATCCCCCTCGCGATATTGGTAGGACCAGCGTATCTTGTTACATTCATTCGTGGCTCCACGCAGGTTGGAACAACCGGCAAAGCACGAGCAGGAAGTTTGTTCCTGACGTTCATTGTCTCGCTGGCGGCAACTGTGCTCATTGCAATCGTCCTGGCGGTTGCCGCATCCATTCTCCTTTTTTTGATATGCATTCAATCCTTTGGAAAGTAAATGATCATGAACCAAATCTTTCGAAGCATCGCAATGAGTTTGGCAATTGCTTGCTCAGTTCAAGCACAATCGTCGGACGATTCCACGCAGTGGAAACCGTTGTTCAATGGCAAAGACCTTAGCGGCTGGGAAGCGGTCAACGTCGCGCCCGATACCTTTACGGTACGCGACGGGTTGATCATTTCGACAGGGAATCCCACGGGTGTGCTACGAACCGACCGAATGTTCGAGAATTGCATTGTGGAACTTGAGTGGCGGCATATGAAAGCAGGTGGCAACGCGGGCCTGTTTCTTTGGGGGGATGGAATTCCTTCCGTGGGAATCCCTTTTACGCGAGGGATCGAAGTCCAAATTTTGGATAACGCCTACAACGCGAGTGGCAAGAACGAGCGATTCACAACGCATGGCGACATATTTCCAATCCATGGTGCCAAGATGACGCCACTGGGCAAAATCGCCAAAAATGGCGTTCGAAGTTTTCCAACTCAAGAACTTTCGAAAAGCTCACCCGAATGGAATCACTATCGTGTTGTGGCGAAGGATGGGGAAATTCGACTCAGCGTCAATGGACAAGAAGTTACATCTGGAAAAGATTGTTGGCCACGCAAAGGATATATTTTCTTGGAGTCCGAAGGTTCGGAATGTCATTTCAAAAACATTCGCATACGTGAGTTACCAACCTCGGGTCCGAGGGCTGACGAAACTGCAGTTTCGGGTGAAGGTTACGTTCCACTGTTCACCGGTATTAATTTAGATGGATGGAAGATCCCTGAGGGGGACAACGGCCACTGGAAAGTACTCGGAGAAGTCTTGGACTATGACGCCATGAGCGAAGCGCCAGGCGAAAAATCGCTTGTGTCCCAACGTGAGTTCACGGACTTTAGCTTGATTGCAGACTGGCGAATCAAGGAGACTCCTTACATCAATCCTCGTGTCGCAAAGATTCTGCCCGACGGATCCGAAGCGGTTGACGCAGACGGCAAACCAATCACCTTGTCCGTGCCCGATTCGGACTCAGGGATCTATCTTCGCGGCAGCGGCAAACATCAAGTGAATATTTGGTGCTGGCCGATTGGCTCGGGCGAAATGTACGGCGTACGGCGTGACCCCAATATGCCCGAAAAAGTGCGTGCTGCAGTAACGCCTCGTTTGAAAGCGGATAAAGAGGTGGGCAAGTGGAATCGCTTTGAAATCACCGTTCGCGGAAACGTGGTGACCGTCGTGTTAAATGGAGAAACGGTCATTCAGGAGGCATCCATACCCGATTTGCCCCCCAAGGGCCCGATCGTTTTGCAACATCACGGCAGCAAAAAGGACGGTCAATGGAAGAGCCCGCCCTCGCTAGTGCAGTTCCGCAATGTCATGATTAAAGAACTTTAGTATTGAATCGCCGCAGTCGCTTGCGGGTCTAACCACATCCGCAACTGTTTTTCAACCCAATTAGCCGTTGGGCGATAGCCCCGGTTTTCCAGTTGCTCGACATTCGTCGAGAACCGGGGCTATCACCCAATGGCACTCAGTTTGTTTCACTCGAAGACATCATACCGATGTGCTTACTATCGACGATGCAAAGTCACTCTCGGCAAAAAGTGACCGGCAGTGGGTCGGACCTGCTGGGTGCGTCCATCGGAACCTAAACTCACTCCGCACAAGTTCTACTGGCGCCCACACCCTCTTTCGGATTCTCAATGAAAAACAAAGCGACCAAGCTATTTCACGAGTTCTTTCATAGCGAACAAGCCTCTGGAATCATTCTGCTGGTGTTCACCCTTGCGGCCCTCGCCATTGCGAATTCCTCGCTAGGTGAATCAACCATCCATTTTTTTCACACCAAGTTTTTCGGCCTATCGATCGAACATTGGGTCAACGATGCCTTGATGACCGTTTTCTTTTTGTTGGTGGGCCTTGAACTCGAGCGAGAGCTCTATGCCGGTGAATTGAGCGATGTTCGCAATGCAATCCTACCCATTTGCGCGGCCATCGGTGGATTGCTTGTGCCTGCAGCCATTCACTTTTCGATTTGCAACGGCTCTATCTATCAACGAGGCGCTGGCATTCCCATGGCAACCGATATTGCTTTTTCGCTGGGCGTGCTTTCCTTGGTTAGCAGTCGCGTCCCGTTTTCGCTCAAGGTTTTTTTGACGGCTCTCGCGATTGCGGACGATCTAGGTGCAATTCTTGTGATCGCGGTTTTTTACACCAAATCGCTATCGATGACCTATTTGTTGGGAGCGATTACCGTCTTCGCAGGATTGTGTTTGATTAACCGGCTCCGGGTCAATGCAATTTGGGTATACATGTTGGGTGGGGTAGCGATGTGGTATTGCATGCTACACTCGGGTGTTCATGCAACCATATCCGGTGTGCTGCTGTCATTTGCGTTGCCGTTTCGCGACGGTGGAGAGTCATCTCCTTCGTATCGACTACAGCATTGGCTTCACACACCAGTCGCGTTCGGTATTTTGCCTGTCTTTGCGATTGTGAATACTTGCATCCGTATTGATTCCGATTGGCTGGCAGGTTTGAGCCAACCGAATAGCATTGGGATCTTTCTCGGGTTGGTCGTTGGCAAGCCTGTGGGAATCCTGCTTCTTTGTTGGATTGCGATTAAGTTGAAACTGTGCACTTTACCTGACGAAGTCAAAGTTTCGCATTTAGTCGGTGCTGCGCTACTAGCTGGCATCGGATTCACGATGTCGATTTTCGTGTCGCTCTTGGCGTTCGAGGATGAAGACCTCGTCAAGAACTCCCAAGTTATGGTTCTGATTGCATCCGTCTTCTCAGCGATGGTTGGGTTAGGCTGGTTTTTCTTATTCGTGCCAAACAAACCAAATTCGGCAGACCAAAAACGTCACGAAGCACAGGCTGAAAGCGCTGAAAGCCTGTAATAGTCTAGAAAGCACACGCTAGCAGCCTCATCTTTACCCACATTTCAGACACGCTAGACTCGAAATCCCAATCGATTTGCGTGATCTCCGTGCGTTTTCTCCCCCTCGCCCCGCTTCAGAGACGGCTGATTAAATCAGCAGTCTCCTTCAGGGCGAGGGGAGCAAGATCAAAAGATGTGGGTAAAGCACAGGCTAGCAGCGCTAGCAGCCTGTGCTACGGAATTACTCTAACAGCGTAATGGTGATTCGCCGCAGATCCATCACCGACTTGCCAGGGATATTCGTGGCTCGCACGCTAAGTTCACCTGGACCGGCATCCAATTTCATTTCGCCAAGATTGAGCGAATGAAAATCTTTCATCTGACTCTCGGCAGGCGGGCGAGGCAGCGTATCTTGGTTGGTGTAGAGCGGAGGATCCCAAGCCGGTGTTACTTTCCCGCTAAGTTTTGATTGCCCAAACGCAAGCTCAATCGACGAGCCGACATCGGACGCCGGGCAGGTATAGTCAATGCTCACATTGTAGCGACCAGTTGTATTCACATCGAGCAGCCAAACAAGCCTATCGTCTGGGCTTGTCCAGTTCACAAAATAGGAACAGTTTGGCGCTGAGCTGCTACGTTTCACGCCTCCGCGAGGTTCACCATCACGAGCAGGCAACATCGTAATCGGAAACACGCTGTATCCAACTGGAATCGGACGAGGGTCAACTTCATTGCCCGATCGTTTTCCCTTGGTTTCGCTAGGGGCCTCTGGGAACATCTCCGCTCGCCAATCCGCAATCCCCTTGATGAGCTCGGCTGCGATTGCCGGCTCGCGTTCATTGATAGGCATGGTTTGGCCGGGATCGTCGAGCATGTCAAATAGTTTGCCATTATCATCGAGTCGATAGCGTTGTGTACGAACGCTGGTACTCACGCCCCATCTGGAAAAGATCATTCGATCCGGCCACTCGTTTACGGTCGGCGTTCGCAACAATAACGGCGACAGATCTTTGCCGTCGAGCGGTTTGTTACCGATTCGCGAGATGTTGATCAAGCTGGCGATGGTTGGGAGTAAATCGATTGCCCCGGCGATTTGCGAAACGCGATGACCGGCGGGTAATTTACCCGGCCAGCGCAGGTAGCATACCGAACGCACCCCGCCTTCGTTGGTAGTTCCTTTCTTGCCCTTCATCCCGCCTGTCCATCGAGCCGTGTTGGGACCGTTATCGGAAAAATAGAGAACGAGTGTGTTGTTGGTTAAGTTGTGGTCCGCGAGTTTTTTCAGTACTCTCCCGACGTTTGCATCTTGATTCTCGAGCATGGCGAGGGCGCATCGCGTTTGGTCAAGCACTTCTTCTTTGGGGTTGGTGGCGGTTTGGCGAATAACCTTGTCCTTGAACACCGCCCAGTTCGAAGCCGGTGCGGCCCACGGTGAGTGTGGAGTCGTGAATGGAACGTAACATAGAAAGGGTCTGTCTTGGTTTCGATCGATGAAGTTGATTGCGCGATCGGTGCAGACATCGACGATGTAACCCTTGGTTCGAATCATGCGACCATTTTCTTCTAAGGGCGCGTCGAAGTACTCGCCCCAGTGACCAGACGAATGCCCAAAGTATTCATCGAAACCGCGAGCCATGGGGTGGTAAGGCCACTGCGTGCCATTGTGCCATTTACCGAACGCGCCCGTTGCATAGCCAGCGGCCTTAAATGCATCGGCAATCGTCTTTTCGTCGAGATTGAGACGCTCTTGTCCCGTCGAGACTCCACGGACCCCACCTCGAGGATAATACCGGCCTGTCAAAAACTCGGCTCGTGTCGGCGAACAAACAGGGCAAACATAAAAACGGTCGAGCGAAACGCCCCCCGTAGCAATGGAGTCGATGTTCGGCGTCTGCACTTGAACGTTTCCGGAATGGCCATAGTCTCCCCATCCTGCATCATCCGCCAAAAAGATAACGACGTTGGGACGAGGCGGCTCGGCATAGAGTTGGGCAACAGACGGACTTGCGACCAAACCGGCCAACGCAAAGAAGCAAAGGCGAAAGCGTTGAATTGGGTTTGGGATCATTCTCTTCGCGGAGGAGTTTCGAAAAGTCATTGCTTTCACCGTATCGAGCAGGGGGGGCGATCGAATTCGCAGCGTTATTATCTTATGCATTATCTTAGCCAGTTTTGCCCCCGGCTGGTAACACGTTCCATTCCCTCATTCACGTTCAGTTTCCTGATCGCGGAGTGACGCGAGCCGCCCGGAGATGTCCGTGGCTTTCTCGACGTAGCTGTACTATCGTCGGAATTCAGTTATAAATACCGCTTTGAGCTCGGGAAATCGAAACTTAGTTGGGCCATGTTGAATCGACTCTTTGCATCCCTATTGCTTCTCGCAGTCATTGCGTTTAACTGCGTTGCACAACAAGAAAAAACAGGACCAACTAAGCCTGGAGAAATAGCAGCTCGATTGGTCGGTGACGTCGCTGATACGGAGTCCGTCGTATCCAATGCGTGGGTCGCCGAGTGGTTGAAGCAAGTTGGCAAGCTACCTCAGATTGAACCGAAGACGTCGAATGTCAACGGCAAGGAAGTCGTGATCGACGAGTCACTTTTTTACTTCTCCAGGGTTTGTTTGCCTGGTACACCATTGTTCGCAAGAAGGCGAAAACGGAAAGCGAAAATCCATGAAGCTCAACGAGTTACTAGGTGACCCATCGTGGCTTTTTGACTTGGGCTTTCCAATCCAAAGCATTATCGAGCCCCGCAGTGTCATGAAACCCGAGCAACTGGAATGGGAGCTTGGTGACGAATTTCGCGTCCCGCCTCTCAGTTCGCTAAGTGGTGAGCCTCGCTTTGCAGACGTCTCACTTGCATGGAGCGACGCCGGATTGTTTATTCACACGACGGTTCAAACCAAGGGTGCCAAGGTGAGTAATGCACTAAGTCAGTCACTTTTCTTTACTTTTTATCTAGATACCCGCTGGAGTCCGGGTGTTCATCGCGGCACCAACTATTGTCACCGATTCGAATTTTTTCTGAATCGTCCACCCACGACGCAATTGGTTCGCGGCCATGGCGAATTGTCGACCATTCAGCGTGCCCGCGATTTTCCAACTGCGATTCATCCCACGGATATTGCCGTGGGAACGCTGAAACGTGAGTTTGGTTATGAGATCAAGGCATTTCTGAAGGCGGATACCTTGACCGGTTTCGAACCGAGGGAGTTTCAAGAGATTGGTGTATTCTATGTGATCAATGACGTGTTGCTCGGTAGTCAATGCATGGCGAGAACCAGACAAAGTCCTTTTTTCGAAGATCCAAGTCAGTGGTGTCGAGGCAAACTCATTCAACCGATTGCATAGAAAACCATGCTTGTACTTCGTAAAACCACAGGTTTCTTTGGTACCATCGACGGTTCTGGCATTCGTCCGGATTTGCTATGCAGTTTGTCGATTCCTGAACTCGAAGCGACGTTGATAACCACCGAACTCGGGCCGGCAAGGCTCGGCCAAGTCTTCGACATTTCGGATGTTCATTCGATTCTGGAGCAGTCCCTTTTGATGGTTGGCGACTGCAAGGCGATCGACAATCTTGGTCAAAACATGGCGAGCGGAATTCTCTGCGTGCTCGGTAGCGTTGGGAACTATGCGGGGCGAGAACTGCGAGGCGGAAAGATTCTCATCGCAGGAAACGCTCGTGACCATCTGGGCTCCGGCATGCACGACGGGTTTATTTACATATCAGGTAATTGCGAAAACTCACTAGCATCTCCGCGACCGGGTCGGAAATCGGGCATGCGAGGCGGAGACATTTTCGTCGCCGGAAATGTTGGGGCTCGCGCATGCGAACGCATGAGACGCGGAACTGTGTTTGTCTCAGGCGACGCGGG
>CAMBSL010000020.1 GCA_945870455.1 Pirellula staleyi DSM 6068 | reverse complement strand
AAACTTGCTCAAGAGATTGTGCGTTATCGCGAAGACCAAGGCGGATTTCATTCGGTCGAGGATTTGATGAACATTCGCGGCATCAAGGATGGCCGTATTTCAGCCTTGCGCAAGCACCTGCGCGTAACACAAATGGAATCGATGAATCGCTAGGCACGATGTGCAGGATGTTTTTCAGACCAATTAGCCGTTGGGCGATAGCCCCGGTTTTCCAATTGCTCGACATTCGTCGAGAACCGGGGCTATCGCCCTTCGGCTATCAGTGTGTTACATTCGAAGACTCATACCGATGTGCTTAGAATAAGATTTGCAGGATTTTTTTAAGTCGCTGGTCGGTTCACTTGTGGATAAAACCGCATGCTTTTCGCACGCGATTCCAACGATTCTCGCGGTTTGAAATTGAATTTCGTTGTGGCAGAGGGTAACTTACGAATGCCGCAGTCCTGAAGCTGGCTCCCTCCTACCGCTGATTTTGGTGCTCGCACGAGCGTCCCAGTCACTCCCTACCTACCCCTACCCCCTACCCACGAAACTGTTCCGCTAACCAACGTGGAATCATCATGCGTTCATCCACAACAGTTGGCCTCGTTCTGGCCTTGTTACTTTCCAAGCAACTGACCGTTGCTCAGGAACCCACCGAGTCTTCCCGACAGCTGTCGCCCCAACAGCTGGCGCCACAACAACTGGAATTCTTTGAGGCCAAAATCCGCCCGGTTCTTGTGCAGCATTGCTACGAATGCCACTCTGCGGACGCCAAAAGCGTCAAAGGGGGATTGCTGCTCGATACGCGCACCGCAACGCTCAAGGGTGGAGACACGGGACCTGCCGTCGTCGCAAAAAATGTTGGCGACAGTTTACTTGTTAACGCGCTTAAACATGAATCCTTGGAAATGCCCCCCAAGGGGAAACTTCCCGATGCCGTGATTGCCGACTTTGTCGCATGGGTCGAAATGGGAGCACCTGATCCTCGTATCGGTGCATCCGCCACGGCAAGCAAAATCAACTTCGAGGAGGCCCGCAAGTTCTGGTCCTTTCAACCTATTGTCGAACCCGAGCTCCCAAAGGTGCAGCGGACCGACTGGGCTCGAAACGACATCGACCTTTTTACCTTAGCAAAAATGGAGCAGCTTGGACTGCATCCGGTAGCTCCAGCGGGTAGGGGGGAATGGATTCGGCGCACAACATTCGACCTAATAGGACTCCCTGCGACTCCAGAAGAAGTGAACGTGTTCGTTCAGGACGAATCCGAAAACGCAATGGATAAAGTCATCGATCGGTTGTTGGCTTCGAAGCACTACGGCGAACGGTGGGGGCGATATTGGCTGGACGTAGCCCGCTATGCGGAGGATCAAGCGCATACGTTTTCGGTCACCCCTAATAGCAACGGATATCGATATCGTGACTGGGTCGTCTCTGCGTTCAACTCGGACATGTCCTACAAGCAGTTTGTGAAGATGCAGATCGCAGGCGATTTTCTAGACGTCGATTCGAACCGTCCCTATGACCATCTAATCGCCCTCGGCTACTTCGGACTCGGAGCTCAATACTATAAGAATAGCGATGCCGCTAAGGCTGCCGCCGATGAGCTTGATGACCGCGTGGATACCTTGACGCGAGGCTTTCTCGGACTTACGGTCTCTTGCGCGCGTTGCCACGATCACAAATTCGATCCGATCCCAACGCAGGACTACTATTCGCTGGCAGGGGTATTCAATAGCTCGAAACTCCATAACGCGCCGTTATGCAAACCCGAAGACGTAGCGGAATACAACGCTGGCCAAAAAAAGATGAAGACATCGGAGGAGGCTGTTAAGTCGTTTCTCGCAAAAGAAATAGCGACTGCTGCCGAATCGCATGTAAGCGAGATTTCCAAAACCATGTTGGCTGTGTGGGACTATCAAGTCGCTTCCGAAAGCGGCCAAGGGGTCAGCGTAGCCGACCTTGCAATGCGAACGGACGTGAGTGAGTTCCTGCTCCAACGCTGGATCCGCTTTCTCGATGCTAAGGAGAAAGGGAAAGTTGCAGCGTTAGATCCATGGTTTGCTTTGGAGCGAAAGCAAAGCGTGATGCGGGGCGACGTTGCCAGAATTGCCCAAGATTTTCAGCAAAGCTTACAAGCATTGCTGACAGTTCGCGATGAAATGGCGACATCGAATCTTGTCGCGGTCCAACCCAACGAAAGTCGTGTACCCGGTAGTCCTCGATTCTTGACCCCGCGTGTGACCAAGATTCGACCTACCGCAGGTATCGATGTAGATATCAGCAATGCGAGCCAACTTTTCCTGGTGGTGTCGGAAGCTGGCAATGGCAATCGTTGCGATCACTCCGATTGGCTTGAACCTCGATTGGTCGGGCCCGCAGGTGAGTTAAAACTCACCGATCTTAAATGGAAGTCGCTCGAAGGGTTTGGTGGAGCCAAAATCGATCGCAACTACGAAGGGAAGCGGATCCGTGTCGGCGGCAAGAAATATTCCTATGCGATCGGTACGCATGCACCCTCGGTGATCGTTTACGATTTACCGGCAGGGTACGATCGATTCAAAGCGATAGGTGGTTTGGACAATAGTGGCTCCGATCAGGGTGACTGTGGCGAGCAAGCGAGTATTCAATTCAGCGTCTATACCGAAATGCCCGTCGAAGGGACCAGCCCCATACCCGGCGAAACAAACGAACTAGGGTCCAAGGGTATCGGCGAAGATTTGATCAGCAAGGTTTTCGGCAAACAGGGCCCGCTGGAGGTGCAGGACGATAACCTCGATAAGTTTCTAATCGGGGAAAAAAAAGCTCAGCTCGCACAATTGCGATCCCAAGTGGACGAGGCAAAGAAGACTGCTCCCGCCATGTATCCAATCGCTCATGCGTATACGGAAGCTAACGTAGCCGACATGAAAGTCTTTGTTCGAGGCAATCCTGCCAACCAGCGCGAGCTTGCGCCCCGGCGATTCCTGACCGTTCTGTCTGGCAACGATCAGCGGCTCTTTCAAGACGGCAGCGGGCGTCGTGAACTGGCTGAGGCCATCGCAAATGACGACAATCCTTTGACCGCTCGCGTTATGGTGAATCGCATATGGCAACACCATTTCGGTCGCGGAATCGTAGGGACGCCGAGCAACTTCGGCAAACAGGGTGAAGCGCCTACGCATCCCGAATTGCTCGACTATCTTACGTCCCGATTTATTAAGTCGGGATGGTCAGTAAAAGCGTTGCATCGTGAAATCATGCTGTCATCGACCTACCGACTGAGCACCGCGTTCGATGAATCCAATGCCAACATCGACGGAGATAACAGGTATTTGTGGAGAATGAGCCGACAGAGATTAGATGTCGAAGCTTGGCGAGATGCGTTGCTCGCTGTGGCTGGCACTCTTGATACTACTCTCGGTGGTCCATCCACGAAGCTCGCAGAACCCAGCAACCATCGGCGAACGCTTTATGCAATGGTCAGCAGGCATGAACTCGATAGCCTCTTGCGACTGTTTGACTTTCCCGACGCGAACATCACCAGCGAGAAACGAAGCGAGACGACCGTCCCACAGCAACAACTTTTCGTTTTGAACAGCCCGTTCATGTTGGCCCAGGCCAAAGCGTTCTCCGCGAGAGTGCATCGAGAAGCGGGTGACAACGAAGAAGCACGTATCCAACGCGCTTTTCAACTCGCCTACAGCCGGTCGGCTAGCGACGTCGAATTGGGGCTCGGCTTGGCGTACCTCGGTAGTAAAGCAGATGAAAAAACCGCGCTCACTCGTTGGGAGTTATATGCGCAAGTGTTGCTGAGCGGCAACGAATTCATGTATCTGGACTAGGAATTGATCGACGATGGATCCATCACAACACTTCAGCATTTCTCGCCGTGAGTCCTTGCACCGAATGGGAACCGGTCTTGGAGTTCTCGGGCTGGCAGGTATCCTAGCACAAGATGGCTCGTTGGCTCTTGCCTCGGATAACGAATCAAACAATCCAATGGCATCCAAAGTGGCGCATTTTGCTCCACGAGCCAAACATATCATTCATTTGTTTATGAATGGCGGTCCGTCCCAGGTGGACACGTTCGACCCAAAGCCTGCACTCGAAAAGTACAATGGGCAGCGTCCACCCAACGCGGAACTCAAGACGGAACGAAAGACAGGCGGCTTGCTGATGTCGCCGTTTAAGTTCCGGAAGTACGGCGAATCCGGGATCGAGGTCAGCGACCTCTTTCCGCATATCGGATCCTGCATCGATGACATCTGTGTTATTCGCTCGATGCATACCAACATCCCGAATCACGAGCCCTCACTGTTGATGATGAACAGTGGCGAGACACAGCCGACACGACCAGCCCTAGGCTCTTGGTTGCTGTACGGACTTGGAACAGAAAACCAGAACTTACCAGGCTTCGTCGTGTTGTGTCCCGGCAAGCCTGTCGTTGGTCCGCAGCTCTGGAGCAACAGCTTCTTGCCTGGCATTTATCAAGGGACACACATTAACAACTCCGAAATGGACCCCGCGAAAGTCATTCGCCACATCAACAATACGATGCTTACAAGAAGCTCGCAGCGCGAACAACTCGATTTGCTGAAACAGATGAATGAGCTTCATCTCGCGAGGCGAGGTGGGCGTGATAATCCATTGGAGGCACGCATTCAATCGCTGGAGATGGCGTTTCGCATGCAAACCGAAGCGCAGCAGGTCTTCGACTTGAAACAAGAAAGCAAGAAAACGCTGGAGGATTACGGTCCCGGAAAATTCGCACAAGCGTGTCTTGCCGCGAGGCGGTTGGTCGAGAGCGGTGTGCGGATGGTGCAGATCTATTACGGTGATGGACAACCTTGGGACGATCACGAAGACATTAAGGCCCATGCGAAGAAGGCCAAAGATGTGGACCAAAGCATTGCAGCGTTGATCAACGATTTGAAAGCCCGGGGTTTGCTAAACGATACGTTGATTATTTGGGGGGGAGAGTTTGGGCGAACCCCGGTGGCTGAAAACGGAAATGGCCGCGATCACAACCATCACGGATTCTCGATGTGGTTGGCTGGAGGCGGTGTGAAAGGGGGCATGACCTATGGAGCGACCGACGAGTTTGGTTTCGCCGCAGTCGAGAATAAAGTTCACGTTCACGATTTGCATGCCACGGTGCTTCACTTGATGGGGCTAAATCACGAGAAACTCACCTTCCGCTACAGTGGCCGAGATTTCCGACTGACCGATGTGCACGGACAGGTTGTCCACGAACTAATCGCATAAACGGTGCAGGCCTGGGGAAATCGGCCTCAGGGAATATTACGAGGTTCGGTCGCGAAGTCGCTTTTTCAGCGAGAAGCAAAGATGGTTTGTTCTGTGCTCGCGTCCTCATCCCCCGACCCCAACGCCATCGGAGTACCGCGGAGTAGGGGAGCTAGAAAGGCGGGTGACCTCAGTCACTTGGGAGTGACAAGAAAGTCTGGATTTAGAACCACGCGTACTTTCTTTCCCCCCATTCTCCTCCTGTAATCAGGAGGAGAATGGGGGGGATGAGGAGGCTTGATCACTGCGATGAAACGGCTAGAACCACAAGATTTTTCCAAACACCTTCGAAAGGCAATGACTCCGGCAGAGTATCTGCTTTGGCAACTCATCCGAAACCGACAGAGATGCAATGCCAAGTTCCGTCGACAATACGTCGAAGGGAACTTACCTTCTCGATTTCTATTGCCCCGAGGCCAATCTATGTGTCGAATGTGATGGGCTTCCTCATTTCACGCCTGAAGAGATTGAGAAAGATCGTATCCGAACCGGATGGCTCAATGAACAAGGGATCGAAGTCATTCGGTTCACCTGCCAAGAAATCGAGAACGATACACAACACGTACTTCAAGAGATCGATCAAGCTTTGAAACGGCTACTCAAACAGTGGTCGGCTCCACATCCCCCGACCCCAACGCCATCGGAGTACCGAAGAGAAGGGGAGCTAGTACAAATACAGCGCACCTCAATGACAATCCGACGATTCTTTTTCTCGCATCCTCCAGAAACGGTATGCGACGGATGACGAGAAAATTCAGAGTCCGCGAAAGACAATTCACGATGATTGCCTTTGGCGTTCGATTTGAATTCTTGGTGAATTAACTTAGATTCAGTTTGATTGAGCAATTGGCCTAAAAACAAGGGTTACAATATTTTGGTATGAAGTCAAGATTTCCTGCCAATAGCTCACCCAACTATTTACATAACCGTCAGAAATCATGCCGAGTCAAAGCCGCATAGCCGTTCACTCGTATTTGGTAATCGTTGCCCTGTCCATCTTTGCGAATGCACCATTCGGTCGTGGCCAGGAAAACCCGGGACAAGGCTTGGCGCCCTTTCTTTTTGGCGGTGTATCCGCGATGAATCAATTGTCCAAAAACTTCGAAACGCTAACCAAGGTTTTAGGTTCCAACTATCCGGTGCAGCAGGCTCTAGCCGCAGTCCCCGAGTCGATAGACCGTACTCGCCCAATGGGCATTTTTGGATTTTGGGGGCTTGGAGAAAATCCGATAGGTGCAAAATCGTTTGAGCCTATCTTGTTGGTTCCGACCATGGACCCACAATCACTGCTTACGCAATTGCGTAACATGCAGTTGATCGGCCGACCGGAATTAATGGATGGCGTTTGGAAATTTCAAGCCTCCATTTTTTCATGTTCGGCAATCGAACGAAACGGTTGGCTCGTAGTCGTCGGCAGTCAAACGGTTGACTTTACCAAGATCCCGCAAAACCTGGATCGTTTCCTTTTGCCCGTCCAAGACCAATACGATTTATTTGGTTCGTTCCAGCCAAAGCAAGTTCCGCCGTCTTTGCGCGCGGAGTTGCTAGACGAAGTGAAGCGACCTTGGAATCGTACCTCTCCTTTCTCTGAGGAACCACTCGACAAAACGGAGTCGGAAGCGATGTTCGAGAAAGAGTTGCTAGAACGACTTGAAGATTGGGGCAACGGTACAAACCAGTGCACACTGGGACTAAAGCTACCCGATGCCAAGGGTAAGCTCATGCTGGAATTCAATGCATTGTTTGAACCCGATTCGAATGTGTCGCGCGAGTTCAGCCAAATGACCGAGGTTCCGTCTCGGTTCAGTAAGTTCGGAATAGAAAAGGAATCAGGTCGATCAAGCTGGAAGATTCGGTTGCCCAAGTTCATCATCGATTTCGCAATGGCTCGCTTCAAGGAAGAAGAAAGGCAATGGAAAGAAGGCTTTGTGAACTCCGGGCACGATTTGGGTTTTTCATCTGAGTCAAAACAAATCATCTTCGATGAGGCATCGGCAATGCTTTTGTCGACTCTCCAATCTGGAAACTTGGATGCGCTTTTGCTCAGCGGTCGAAAGCAGTCGGAGACGATCTCCATGATTCGTGCGGTCGAGACGAATCGGATAGAAACGATACTAATGGAGATGAAAAAGACTTTTCAAAAGCGACCTGATTCCGGACAGGTCGAAATGGGTGTCGAAAAGCACATGGGCGTGACAATTCACCTTTTAGTCTTGAAGATGGGCGGAATTGCAAAGAATTCTGACACGAATATCGGTCCTTTGCCCGAGGAAATCCGCATCGCAATCGGCGTATCGAAAGAAGTATTGATGTTTGCTACCGGAGAATCGCCTGTGGGCGAGTTAAAGAAGGCCCTCGACAACACTCGAAACGCAACCTTTGGCAAAAAGAACAACGATGCCATTTATACGACCGAATTCAGCGTATCGCAGTTGTTGTCAGGTGTCGGTTCGCCTTTTGCAACGAGCGATGAAAAGTCAAAGCCGAAGGCGGGCGACATGCTCAGCTCGTTTCTCCGAACCATCCCCAACGGTTTGGCTGGCCAAATCGCAATCGAGCTTGAAGCGATCGATTGGCTCGTCAATAGCATGCCGAAGATAGCTGAAGACAGGGTTGCATCCACTGCGGTCAAGCCAGCTCCCCGTGAACCCAAACCCAACAGCTTAAAGGCGTCATCGCCGCGAAGTACTAGGGAGCCAAGTTCAACCTCGTCAAAAAACAAACTCGACCGAAACGCGGAAATCCAAGAGGCTATGGAGAAAAACAAGTTTCCCGAGATCGCGAAATTTACCGACCTGGCTTGGGGAGTAAAGGGAATGGATTTTTCCCCTGATGGCCAACTTTTGGCAGGGGTTAAAATTGATGAATCCGTGGTCATCCTCAGCCTCCGAAACAAATCCAAAGCCAGTTCAAAAGAAAAATTGAACAAGGTCGGCCCGCTGCAAGTTTGCGCGTTCTCTCCAGATGGGAAGACGCTCGTTGTGGGTGGCTTTCGCGGAGTAATACAGGTCTTCTCGATTGGGATCAACGGGACATTAAAAGAGACTACTACGTTTTCCGGACACTCCACGGAAATCAAATGCCTTTCGATCTCCGACGATGGAAAGCATGTTTTGTCTGGTGATCAATCGAAAAAGGTTTTCTGTTGGAACATTGCTTCGGGAGATGTTGTCGCAATCATCTCCGGATTTGATGGCCCGATTAAGGCGGTTCATTTGCAGCCCAAATCTCAAATCGCATACGCAACCGATGGTTCCAAGCTGGTTCAATATGACCTGGCGAAAAAGAAAGTCATTAGTGAAATGAAATTGACCGATAGTTGGGCCAACGGCCAAGCAGCAGCGTTTTCGGCCAACGCGGAGTATGTGGCTGTCGGTGACTCGTACGATATTCGAATTTGGAATCTTAAATCTGGCGATGAGCTGCCCAGGCTAACGCAGAAGGAGATCCAGTGGTCGATGCAGTTCACAACCGATGCCAAGACACTCATTAGTGGAGGAAACGGCAAGGTGAACATTTGGGACGTCAAACAATCCAAACTACAGGCTGTACAAATATTAAGACAGTATTCCAATATTCAGTCGTTAGCAATCTCTCGCGACGGAAAGCAATTCGCAGTCCCGATCGCAAGCGATGTTCAGGTCTTTCAGCTCAAGTAATTCGACTTCGCCAAACGAACTTTTGCCCTAGCCCAAGCCGAGGGGCTGGAAACCAAAACCACACATGCGTTCGAAACAGGGGCTAGATATTCTGAAAGTGAAAGTAAGAGATAGTGGAGGGGAGAGGTTTCCGCTGGCTTTATGCCAGCGGGACCACAACTGGCAGCTACATAAACGAAACGTAGCGTTCGAAGCACTCCGTCCGGTTTATCCGGGTGGTAGCAACGTTTTTGCACAAGCTTGCCTTCACGTGCTTCCGCTGGCACAAGGCCAACGGAGAGCACAGCATAAAGGGTATTTCAAGGTAGCTGTCAATTGCAGTCTCCGCCCGGGCAAGCCGGACGGAAGGCATTTTGAACTCGACTTCCGCTCAGCTCAGCTCACGAGCAGTGCTACCGAAAGGTGTTGGCGATCCAAAAGCTCCGGGCTGGTTCCATTACCAGTGGTAGCACGATACTTCCGAATCACCCATTCCGTTCTTTCGGTCATGCATTCCTGAAGCGACAACGAAGAGAGTGATTCCCTCTGTTTTCCTAATTTGTAATGAGCGAAGAGTGTTTTCCAGAGGCACGGCAGTAAAACAGCAGAGCTAAGAAACAGGCAACAATGAAGTTTGTAATAGGCATTACCCACCAAATAGGCTTGCATACAAAGCTCTTCCTCTGGCTCCATGCCGTAGCCAAGAATCAAGTGATTCAAATCATGCCTTTCAAAGCCGGGGATCAGTTTCAGCCCCTTGGCATCCAGCATTTTAGCTAGGTCATTGCCAACGGTGTGCTCAGGCAACAATCGCAAAAGTTTCAGCTTCTGCTCGTATCGACCACGCGGAAATAGCATCTGCAAAGGCCTGACGACGAGGAAATCCTTTGTGTTCGCAATCAACATTCCGATTAGGTTTCGGAGTATTGAGGAAGGATGAATTGTCTGTAAATTGTGCATCTTATGCCAGCGGGTGTACGACCAACCCCGAGACGAGCTTTGGGTAGAAGTAGGTGCTTTTGGCAGGCATACGTTCTTGGTGGAGCGATACGGTTCGGATGTGCTCGATTGTGGCGGGCATCACCATTGCGCCCAGTGGATATTCCAGATTTCCTTCCAATTGGCCGTTGAGACCATCGATGACTTCTTGGACAAGATGTACATACGTGGGCTTCGGCATGTGTTCTAGGCCGAGAAGATCTTCGAACACTAGGCGATGCAAAACGGCAACACCTAGGCCTTGCCAATCCGCTGAGTGTTCAGGTGAGATTGCAGCCATACGATCTGCGGCCGCTTGTTTCGCGGAAATCCTAGTCCATTCGTTAGACGCTTTGGAGTAGATGGCCAATATCAACTGCTCGTCGAGTCGGTCCATTTCGGCCCATACGGCACCCGCGCTTTCAGGCCCTGTTCCGACCAGTTCGCAATCAAAGTAGGGCGAGAGTTTCTCGTGAAGTTGATGGGTTGTCATCGCTGGAACTCCGGACAGCAGTCGATGCGTTGGCAAAACGACCAGTCCGGGATCGCTCATGCTCACTAGCATCGTCAAAACGTAGTTTGCTGGATGCGCATCCGGGAGCGGCGATTGGGCGTTGAGTTCGTCGCGATAGTTGCAAGCGGTTTCGTATCGATGATGTCCGTCGGCAACGAACATATCCTGCTGGTCGATTAAGGCCATTACCTGCTGAATCGTTTTGACATCGCTGATAGGCCACATGCGATGAACGACCCCTAAGTGATCCGTCGCTTCCAGGCCATGTACGCCCGCGATCTTGGCTTCGAGTATGTCTTGGATTTCGTTGTCGGGATCTGGATACAAACCGAAGATTTGCGACAAGTTGGCTTGTGTGGCACGGGTTAAACGCAAGCGATCGTCTTTGGCTTTGGCGTGCGTTTCTTCGTGAGGGTAAATGTTCCCTTCGCCGAATCGTTGAAGCCGCACGCGGGCCATAAAGCCACGCCGAGTTCGTTTTACGCCTGCGATCTCAAATTCTTGGTGGTAGACATAAATTGCGGGATCGGGCTCGGTTTGAAAAATTCCTTCGTTCCGCCACGAGCGATAGATTCTGGCCGCTCTCTGGTAGACGGTGTTTTCGTCGAGATCTTCCTCTTCATGTCGATTCAGCTCGAGCCTTAGAAAATTGAAAGGCGACAGGCCGTAAAGGTGGTCTTGAAGCTGGGAATCGACTACGTCATAAGGGGGGGCAATGCAATTCGAGAGCGAGCCCACCTGAGCCAAATTATAGCGAAGTCCGCGAAAGGCTTGAATTTTTGGCATGTTTGGGTGGGCCACGTAAATAAAAAAAGCCCGGTTGGGGACCGGGCTATGGAGGTCGAAAAGCTACCCCGCTAGGACTCGAACCTAGGATAAGTGAACCAAAATCACTTGTGTTGCCAATTACACCACGGGGCAGTGTTTCTTCGGACGAAAACGGGTTTTCCCCGCGTTCATATCGAAGTGTATACACTCTTTAGAACCTTGACAACCCAATTATCGAACGTCTTTTGACCCGTTCCGGGAGATCGAAGATGGCACAGCCGATTCAAGGCCCATCGCAACGGTCATGCGAGCTCTTTTTCGCACAAGGTAATATCTTGAGGTGGGAGCACTGCGGAAGCTGGGATTCTCAAGGATCCACGCGAGATGCTTCAACTCAGGGGTTTGCCATTCCATGACGCCAACAATAATGTCACCTGGGGTGAGTCTTGCTTTGTCCGCTGGACTTCCCGGTCGCACCTCGTTGATTCTCAACCCCCCGGTGTATTTGTAGCCTTCGCCCACCAACGCTAACGCCGAATCAGAAACGACGGAAAGACGAACCCCGAGCTGTTCCCAAGCCGCTCGATTGGTATCCGCTTCGACGCTCCCCCCCGCCAACTTGATGGAGTGAGAAATTAACGACCCGTTGCGTTCGCAACCCAATTGAACAGAATCTCCCTGGTGCTTGTCGAGCAATGCCAGTTCAAGCTCAAGTCGATTGCGAACCGCTTGCCCTTCGACGCTTTCCACGCGATCCCCCGACTGGATCTCTCGTCTCGGATTGGAACCGTTATCAGTCGACTCGCGAACGATGAGTTGATTTCCCTTATCGTCAAGATTGCGAGAAAAAGTCAAGCCGTGTGTGCCGGCTTCTCGATGGTCTGCCACCAAATCCGCCATAACTTCCAGAGCCGTATCGATTGGAATTGCAAAACCGATGCCCTGAGCCCCAACGCGTACTGCCACGTTGATACCGATGACTTCGCCTTCAATATTCAACAGAGGGCCACCTGAGTTCCCTGGATTGATGTCGGCATTGGTTTGTATCAAATCGTTGTACTGTTGCGTTCCATTGACGGGAATGTCGCGATGTAGCGCACTGATAATCCCGACCGTGACGGTGTTTTGGTAGCCAAAGGGATTTCCGATTGCGATGACGGTTTCGCCACGAAGTAAGTTGTCGCTTCTGCCGACAACAATGACTGGCAAATCCCTTTTGGTCGGGATCTTAATTAATGCCAGGTCGGTCACCGGATCATAATTGATCATGGTGGCAACCGAAGTGCTGCCATCGGCCAGCGTTACTTCGATTCGTCCGACTTCCGCTACCACGTGGTAGTTGGTAATAATGTATCCTCGGCGATCGATGATGACGCCGGTTCCCATGCCGTTGACTTCCTGCTTGGTCGATTGGCCGGATACGGAAGCGTTCGTAATGGTTTTGTTGCCTTGAATGTTGACAACGGCGGGCTCAGCTTTTTGAATGGCTAAGACGACGGGAGTGCTGCGCATTCCATCTGCATAGACCCCCTCCGATGAAAGTGAACCCAGGCAAATTGCCGTCATTAGCAACGCCTTGCGGCCAAGCGAAGTCTGACGTTTCGTTAAGCTAAATCTCATGCTGGGCCGGGTCTAGTACTCGGAAGTGTCGTAGCAATCCAACGCTTTGCGATCGCATGCTAGCATAGCTAACTTGGAATACGCATCTGACGTTGGGTAGCATCGGTTGTTCATTTCCTACCGCATGATCGGGTCGTAGTGGCCTATCCACACTTCACCCATGCGGAGAACTTACCCCATTTTTCCTAGTCCCCGGAGTCGGTACGTACCTCGTAGCTTTTAACCGTTTGAAATGACGCGGCTAAAACTTCGCTATAGTCGAAGTGCTCAACGTCTTCACCGAGCAATTCGACCTCGTAGAATCCTCGGTAACCATACTTTTCGATGGTTTGCACAATGGCAGGCAATGGGACGTTGCCGTGGCCTAGCAAGCATCGATTTTGCTCACCCACCGGCGCCCGTTTGGAATCTCCAAGTTGCACCAAGCGTATAAAAGGAACGATGGAAGGCAACCAATCGATAGCGTTCTGATCTTGGGCCATGTGATAGCTATCAAACACGATGCCACAATTGCTCCTCCCTAGGGTTGCGATCACATCCAAGGTATCCGGAATGCTGGTTAAGAACGTGAACTCTTGAGCACAGCCGACATGCATTGGCTCAACGGCCAATTGGATTCCGACTGCCTGAGCCGCTTCGGCTAGTTCGGAAAGGGCTTTTGTTAAGATCCGTTTTGCGTGATTGCGTGTGTGGCCTGATCGACTTCCCGCTAGAACAACAAGACAATCCGCCCCAAGCTGCGACGCCACGTCGACTGCGTCGAGCGCATCATGCATGGCTTCACTAAAGGTTCTGCCATCATTTCCCGTAAACCCTCCAGCCCAATTCAGCGACGATACTTTCATGCCGCTATCGAGTAAGAGTTCACGTCCTTTGGCTTCACCGCAATCGGAAAGCTTGGGTCTCCATACGCCCAACGCCGTAAAGCCGTGCTCCTTGTACCTAAGAACATCTTCTTCGAAACTCCATCGATAGGTGGAAATTTCCGAAACAGCCAGACGTGTCGTCCATGTTGTTTGCATCGAATCTTCCTAAAAGTGGAGAACAGCAAGCAGCTGATAGTGAGTCTCTTGCACTACACGGGTCTGCACTACACCGGGTCGCAAATATCTTTGCGGGTCGCAAGTATCTACGTACTGACTTGGAAGTAAAGCAGGGTGACGAGCCATTCGTCGATTTTGTTTCGATTGCGGAGAAATTGTCACCAATTGTTTGCGTTAATCGTCATTCTTCGTTGGTCCGACCATTCGTCGATCGTTGCCTGGGTACCAACGGAGCAAACTAGGAGGCGATCGTCAGTCTGCTTGCTTTACAGGCATGCTGGTTGCAATTTTATTGTGCACCGCAGAGTTGCTAAGGGATTATTTACGAGAAATGAAAGCCGTAAAATTCCTGAAAAGAATTTTTTGCGGAAGTTTAATGGCCTTTCGGTCTAGGATTGGGTCCGAAAACCGGTATTGGTGCCACAGTGGATCCAATTCGTGCACCTTGCAACCCACTTTGACAGATGTTTGGCACGGGAACTGCAACCCCTTCAGACCAACGGTAGACTGATGTTGGGCGTGTGTGTGTGTGTTTGACAGAATGTTTTCGCCGGTACAAATGGCACCGCGGTTGATTCGAAGCTGGCTGGAGGAGGGAGAGGACCTTCGGCTGATTTTGGAGATTTCGCGGTGCCTTTTTTCGTTTTAATTCTTGAAGTTTTCAGTTTTTTCTGAAGATGGCGAAACGTCGCGTTCGAAGTCGTGTTTCCTCTGACAAAGGCATCATTGTTTGGGTGCTATTGACTTCTCTCGTCACGTTTATCTCTCCCGAGGTCACCAAATGCGTATTTCTGTTGCGTTGTCTAGGTTATTTTTGGTTGGCTGCATTTTGATGGCTGCAGCGCCGCTCTCGATGGCACAAGGTGGCCGTGGAGGAGCTGGTGGTGGTCCCGGCGGTGGAGGTCGTGGTGGGTGGGGCGGTGGTGGATTTGGAGGCGGCATGGGAGGCGGCGGGTTATTCTCGCTGACTCAAATCACGGAAGTGCAAGCGGAACTCAAGATCGACGAAGATCAAAAGAAGGAGCTAGAGTCAATAGCCAAAGAAATGAGAGACGCGAGAACGGCGCTGATGCCAGCACTAGCGGACGGTGGCCGTCCAGATCTGACGAAAATGCGAGAACTCATGCCAAAGATGGCAGAGATGCAAACCAAATTTGAGGGGAAGTTGGAAGAAGTCCTCGACCCAAAGCAAATGGATCGACTGTTGGGACTTTACGTACAGCGAGACGAAATTCGGACTCTCTCGAACGCGATGGTTGCCGCCAAGCTGAAAATAACCGATGAACAGAAGGCCGAACTTGCAAAAATTGAAAAGGCAAATGGCGAAGCAATGATGAGTGCAATGAGTGGTTTCGCGGGTGGCGGTGGCGGTGCAGGCGGAGACATGAGAGAAAAGTTCCAAGCCATGCGCAAGGAAAACGAAGAAAAAACAATGAGTGTTTTGACCGCCGAACAAAAGAAGACCATGGAAGACATGAAGGGCGGGAAGTTTGAGTTTCCACAACGTGGACCCGGTGGTCCAGGCGGCCAGGGCGGCCCCGGAGGAGGACGAACGCGTCCCGGAACAAACTAGTAAACTCGAATATTCGATCGAATTTGATTGATTGTTTTCAAAGAGGTTGGGACACTATCCCAACCTCTTTTCGTTTCGATCCCGTAAAAAAGTTTGAAACTACGCAATGCGACATCTCTCTTTTGCTCTCCTGATCTACCTGTTGTTGATCGACCGATCAGCCTTAGGGGATGGGCCAGATTTTTCAATCTCGGAACGGGCCAAGCAAATCCACCGAGCAAGTTATGTCTGGGACGGCCACAACGACTTACCTTGGGCGCTGCGAGAACGCAATGATCTACGCATCGAAAAAACGGACCTGAACAACGAACCCAAACTACATACGGATATCCCAAGGTTGCGTGCAGGCAATGTCGGCGCCCAGTTTTGGTCGGTGTTTGTACCCTCCAAGACAAGGCACACCGGTACCGCCTTTCAAACCACGATCGAGCAGATCGATTGCGTCTACGCTTTGGTCAATAAGTATCCCGATGTTTTTGAAATTGCATTGAATTCGAACGATGTTCAACGCATCCGAAGCTCAGGGAAAATTGCTTCGTTGATGGGGGTCGAAGGGGGCCATTCCATCGAAAACTCCATCGGCAAGCTGAAGGAACTGTTCGCTCGTGGAGCTCGCTACATGACGTTAACACATGGTGACACCCTCGATTGGGCGGATGCAGCCACAGACGACTCCAAGAGCGATGGACTATCTGCCTTTGGCGAAGAGATTGTTCGTGAGATGAACCGAATGGGAATGTTGGTGGATTTGTCCCACGTATCACCGGCCACTATGTCCGATGCCTTGGATATCACTACGGCTCCTATCATCTTTTCTCATTCCTCCGCTATGAGCATTGCCAACCATCCTCGCAACGTTCCTGACGATATTCTCCGCCGTGTCCGATCGAACGGCGGAATCGTAATGATCAACTTTTTTTCGGGATTCGTGGTTCCGGAATCGGCGAAGAACATGAAGGACATGTTCGGTGTTCGACGTGAGTTTGAGAAAGAGTTTGGAAGCGATTCCGATTTGGCCAAGAACGCGATGCTCAAATGGCGGTCTTCCCATCCCATTTATCCCGGCGATGCCTTGATCGTGGTGGAACACATTGATCATGTCGTCAAGATTGCTGGCGTAGATCATGTTGGGTTGGGTAGCGACTACGATGGTATCGAAGTAGTCCCCAAAGGGCTCGAGGATGTTTCGACGTATCCTTTGCTCACCGAGTTGTTGCTGCGCAAGGGCTACTCCGAGAATGACATCCATAAGATTATGTCAGGTAACATGATGCGAGTCTTGAAAGCGTGTGAAGGAGCAGCAAAACCATGATAACCAAGTCTCTGTGCAATTTGTTCGTAGTTGCTTTCGCGTATTGCCTTGCGAACTCGATGGTTCTTGCTGAGACGAAAATCATTGGCAACATCACCTTCACTCTGGCGGATGGTCTTGACATCGAACGTGTTGCTGACGAGTCGCTGATTCAATGGCCGATTGCAGCTACGTACCATGAGACGGGTGACTTGCTCATTTTGGAGTGCCATTGGATTCGCGGCATCGACAAGAAAAAGCAGCTCGAGTCTAAACCGCACAAGATCGTTCGACTGTCCGATACCGACGGTGATCGCAAGTACGATAAGCGAACTGTGATTGCAGATGAACTGGGTTTCCCCGAAGGGATTATGGTGTTAGGAAAGGATCTGCTAGTCACCGCGCCGCCGCAGATATTGCGACTGGCCGACAAAGACAACGATGGTTTCTTTGAGTCTCGCGAAGTGTGGTTTGACGGAGCGACCGTGACAGGCTGTGCGAACGACCTGCATGGCCCCATGATGGGGCCCGATGGTTGGATCTATTGGACCAAAGGAGCCTTTGCCGAACAGAATCATGAACTTCTCCAACGCGAAGACAAATCCGACGGGGAATTCGCACCCTCCAAGGCCGCACACATCTATCGTCGTCATCCAATGGGCGGCCCCATCGAACGACTCATGAGTGGCGGCATGGACAATCCGTCCGATCTCACTTTCTCGCCCGAAGGCGAACTGTTCTTTTGCTCTACGTTTTTGCATAATCCCGGCAATGGCTTGCGAGATGGAATCGCGCACTCGCCTCGTGGTGGGCTCTTTGGGAAACGACATCAAGTGATTGATGGACACAGGTCCACGGGGGAATTGCTGCAACCTATCGCCAATCTGGGGCCTGCTGCACCTGCGAGTGTGAATTACTTGGTCTCGAATGCGATTGCAAACAACGCGTGGTATCCGCTGGCCGAAGGTGACGCAGTCGGTGAAATCGATACGAATCGATTCTTGGTGTCTGCCCAATTCAACTTGCAGAAGGTCGGATTACATCGATTGATTCCAATCGGATCGAGTTTCGAAACGGAGACGCACGACTTGGTATCGGCGGATCGCATCGACTTTCATCCCGTCGACATCCTTGAAGAGCCCGATGGCAACTTGCTGGTGTTTGATACGGGCGGGTGGTACGACTTGTGTTGCCCGAGTTCGGGAAGCGAACAATTCGTTGCACGCGGTGGCATCTATCGTCTAAGTAGGGGAACTAACAAACAGGGTTCGAAAATCTTGAATCCGGGAGTTGCTAAACACCAAGATTTCGATGCAGACGAGCGGAAAAGATCCATGTGGGCGATGGCTCGCGACATAACTGCCGGTGCAGAATCCAATGAAAAAGCAGGCACGATCATCTCTCTGCTAGCGGACCCAGATCCGTCGATCCAACAGACTGCAGCCCACATTGTTGGTTTGAATCGATGGGGAGTTGCTCGGGTAGATTTGGAATGGGTCTTGCAAAGTGAATTTCCTCCAACCGTGCGTGCCGCAATGGAATCGCTCGGTGTGGTTGGCAACGCAGAGAGCATTGTCCCCATTTTGACCGCCCTGAAACGATTCCCGGAAGATCGCTTTATAATGCATTCCGCGATCTACGCATTGATGGAAATCGGTGCGACGAACGAGGTGATCCGCGTTGCCAAAGAGACGGGGCATGTCCATGAGCGATATGCGGCTCTCTACGCGCTCAACCAACTTGATAAACTGACGGATGAGATGTTGCCATTGCTGGTCGAATGCTCGACGAGTTCGAACGCTCGTTTGCGTGAACTGTCGCTCAAGTGCTTAACGGGCCGTCCTCAAGGGTTGTCAATGTGTGTGCCATTCCTAAAGACTGCCTGGGAAAACGAAAACGCCAGTGCACTCGCCGCTGGCTCATCCATATTGCAGCTAGGGATTGCAAACGAATCGATTCGTGAAATTGTCGCTGAATGGATACGTTTGGGCCCGACTTTGTCCCTCATTCGAAGAGACTGGCTACTAGATTGTATCCAGGACATGGGTGGTGTCTCGATTCCGAATGAATGGGCTAACGCCATCATAACTTGGATGAACGTAGCCAAGGAAAAGGAATCGCTAGTCAAGCTTGCGAACGCGATTAAGAACGCCAAATTTGCAGAAGGAGATCGCGAAAGCGTCGCCAAGGCCATTCGAAGTCGCGCCGAGGGGTTGCTCGATTCGCCACAGGTCGCAATTGCTTTGTTGGCTGCGTGTCCTGCTGTTTCACAATCGCAAACGTCAGGGTGTACTACGGTCATTATTGAACAACTTGTTGCACCTGATGGAATCAACGTTGCGCAAGCGGAGGTGGCGCTGAGCCGTTCGACGATCACCCAAGAATCTGCAAATCAGCTTTTGCAATCGCTTGCTCAGATTCCACCTTTGCAATTGCAATCCGCCATCGACGCATCGCTGCGTTGCGAAGACGCCTCGATCGATCTCGCAATGTTGGAAAAGCTTCCAAATGTACCGGCTACCAAGACGTTGGCAGTGGAAAGACTGATGGCAAGCCTAGGTAAGAGGTCGGACGAACACAAGAATAAATGGGCAATAATGCTGCAAACGGTAATGGCTCCTCCGGACGACATCGTTCAGAGCTTGGATGCGTGGTTGGAGCGATTACCGAAAGGGGATTCGGTCCGTGGGTACCAAGTATTTCGAAGCGCAAAAGCGGCATGCAGCAGTTGTCATCAGGTTGGGTACATTGGCGGCCGTTTGGGCCCCGAACTGAGCCGCATTGGAAAAACGCGTACCCGACGTGATTTGGTTGAAGCGGTTATCTTCCCAAGTTTTCGAATGTCTCAAGGCTATTATCCGGTTCGCATTCGAACAGTCGACGACGCTGTTTTTAACGGTATTTTTTCGAAGCAGACCGATTCCTACGTGGAGCTGCTTTGTGGGGCGGATAAAGTTTGCAGAATTGCAACGGAAGAGATTGCGGAAAAAAGTGAAAGCAAATTGTCCGTAATGCCATCGGGACTAGAGCAACAGATGAGCTTGGCTGAATTCGCGGACTTGATTGCATTCTTGGAATCTAAAAAATAGACATGCATCAAGTCTGACACTGCCAAGAGAGATTGGTAACGAGAAATTTGTTGCGAAGCTCCCGTTGAATTATTGGCTGGCAAGCCGCCATTCGAGATAATCGTCGGTTGAGTATTTTGTGGTCGAATTTCCTTGAGAAGAGCGATACCATGTCTCACGTCCCCAAATCTGTCTCGCAAAATTCTGAGGAGTTGCTGGAGCGAGGGCGACTGTCTCTGCGTGCGATTCAGTATCGCGAACAGGCTGCACTCTACCGAGCCGAAGCGACGAGTTTGCAAGCAGCAATGCTCCAAGCGGAGAATGGAGATGTGACGTCGCTTGAGCAGTGGCTCGATTTGAAATCGGGTCAGTTTTTCGACGGTGTCGATCCCGTGATGAGTCCGGCGTTGGCAAGTCCGGCGTTGGCGAGTCCGGCGTTGGCGAGTCCGGCGTTGACGAGTCCGGCGTTGACGAGTCCGGCGTTGACGAGTCCGGCGTTGACGAGTCCGGCGTTGATGAATCCGGCGTTGGCGAGTCCGGCAACACAGCTCGCTTCAAACCCATTGTCGCGTGAGGATCAAGACCTGCGACTTCGAGTTGATAGGACCGCACCGGTCGAGACACCGGAGCCGTTCATAAAGAGTTCTCCTTGGGCGAGAATGGAGCAAGCAGCCCTAGCAAGGCTTGGTGCCGAGGGCGATGTTGCCGAGCCAAGTGCTGAGCTTAGTGCCGAGCCAAGTGTCGAGGAAATGGTTGAGCCGATTGCCATTTCGGAATCGCTTCGAAAAGCATTGGAGGTTGTTGATCGTAAATCTCCGAATGGGAACAAGAGGCCATGGTGGAGGGCGGCTCACGTTTGGGTCAGTTTGGTATTGCATGTCGGTATCGTTCTAGGATTGAGTGCGATCCTCATCTCGGCAGTTAAGAAACCGCAGATTTTGTCTATCGTATCTGCTGCAGTTGAGGCGGATAACGTTTTGACGGAGGCACCCATGGAGATGATCTCCGAGCTTGAGACAACAGCTTTAGATGCAACGCCCTCCATGCCTAATTTGAATATGTCGGACATGGTGACGGAGGTCGCATTGCCATCTCTGCGAGTCGATTTTGGAACAGCACCTATGAAAGAGTCTAGTGCTTCGTCGTCGATGCTCGGTGCCGCGTCTGAAATGGCACATGCCATGGTGGGTAGCAACTTGGTGGCTGGTGCCGAGTTTTTCGGCGCTAAGGCGACAGGAAACACGTTTGTTTATGTTGTGGATAGCTCACCCAGCATGCGACGCGATGGAGCCTTCGAGAAAGCCAAGCACGAAATGATGCGTTCGCTCACCTCAATGAAGCCGAAACAACGCTACTTCATTAGCTTTTTTGGCAAGGAGATCGACCCAATGACATCGAAATCGGGCACGGTTGAGAAATTTCCGGTTTATGCCAAACCTGAAAATATTTCGCAAACAATCGACTGGATGCGTCAAGTTCAGGTACAAAAGGACGGGTGGCCACCGAACGAAGCGTTAGCGCAGGCGATCGCAATGCAACCCGACGGGATTTTTTTGTTGTTTGATGGTGATACGAAAGTCGATGTTGCCAAGTTTCTGCGACGAGAAAACCGAACCGATGACATTCTCTCGGCTGGGGTACCGAAGGTAACGATTCACGTGATCCATTTTTTTCAAGATGAGTTCCAAAAGCAGATGAAACAAGTCGCTGAAGAGAATGGAGGCACGTATCGATTTGTGCCTCGACCGGAACGGCCTTCCAACAAGAAACGTTAGCGTGAGGGCATCAGAGATGGTAAAGGACCGCATGGGTAGACCGCAATCAAGAGAGAGCTTTCAATCCATGATCGCGTTTTGCGTTAGCACATCGATGCACATGGCGATCGGTCTCACGCTCGCCTTTATGTTGGTCGCGACCCAAGGCAATGGTAGTAAGACTTTGCGATTGAGCATGACCGCCGAGCAATCGTCCCAAGAGATTGCCCCGCTCGAGATTTCCGTTCAGCCACAGCCGGAGATTCTCGATACGCCGCTGGATCCATCGCTCGATTTAAAGATCGAATCAACGTCCGTGGAGGTGAAAGCGTTCTTGGATAGCTCACGGACTGGATCGGAAGGAACGGTTCGAACCAGTGTCGTATCACCGGCGGTTGAGTCCGCACCTGGAGCTATTGCGAATGAATCTGCTAAGCGGGCTAAATCGAAATCACGAGCCTCGTTTTTTGGGGCGGAAGCAGATGGCAATAAATTTGTGTTTGTAATCGACTCGTCAGGGTCGATGCGAGGAACGCGTTGGCAGGCCCTTTGTACAGAGCTCATACGAGCGATTCAAAGTCTTTCACCGGATCAGGAGTTTTTCGTTATCAGTTTTGACGCATCCGCTCACCCCATGTTCGGAACGGCACCTCCCAAAGGCGAATTTCTTATGGCAACGTCGAAGAATGTTAGGCGAGTCCAGAACTGGATTCGTTCGATTCAACATGGCAGAAACACTTTCCCATCATCAGCCGTAGGCATGGCCATGAGGCTCAAACCGGACGCAATCTTTTTGCTTTCGGACGGTGAAATCGCCGACAACACAATCGAGAATCTGGAGATGTGGAATCAAGTCTTGGACGACGATGGTTATAGCAAGACGCTTGTACCGATTCACACGGTATTGCTGCACAGCCAAGTTGGGTATGCCACACTTGAGCGAATTGCTAAAGAGAATTCAGGCACTTTCACTCCGGTTCGCGCTCGTCCATAAATCCGATGCCTGCAAGATCATGAAGCTCTTGTGGAAAAGCGCAATCGCTTGCCGTCCCCTTCCTTCGTTGGGCGACGCTCCGCGTCGTTTTGCTCATCGAATGCCTTGCCGCGTTATGCAGTGAACGTCACGCGTTGTTGGTGTAAGTCGTTCATGCCAATGCTTGACCTAGGATTTGAAAGGACGGATCCGCGCGTCGCAAACCATGCAATCAAGGTGATTGCGATACCAACGCTCAGCGCACACCAGGTTGACGTATAAGCCAAATGTCCATCGCTATGCTCAATCGCCCAGGATAAATAGTGCGGCGAGTTCAACCCACGGTTGGAGTACCAAGCGAGCAACATGGAAATGGAATTGTGCGTCGCATGAAATGCAATCGTGCATGCGACTCCACCTGATCGATAAGCGATCCAGCCGATCATCAAACCCATGACGGATGCCGTAATCGTTTGCTGCAAAACTCCATGCGAAAGTCCGAAAAATGCGGCCGTCACGAGTATGGCTCGCAACTGTCCGCCATTCCGTTGGAGTCCCGCGAAAAGGAAGCCTCGGAAGACCAGTTCTTCGCAGATTGCAGGTATCAACGCAAGCATCAGTAGCACTTGCCAAATGGTTGTACTTGAGATGATGGAATCGAATTGCATTAGCATCGAGTTCGTTTGTTCGCCAAGCTTGTACTCTTTACCAACCTCTGCTGCAAAAGCCATGAATGTTGGGTGCAAGCAAACCGCCAATGACGCGGCTGCCATCATCTCGAGCGGGCGCGGTCGATGCAATCGAAGCGCCTTTCGAACGCAGCGGGTGAGCATTGTTGCCATGATCAGAGCCGGAGCTAAGATGATACCCACCTGAATGACCAAGGTCGACTGGACCACGCTTGTCCAGCTCAGGGGCATTCCGCTCAGGGATAGACGACCAAAGAATAAGCCGACGATGATCAACAAACCGCAGAGAATCGATTCGTTGGACGTCGGGGTGTCTTCGCGTTGCCGCCAGACGTTTCTTATCCATTGTGCCACCGACGATCGTTCGCTATCCCGGAACATTACGCTTTCGCTTTCGAATTGTCGTATCGCCCATCGCTTCGAAAGGAAACAACAATAGAGCGTGACGGCAATCACCGTCGGCAGGTGCAACAATGCAAGGCCATACTCGCCGTCTATCAAGGCTCGCGACATCAGTACCGCTCCAGTGACCGGAACTACGCTGGTACCATGGGATAGTGTCACTCCGGGAATCATCGGCAACATCACCAACGGCATACCAACGAGTAACAGCGGCATCAAATAGTATTGCCCCTCTTTGGTGCTCCGTGCCAAGCTCGCGACCGCAAGTGCCAGGGCACTGAACATCGCAGAAATGGGAATGACCAACAGGATCAACCAACCCATCGAATGCAATGGCAACGGGCCGAGCGATGCAACCATATCGGTCGCCCCAAGTTGCGAGAATTGTGTCATCACGATGGAAGTCGTCGTGTGCATGCTCGCTAAATTGAGCAAGGCTGTTCCCATACTAAAGCACATAATGGTTAGCAACTTGCCCCACACGATTTCTTTTCTGCGGGCCGGGCTACATAACAACGTTTCAAGAGTACCTCGCTCCTTTTCGCCAGCGCAAAGATCAATCGCTGGATAAAATGCGCCCGTCAATGCCCAAATCAGCATGACAAACGGCAATATCTTGGTCCAAACCAACGCCCTCTTCACCTCAGGGGGAGAAACATCCAGTTGTCGGATCGCAAGCGGATCGACCAAGGCTGTCCCCAATTCCGTCCATGCGAGCTGTGTGCGGATCCAGCTTAGGTGCCAACCTTCGAGCTTTTCGGCCAGCAAACGAATCGCAAGTTGCGACCGCTCCCAACGTTGGTTGCTCAGAATGACGAGTGGATTAATAGAAATAGAATTGTGATAGCCGGGCGGAACCCAAATGACAGCATCGCAATGAACTTGTCGCAAGAGTTTCTCGGCCGCTTTCCCATTGACAATGTACGATTCCGTTGATTTGTTTTTGACTTCGGAGTTGGTTTGTGCTTGGACCGATTGAAATTGTTCAAGTGTCGCGCCGATTGAGTCGTCAACGGTCAGCGTTTCCCAGCGTATTTGGCTTGGATCGGACGAGTCCAAGATCAAAGGCGAATCGCTAGGCCAATTTTCATAGCCAAATATGCCGATCGAGACGTGTTGCTCGCGATGGAATTGCGCCACTTGGAGCATCACCATCCCCATCAGAGGATAGAGCAACAGCGGGAGGATGCAGATCGTGAACATCGTCCTACGATCTCTCAATTGATCGCGAACTTCGCGATGGAAAATTAATTTTACATGGGACCAATTCATAGTGCGCGGCCCTGCGAGGCGGTGGAGGCGGTGCGTATCCGCATTCCTAGGTCAACAGGTGGTTTGGCATCGAAATGTCCCTTGTCCCCTTTGGTGAGCAATTGAAAGAACAGTTCTTCGAAGTCATTTTGTTCATGACGATCTGCCAGTTCCTCCAGCGTTCCGGTATCGAGCAGTTTACCTTTGTAGATGATCGCGACATGGTCGCACAATCGTTCGACTTCGCGCATGATATGCGTTGAGTAAATGATGCACTTGCCTTGATCTCGCAGGTCCATAACGATGGATTGTAACGCTCGTGCAACCATCACATCGAGTCCGAGCGAAGCTTCATCGAAGATCAATACGGGCGGGTCGTGAATCAATGCGCGCGCGATCGAGACTTTCTGTTTCATCCCGGTCGACATTTTTACGCCGGGGCAATCTCGAAACTCTTCCATTTGGAGTGTCCGAAATATTTTTTCCATCCGGGGGTAGAGTCGATCGGCTGGCAAGGCGTAAAGCCGTCCGAAGTATTCGACAAATTCCCATGCGCTCATACGGTCGTAGATCGCTGTGTTGTTCGAAACGAAACCAATCGAATGCCGAACAAAGTCCGCCTGCTCGGTGACATCAAAATTATAGATCCGCACGGACCCTGATGACGGTTGAAGGATGGTGGCCAATATTCGCAGCGCGGTTGTCTTGCCTGCTCCGTTCGGGCCGAGGAGTCCAAAGACTTCTCCCGCTCTCGCCACGAAACTTATGTTATCGAGCGCTTTGAATTCACCTAGGGCGGCATCGGGATAGTTCTTACATAGGTTTTGAACTTGAACAAAATCCATAGATTGCTCGGGGTACCAAAATTAGGACTCGGTGATTTGCAATGCATTCAATTACATCGCTTACCTGAGTCACGCGAGGCTCCGTAGCAATCAAATAAGAAAGACTGGCAGTATTTATAAGACTTCTCGGTGCATCCGTTACAACCGTACTATCTGCGACCTCGCCTCGATGGACTCGACGTTCCATTTGTGTTGCCTTTCGCAACCATGCTGTGAACTTATTGGCAACATTCCTTGTCTTTGGCGGCTTCCTAACCCGATACGCAACGTCTTGTTGCTTTAATGGTAACCCGAAGCGTTAGCGAGGATTTGCAGTCGGCGCCTCGCCTACGGGCACGGGTTACCATCGCGTGGCGCGAGCGCGCTCGTGAATCCATGAGCGAGACGCCTCATCTTTACCCACATTTCGCAGCACGCCAGACTAGAAATCCCAATGGATTTGCGTGATCTCCGTGCGTTTTCTCCCCCTCGCCCCGCTTCGTCGGGGAGAGAGGGGGGGGGTGAGGGGTAGAGCCCTGACATGGTAGCCTCCGGTTCAGTGGTTTGTTTACGCTTCTGAAACGTGGCTAGACATTGAATTCACGATCAAAATCCAAATCAAAACACAGTGTAATCCCCTCACCCCCGACCCCTAGTATGTAGTAATGGTATCGGATTCTGAGCGATTCGCTCAGAATCACAATTGGAAACTTCATCTTCCAACGTTTTGTAGATCGATTACCCCTTGGTCCTTGAGGCCGTGGGAGAGCCTGATCGCAAGGCGTTTTTACTAAACCCGAACCGTCGCAAGAGCTGCCCTGCGTAAGCTCGAATTCACTAGGATGGGATATTTTGAAAAAGACTGAAGCCAAAGACTACGTCTACATTGGAGTGGATGTTTCCAAAGAGAAGCTGGACGCTTATCGCCCCAGCACAAAAAAGAACGAAACCTTTTCGAATCAAGAGGCCGATATCGAAACATTTTGCAAGTCGCTAAAGAGATCTAAGGCGCCCGTTATGGTCGTTGTTGAAGGGACTGGAGGATATGAGAGTTTGCTCGTTCGAATGCTCACCAAGCACAAGGTTGCTGTAGCTGTCGTCAACGCTAGGCAGGTCAGAGACTTTGCCAACGGGATCGGCATGAATGCGAAGACGGATCCTATCGATGCTTATGTCATTCATCGCTTTGCAGAGGTGGTTAAGCCATCACCAAAGGCCATGGTATCCGAACAAGAACAGAAGCACTCTGCTCTTGTCACACGTCGCGCTCAAGTGATCGATCTGATAACCCAAGAGTCCAGTCGACTGAAGCAGTGTTGGGACGAGCGATCGAAGGAGAGCATCAGGAAAACGCTCGAATTCCTTCGAAATGAAGCTAAAGCAATCGATAAGGAGCTTCAGGCAATGCTTGCTTTGGACTAAGCCAACAAGCGAAAGCTTGAGATCTTGGACTCGGTCAAGGGGATAGGCGCAGTAACGCAATCGATGATTATTTCCAAGCTTCCCGAGCTCGGAAAACTCAATCGTGGTCAGATCGCCAAGCTTGCAGGAGTAGCCCCAATCAACCGCGATTCAGGCACTAAGGAAGGTAAACGATTCATTAGCGGAGGGCGCAGCTACGTGTGCCGCATCCTATACATGGCAACGCTTTCAGCGATTCGCTATAACGCTACGATTCGAGCTTTCTACCATCAGCTTAAGTCGCGTGGCAAGCTATCGAAAGTTGCGATCGTCGCATGCATGAGAAAGCTGCTAACGATTTTGAACTTGATGGTCAAAACCGATCAAGTTTGGCAAACAAAATGAGCGTTCTGAGCTAGGCTCAAAACGCTCTCGATGACTTACTATCGACACGGTGATCCCTTACTAGGTTGTGTCCCCACAGAGCCTGGTTCCGATTGACCGTGCTTATGAATTAGATCATGGGACACACAAAAAGAGAATGACTTTCGGAGCCATGCCTTAAAAATCCCGGGGTTAGGGGCTGGCCCCAAGTCCACACGGCCCGAAGACCTCGGGCACAGAAAGGAATTCAAAAATTACATTTTTTTGAATCGGCACTTGCCTTTAACTAACACCGTCGCTCTCCCCGATTACAGGGCGAGGGGAGCAAGATCAAAAGATGTGGGAACTCTGTGAGCATCAAGGGGCACGTTTTCGCAGTTTGCGTTGGAGTGATCTTCGATGAATCCCCAATCGCCTGGCGGCTTCCGAGATGTTGTTACTGCAATCTGCCAAAACGCGATGTATGTGCTCCCATTCAGCTTGTGCCAGGGTTGGGACCAAAATCTCGTCATCGCTCTCAACCATCGGAACCTCTGTTCCGCCTCGCTTGAAAGCGTTCAGGATGTCATCCGCATCCGCGGGCTTGGGCAAAAAATTGACGGCACCCAAGCGTATGGCATCAATGGCTGTCGCAATACTTCCGAAACCGGAAAGGATCAAGACTTGAACTTCCGGACGAATAGCCTTGAGGTCCGCGATAACGGTTAGTCCCGTTCGGCCTGGCATTCTCAGATCGACCACCGCCAAATCCGTTGGGTCCAATCGGTACAGCTCAACAGCCTCGTCGCAAGTCCCCGCCACGCTCACACGAAAGCCCCGCTCCAGAAACGCTTCTGCTAGTCGATCGCGCAGAATGAAGCTGTCGTCGACCAGCAAGATGCTTTGGCAGTTCGGATCGGTAGAGTTTGACAATATCCTATCCCAATCCTATCCCATACATTTTTCGAGCAGTTTCTTCGTCGCCATGATTCCTTCGTCGGGACTCAATCGGTTGCCTTCGTATTCGATACCTACCCAGCTATGGTATCCCGCATCCAAAACGATCTTCAGCATTCTGGGGAAGTCGATCTTGGTCTCGTTCCCATTTTCATCAAAGTCATAGCTCTTTGCGCTAACTGCCTTTGCGTGAGGCATCAAGTCGGTTACCCCTTGATAGCGATCATACTCATAGAAATTTCCAAAGTCTGGAAGGGTTCCGCAATTGGCAACATTCGCTAGCCGAATGGTTTCGGCAAGCCATTTGCCATTAGAACTGAGTCCCCCGTGGTTCTCAACAATAACTCCGACATCGAGCGGTTTGGCGTATTCGGCTAATCGACGCAGTCCATCCGCTGCGAGCTTCTTGCCTTCCTCGTAGTCGCCATCCTTCTCCGTCTGAGCGTTCACGCGTATGGAATGGCAACCGAGGAACTTGGCAGCTTGAACCCACTTGTAATGGTTTTCGACTGCCTGCGTTCGCTTTGCCTCATCCTTGTCACCCAGTGCACCTTCGCCGTCGATCATGATCAGAACATTGGTGACGCCCAGATCATTCGTGCGCTTCTTCATTTCGGCTAAATACTTTTCGTCTTTTGCCTTGTCCTTGAAGAACTGGTTTACATACTCGACGGCATCGATGCCGAATTTCTCTTTGGCAATTTTAGCGAAGTCGAGATTGTCTATCTCTTTTTTGAACAGTGGCTTGTTGAGTGACCATTGCGCTAAAGAAATCTTGAACGGCTTATTGTTTTCAGTTTTAGCGAAGGCGTTTGCATTGGTTACTGTCATCGCAGTGACTGCGGCCGATGCAGTGGACAAAAAATGGCGGCGAGAATGTTGATTTAGCATAGTGAGGGTAGGAATTCTGAGTGGAACGGTTGCAGAAGTCGTGGGACGCGCAGGTCTGACTGGGTGTCTCGATTGTATTTTGCTAGGTCTTGATGAGCAAGCAACCAAATTGCAACTTACTTGTCAAAGAAATGGCACGCCATCGGGGCGCCGTCAAATCCTTCGAAAAACTCCGCCAATTCATCCATTTCACGATTGCAAAGGTATCGGATACAATAAAAATTCCACGATGGCCAGATTTTCAATGAGAAAGCTGGCATCCTGACTCGTTCGTTAAGTCCCTACCTCCCCACAAGGCAAGACAAATGCGATTGGCCGCAAAGCGTTTTTTTCCATTTCAAGTTCTTTCTGTTTGCTGCATTGGGTCGTCCCTGTCCATAGCAGACGATTATGATCCAACCGCCGTTGCTCAAGCAGCGATCGCAAAGCTCAAAGTAGGTGCGAAAGACTGGCCTCAGTGGGGTGGATCCCCCGAACGAAACAACGTCCCAAAGACCGGTCCGCTTCCAACCAAATTCGATGTAAAAACCGGTCAAAATATCCGATGGTCGAGTCCTCTCGGATCAGAAACCTACGGCAATCCGGTCGTTGCAAACAATAAGGTATACGTAGGTACAAATAACGGCAGCGGCTACATCAAACGTTATCCAGCCACGGTGGATCTAGGTGTTCTCGTCTGCTTTGACGAAAAGGACGGAAAGTTTCTTTGGCAACATAGCAGCGAAAAGCTTCCTACTGGCCGGGTTCATGACTGGCCCAATCAAGGAATCTGCTGCGCACCGTTGATCGATGGAGATCGATTGTGGTACGTCAGCAGTCGAGGCGAAGTCGTTTGTCTTGATACAGAAGGCTTTTTGGATGGTGAAAACGACGGATTCAACAAAGAGCCCAACGAAAACAAAGACGAAGCCGACGTGGTTTGGAAATTGGACATGATGTCTCAATTAAATGTGTCTCAACACAACATGTGCAGCTGCTCGGTAACTTGCGTGGGCGACCTGCTGTTTGTCAACACGTCCAATGGTGTCGATGACGGTCACTTGACGGTCCCCGAAGAAAAAGCCCCGAGTTTTATTTGCATGAACAGGCTAACCGGCTCGGTGCTGTGGACAGACAACACGCCGGGAGCCAATATTTTGCATGGGCAATGGTCCTCTCCTGCGTCGGCGGTACTCGGCGGTCAAGAGCAGGTCATTTTCGGCGGTGGCGATGGCTGGCTGTACAGCTTCGATCCGGCAGGTGACAACGGCAAAGCCAAAATGCTCTGGAAGTTTGATGCAAATCCAAAAGACTCGGTCTACAAACTGAACGGGGCAACTCGCAATCACATCATCGCCACGCCCGTCATTTACGATGGATTGGTTTATGTCGCCGTTGGTGAAGATCCTGAACACGGTGAAGGGGGCGGGCATCTTTGGTGCATCGACCCAACCAAACGCGGCGATGTCAGCCCAACACTCGTTTACAACTCTAAAGATATGACCAAAACAATTGCCCCAAAACGCAAGCAAGCGTTGGTGGCTGCCGACGGGGATGTCGAACGCGACAATAAAAACTCTGCGGTTGTGTGGCATTACGTTGGGAGTGACGCGAAAGAGTTCGAAACAACGATGCACCGAACGTGCGGGACAGTCACGATCAAGGACAATCTGTTGTTTATCGCCGACTTTAGTGGAATGCTCCATTGCTTGAATGCGAAAACAGGTGAAGCTCACTGGACGCACGACATGTTGGCTGCATCCTGGGCATCCCCGTTGGTTGCAGACGGCAAGATTTACATTGGCGACGAAGATGGTGATATCTCGATCTTCGAACTTTCCGCTACGAAGAAGCTTATCGCGGAGATCAATCTGGGTTCGGCGCTATACACAACCCCTATCGCAGCCAACGAAACGATCTATATCGCAAACCGCAACCGCATCTTTGCGATTCAGGAAGGGACAAAGAGCGAGCCTGTCAAATAAGGTCCGCTTAAAAAAGAACAGTCAACGTTCCACTCTTTGCTTGCCAGCATGATTCGCCACGACGACGAAGAACAGCTCCGAACTGCCTATCACGAGGCGGGTCACTGCGTGATGGCCGTTATTTGTGGTGCAAAAGCCTCGATTGCCTCGATCACTCCCGAGGAGAAGCATTTGCACGGTCACGTCGAAATCCATTGGCCCGCTGGCAGTTCGATTGCCGATCAATTAGCAGTCGTTTTAGCTGGACCCGTTGCCGAAATGATTTATCGATCGGAACCCCTCCATCCGGGCCTTGTGCCGGAATGGTCCGAAGACTGGAAACAAGCTTGGACGCTCGCTTGTTCGATTTCTGGGGCTCGTTCGATTTCTGGGGCTCGTTCGATTTCTGGGGCTCGTTCGAGTTCTGGAGCTCGTTCGAATTCTGGAGCTCGTTCGAATTCTGGAAGCGATGTTCGATGCCTAGCAATGCTCGAGCAAATCGTAGCTGAGCTCCATCATACCCTCTCCCAGGACCGTTATTGGGCCGCAGTCGCGGCCGTTCAAGACCTACTCCTGGCCCATGAAGAAATCGATCACGATCAAATCGAATACGAAGTGAAAGCATGGCTGCAATAGACACAGCCGACCAAAGTCAAAGTAGTAGGTACATTCCATGTGCCGTCCACCTGGAGTACTAGTCTAGCAAAAGCTTAACTGCGAACGGCACGGCGAAGCGTGTCTGTGCCTTTTGTCGGCTGTGTCGCATCAGCCGACTTGCAATTAGCCGACTTGCAAGGTTGCCTCGAGATTTCGGAGGATCTCTCGCACACCGATCTGGCCTCGACCACATCCGATAAGCCCATCCGATTCAATCCATTGCTCGACTTTTTTCTGAGCCGAGATCACGGTTGAATGCTGGCGATTGCCGAAGTATTCGCCAATTTCCGAGAGTGCGGTGCGAGTGTATTTACGGGCCAAGAACATAGCCAGCATTCTGGGTTGGCTAATGCTCTGACACTTGCTTTTGGCTCTAAGCATCTTTTCTTCGAGACCAAACGCTTCGCAAACTACTTTTTCAATATCATTCATTCGAACAACGGGTTGGCATGCTCGAATCAAATCCAAAGTGCATCGAACCGCCTCGTCCTCGGTCAATGCACGGCCAAGTACACGCTGCTGCGCTCCTAGGCGGTGTGCCACACCTTGCAAAACTCTTGCATCTCCACTGCAATGTTGAGATAAATGGTTGAGCGTTGAGTCTGCTAAGTCGATGTTTCGCTTTTTGCAAATCTTGGCCAATACATTCCCTCGCGTTTTAGCATCGAGGGGATCGATGGCGCAAGCCATGCCGCCTGACAGTCGAGCATACAGATCCGCACCGAGCCCCGACAACTCCTTTAGGCCTCGGTCTGCGACCAAAATGACTTGTCGCTTTTCACGCAGTAACATATCGATGGAATTGCGAAGCTCAGCGAGAGTACCTGCTTTACCGAGAAAAAATTGAATGTCATCGATGACGATTCCTTCGACATCGCGATACTTGCTGCGAAAGTTTGCGAAACCACCACCGCGAGCGCTTTCCATATACTCGATCGTAAACTGCTCGGCAGTAAGTACTAAGACGCGGCGCATGCGGTGCACCATACGCATCTTGTGTGCCAGCCCGATCGCAAGGTGCGATTTGCCCGTTCCACTTGGACCATGAATGAGCAACGGATTGATTTGCCCAGGCCGCTCCAACACCATTTGGCCAGCCGTAAACGCTAGCCTATTGTGATCTCCCGCGACAAACTCGTCCCATCGCTTTTCGTTCTCGCGGCGAATCTCAACCAGTCGGTCGACGTGAATTTCGGATGACGAGACCGTTGAGTCGTGATGCTCGTCATCGCGATCTGGCGTTCCGTCGCGAACAACTCTCAACACAGATTTACCCTCCAATTTCATAGGCTCGCGCGAACGAGCATCGAGCCTGTCGGATTCGTTTCGCGTGGCAATTGGCGGAATAGTCAGGGTGGAGGCGAGCACAGGTGACTTCGGTGAGTGACTAGGCTGGGGACGATCGTCTGTCAAAGTTGATTCCGACGCAGAAGCAACTGAGATTTGGAATCCGAAACCGTTGCCAGCTGTCTCTAGAATCGCAGCCTGAAGATCGTCTCGAAACATCTTGGAGACGCAATCTGCAATGAACGAGCTAGCAACCTCGATCCCGATCACATTATGCCCGATTTGCGTCCACTTGGCACCACCACCAAACCAAAGATCCATCCGATCTTTGCCAATCCTTTGGCGAAGCCTGCCTTCGACCGAATGCGCGACCGAATCTTCGAACATAGCAACTTCGTGCGCTATTTTCATCGCAAACTCCTAAACCATGCGAGTCCGCAGATGAAATCATTCATCCGCAGTATCCTTTTCAAACAGGAACCATCCTGCCTGACGTCCAATTCTAGGGCTTGTCGTACCGCATTAAAGACCGTTTGAGCTGGCATTTTGCCCGCAAAAGACGATGCTCGTTCGCAGTACCCGTTGAATCCGACGACGGCGATTTTATAAATGCTAGCTCTCAAGTCAAACTCGATTCCGATTTTTTGACTTGAGAAATTATTTCCAAATGATGAAGATCCGGTTAAAGACAGGGCGAAACCGTCCAGCAGGAGGTTCTGCCGAAATCGAAAGCGGCGACATGACGCGGTGGAAAACCTGTCGGCGGAGCGGTATCAGGTTTCCAACTGCCAAACGAGCTGACTCGCTCGGTCACGACGCAAAGAAAGTCCCATCATCAACGCCACGAAAACGCTCAAACACAGCAAATGCATTGGTGCGCTGGTACTTGGTTCAAAGAATCGGTCCGGTTCCCGCGCTGTGAAAGGTTACAAGTTGAGGAGTTGGGCGAGCCTGGATCGAAGCCGAAAGCTGATGGTGAATTGAGGGAGGGTTGCGGGACGGGTGGACAAAAGCCCTTCAATGAAAAAAGCGTCAAGAAGAGCTGACACCATCGCTCTCTTCTGAAAAAGCGTTTCAACGGTCAGAGCTTTCCCCGCACGTCTATTTTGAATGATCCGAACATGAGACGGCCTTGGCTACAAATCGTCTGAGTCGAGCGACAGCGGTTCCATAACTTTTGTGTTGCGTTCGACAGCAATGACGACGGTTTGTTCGTCGACTCCATCGCGACTTTTGGCCGTTGCAGGCAGCACTTGACGTCGGTCGGGCAACGGCATCCGAATGGAGAAAGTCCCGTCCGTTCTTACCTTCACAGGTTCAACGCCGACCGAAACGTGGGCCTCTGGATGGGTTGATCCGAAAACGATCAGTTCGGCGTCCACGTCGAAATGGAAGTGTTTATGCCGTTTGAGCGAGCCCTCGGCGCCGCTGCCAAATTGCGACAGGACGTCGGTGTCCATTGTTCGTTTCAGTCGCTCCTCGAATACTTCGGTCAAGTCACCGGTTTGCGTATCGTCGCAATAGCCACCGCTCATCGAATAGATGTGCTCGGCATCGGTTGCAATATCCGCCCAATGATCATCCGAAGCTTCTTTTCCTCCGGGCACGGGCGTGATAACGGTGTTGCTTCGCGCGAGTTCATAGAACCGATTGTTGGCAGTCAAGTAGCCCATAAGCATCCGAAATCGGCTAGGCGGACTATTCACTTCGATGTACCAATTGCGAACTCCACCGTGGATCTCAATGTCGCGATCTATCGATTCGGCGTTGCTGGTTGTGCCGGAATCGTCCATTTTGAGCAGTCGCAAAATCGGCTTGACCGTGTGCCAATTCTCAGCCAACGAAGCCTTGGCACGATCGACGGACTGGCGTGTGATGTCCCAATGGGCGTGCAACCAATAAGGGTCACGCACCATAAGAATCATACGATCCTTTCCTTTTTCAATCTTTGGAACCTGCGTGAGTGGCGACAGCGATGTTTTGGCTGGGGGTTGAGCGAGATCTTTGCGAAGCTCCTTTTCTGACTGCGCGAGTCGGATCTTGGCGACGATTTCTGGGTTTGTATCCGATGGGGGCGGTATCGGCTCAGACGGTCTTTTCGGAGTTACCTTCGGAAGTTCGATAGTGGCATCGGCCTGTTTCTTGGAAACGGATTTGGGCTTTTTTAAAACCGCTTTCGATTTTTCGCCCGTAGCCGCAACGAGCGTTTGTTTAAATGGTTTTGCTGTAACTTGCGTTACCGCAGCCTGCTTCGGAGCAAGCGGCGCGTTTTTCAAACCTGCTTTTGCAACGGTAGATTTGGGAGAAGCAATGTTCGAAGCGACTTTGCCCTGAGGTGCCAACACGTTTTTTTGTTTTTGTTGCGAAACAAGCTTTTTAGAAACTGATTTCGAGGGGACAGATTTAGGCACCTTTGCTGGACTGCCAGCCTTGCTAGGAGCCTGTGTGGATGGTTTCTTTGGCGGATTTTTGGCCGAAACGGCTCGAACAGCGATCGTTTTATTGTTGACTGTTCGGGCTGCAGATTTGCTATCTGGCTTCTTGGGAATTGCTCCTTTCTTGACGCTAGCCTTGGTTTTTGACGGTTTCTTTGGGCTAAGTGACGAGTTTCCAGCCGATTTTGGCAAGGACTTGCCTGCGGATTTGCCCGGTTTGCGAATGGACGGGGGCTGTTTTTTCACGCTTGTGGGCTTGTTTTTCGAGGTATTCAATGGAAACTCCGTATGCCATGGGGTGGAATCAACCATCCATGGGTAAGCAGCAAGTCGCCACAATTGCGAGTGATCTGCTTTTTTGGCGAAAAAAAATTGGCCGGTTTTTGAGCAACGCCCGCGAATGACCGGCTTTGATTATGCTCACCGGAGGAGGTCATTTCTAGGCTTTAGCCCCCAAAATGACTACTTACCAAAAGACTTTCTGGTTCGAATATCAATACTGGAGTGCTCATGACGGAAAGAAATGATAGTTCTGAGGAAGAAGAATCGTATTCTGAAACGGATTTGGCGAGGATCGAAGCACAAGGCAACACGAATGCAATATCGCGAGCCGTAGCTGTCATGGTCTTAATGGTCATTCCCGGCATTGCCGGCCATTACCTGGATCGCTGGTTCGGCACCCAATTTCTTGTTCTAGTCGGGTTTGTTATAGGGATTTGCCTTGCGGTTTTTGGCCTGCTTTATGTCGCAAAAATTGCAGATCTAACGGCAAAACATATTCGCGAACGAAAGCTGCGCATGAAATCCCAAAAGGGCGAACGGTCCTAGCACTTCCCGATGCTCTGCTATACTTCTATTCGTGTTACTACCAAACTCGTACGCACGCGGGCGTAAACGCGATCCCTGCGTCAATTTTTTAACTCATTGGACGGAAGACCGTGAACACTCAACCCCTTGGTTTGATTGGAAGTCAAAAGTGGATAGGCGTCGTGACTCTCCTGCTTGTTTCTGCTGTCCCAATGACTTCGAGCGGCGACGAGGGAATGTGGTTGTTCAATGCGACCCCGACAAAACAATTGCAAGCCATTCACGGTTTCGAACCTAGTCAACCATGGCTTGATCACCTGATGCTTTCGAGCGTTCGCTTTAATTCGGGCGGATCGGCTTCGTTTGTTTCTTCGCAAGGTCTAGTGCTGACCAATCATCACGTTGCATCCGATACCCTCTACAAGCTCTCAACGGCAGAACACAACTACAACGAGAATGGTTTTCTAGCTGCTTCGACAGCGGATGAAATCAAGACTCCAGACTTAGAGCTCAATCAACTGATTTCCATAGAGGACGTTACGGAAAGGGTTAACGCTTCGATCAAAGAAAGCATGACTGTGCAAGAAGCGGCGAAAGCTCGTCAAGCCAAGATGGCATCCATCGAAAAAGAATCTCTCGACGCAACAGGCTTACGGAGCGATGTCGTCACCCTTTACGGTGGAGGCCGCTATCATTTGTATCGTTACAAAAAGTATACAGATGTTCGACTCGTATGGGCGCCCGAAGCAGGAGCGGCATTCTTTGGTGGCGACGCTGACAACTTTGAGTACCCTCGCTTCTGTCTGGATGTAACGCTTTTCCGCGTTTACGAGAATGGCAAGCCGGCCGTGATCGAACATTTCCTCAAGATGGATCCCAAGGGAGCACGCGACCAAGACCTTGTCTTCGTCTCCGGCAACCCAGGTCGCACGCGTCGAATTTTCACTCACGATGCGATTGAATATCAACGCGATGTGGCTATGCCTCGCACCATGAATTTGCTCCGCCGCAAAGAGATCCTCATGCAGCAATATGCGTTGGCTGGCCCAGAACAGCAGCGCCGTTCTCGCGATGATTTGTTCGGTATACAGAACTCTCGCAAGGCTTATACGGGAATGCTCGCAGGTCTCCAAGATCCAAGCTTTACCGCCTCCAAGAAACAGCAGGAGACCGAACTTTTAAGCCGCCTCTCACAAGATCGCAAGCTGGCACCATTGACGAAGGCTTGGGAACAAATCCGCGCGTCGTTAGAAAAGCGTCGTGAGTTGTTGACCCAAGGAGCAACTCTTCGAAGCCGACTCTATGGAATCGCTGAAACGCTGACTCTCATGGCGAGCGAGGACCGCAAATCGAACGGTGATCGGCTGCGAGAATTTCGAGATAGCAATCGCGAATCGCTTCTCCAAGAGCTTCTCTCCGAAGCTCCAATCTACGAGGACTTGGAGAGGCTTCAGCTCGCGGATGAGCTTGCTCGACTCATCGATGATCGTGGCGCAAACGACCCATTGGTAATAGCAGCGCTGGCGGGCAAGAGCCCCAAACAACGTGCAGCCGAAATCATCGCGGGCACGAAACTGACCGCAGTTTCGGAGCGGAAGCGGATATCCGAAGGCGGCACCCAAGCCATCTCGGAATCGAAGGATCCTCTTATACTCTTGGCGAAATCGTTCGAGAGCGAGTACCGACGCGTTCACGAAGCCACCGACAGCCTAGAAGAACAAGAAAGACAAGCGTATGCGAAGGTAACGGAGGCAAAGTTTGCCGTGGGAGGTGACTCTGTTTATCCCGATGCGACGTTCACACTTCGATTGGCTTTTGGAAAGGTTTTAGGCTACGAAACCGAAGGAAAAAAGATCCCTGCTCAAACGACCCTGGGCGGCGCGTTTAGTCACGAGTCGCTTCACTTGGAAAAGGATCCCTGGGTATTGCCCGAGAGTTGGCATACCGCCAAAAGCAAGATGAACGCCGACACGCCCTTCAACTTTGTATGCACCGCCGATATTATCGGTGGCAATTCTGGGTCGCCGGTGGTTTCCCGCGATGGCGCCATGGTTGGAATCATCTTTGATGGCAACATCGAAAGCTTGACCGCTGATTTCTACTACACCGACAACGTTTCCAGGGCTGTTGCCGTTCACATTGCCGGAGTTCTTGAAAGCTTGCGATCAATCTACAACGCTCCACACCTGGCAGACGAGATGGGGCGATAAGGCAACACGTCAATCGATATGAACGATCAACCCCATCCATCGTCGGTGGTCCAACCAACCGAAGAGCTTTTGCAAGACGAATCCTCTGCAGCGACGGCATACCACGAAGCGGGACATGCCGTCATAGCCTTGTCATTGGGACGTTCCGTTGAAAAACTCTCGATCGTGCGCAATTCCATTCGATTGGGTGCAGTACAGTTGGGCAAAGGTCGCAATGGACGCAAGCAAGATTACTTCGAAATCGAAGCACTCATCTTGCTAGGCGGTCTGGTGAGTGAAGCCAGGTACACGGGTGAATACAACTGGGGCGGAGCTCAGCAAGACCTGCGTGCACTGCGTCGGTTATCTCTCGCACGTGTCGATACGGAGCAGAAAGCCGAACGCCTCGAGCGACGACTATTGGGCAAGACACAGCATCACCTTGACCAACCCGGCCACTGGGAAGCGGTCGAGTCGGTGGCTTCCGAACTGATCAAATCCAAGATGATGAGCGGCCGAGCTGCCAGGCATTTGTTTGACGAAGCAATGAAACGGTTTCACCAATGAAGTCAACGATTCAGGACGCATTGCAGAGTTCGCCTCTGCTTCGAGCGTCCGAAATCACAAAAATTTATCACTCCGGGACGGTTTCGCATCCCGCTTTACGAGGCGTTAGCCTTGATGTGCGGAAAGGTGAGTTTGTTGCAATCACCGGTCCTTCAGGCTGTGGTAAGAGTACTCTGCTGCATATTCTCGGTGGCTTGGATCGTCCAGATACTGGCGACGTCCAGTTGGAAGGTCAATCGATCTCCAACCTCGATGATTATTCTCAGACGTTGCTTCGCCGCCGCCGAATGGGTTTCGTTTTCCAAAAAGTCCACTTGCTTCCCATGCTGACGGCCATCGACAACGTGATGGTCCCTTTGCGACTGGACGGAGTCGATTTTGCCAAAGCTCGTCAAATTGCCATCGAAGCGCTCGATTCGGTTGGCATGTCGAATAAGCATTCGAACCGTCCCGGCGAACTTTCCGGTGGCGAAGCACAACGGGTCGCGATCGCGAGAGCCATTGTCATGTCGCCGGCGATACTTCTGGCCGACGAACCCACTGGCGCCCTCGACTCCGAAAACGGCCACATGGTCATAGAACTATTCCGCCAATTGGTGTTAACACACGATCAAACGCTCATCGTGGTGACTCACGACCTGTCGGTTGCGGAATCTGCGGACCGCGTTGTCAAAATACGAGATGGTCTGATTATCGACGATTCCGCCAGTGCAACCACGATCAACAAAGTCGGCAGCCCTCAAGCCGAAAGAACATAGTCGATGTTCGAAATACTGTGGCAGCACTGGAAACAACGGCCTTCCAGATTCTTCTTTACTTTGCTCAGTTTAGTTCTGTCGACTGCGACGCTCGTCGGTATCCTCGTGGCGTCGCACAATGCGAGGTCATCGTTTCGTGAACTTATCGGAGCCGTTCAAGGGCTCCCCTCCTACGATATCGTAAACCGACAAGGAGGACGGTTCGAGCGCTCGTTACTCGATGAATCAACCTTGAATCAGGGTGTTGTCAGCGGGCTGCCAACGTTAATTCGCGGTTCGATCCTTCGATTCAAAGAGGCGAAAACGCGAGCAAACGTGTTGGGTATCCCGTTGGCTAATTCCGATGCCGAGTCTCGGCGGTTTTTGCAGTCCACTCTCGACATAGATGACAGTCAGTGGCCGCACGAGGATGAGTGCCTTATTTCATCCTTGATTGCATCCCAACTCAATGTGCATGATGGGGATTCGATTCAGTGTTTATTTCGCCGAGGCTTTCGGAAGTTAGTCATTAAGAAGGTTTTGGACGCGAAAGAATGGAATCGACTCGTCAGCGAACACGGAATCATCGTGGACTTGGATTGGCTTCAGAGTGCATCCGCCTTGCCTGGCCAAATTGATCGGTACCGATTGTATTTGGCGGACAGCAATGAGAGCAAGAAACAGGCGTTGGTTCAACAAATCGAGTCGAAGATTCCAGAGTCGCTGAGCATTAAGGAACGAGCAAGCCCTATCGGTATTGCCGATGACTTGCTGAAATCAACGGAACTGGGATTGTCGTTCGCGAGCGCACTGGCCATTGCAATGGCGGCCTACATTTTGCTCAATTCGACTCGAATGAACTTGGCTGAACGCCGCCCGCACTTTGCGATCATGAGATGCTTGGGTGCGACCAGTCAGCAGATCCATCGCGCCGTCTTGATAGAAGCCTTGGTAATGAGCTCGTTGGGAGTGGCATTTGGACTAGTGGCTGGATGTGGGCTTGGCTTTTTTATGGGACGTGTTTTGTCGAGTGTCTTGCAGTCGCCACCCAATCCATTTTCGGTGCCTTGGTTCGTCTTGGTCGCGATCGCGATATTCATTCCATGCTTATCGCTGTCAATCGTTTGGTTTGCTCTTCGAAACGAGCATGCGGTATCGCCGTTGGAGAGTTTTCGCGAACCCGTGGTCCAAGACCAGAGCAAGTTGCCTTGGCGCTCGATTTTAAATGGATTGATACTTTGGTGCATCGCTTTGATTGGATTGTACTGCGTTCATCGCGAGTGGCTGTCACCTCAATGGGGCGTATACACTGGCCTATTGGCTTTAGTTTCCTTCTTGTTGTGGCTACCGCTTGGGTTGATACCGCTCATTTGGATCGTCGATCAATTTGTCAAACGCAGGCAAGGTTTTCCGATAGAAATCGCCAAGCACCAATTGATTCGTCGTCCAGATCGGACTTCGCTGAACGCCGGTTTCTTGGTCATTTCACTTTGTGGAGCCGTTGGGCTTGGGCAAACACTGATGAGCAATACGGCAGAAATCAAACGCTGGTACTACCGCGCACTGCCCGGCGACTTGTTTCTGGTGAGCACGCGAACGCCTTCGTTATTGATCGACTCGGAAGATCCGTTGCGGGAAATGATCGAGAAACTTCCGGGCGTCAACTGGTCCAACGCGATCCGTTTCATCTGGTGCCAAGCGGACGAAGAAAACGTTTTGTGCTTGGTTCGCGAGTTTCCAGCGGAAGCCCCCTTTCCAACCGAGCCCAAGGGGATGCCAACCGAACAAGCTCGCCAACTTGTCGACAGCGATCACGTTTTCATCGGTCCAATATTAGCGAAAAAGCTTAAAAAGAAAGCTGGCGACATGCTGACGCTGACCGTCAATGGCCGAAGCTTTCAGATCGAAATTGGCGGCGTAAACTCGAATTTCGCAAACGGAGGGCTATCGATTTTGATGAAAAGATCCACTGCCCAACGCTTTTTCGAAGTGACAGGGTTTGATTGGTACTCTTTGTCCATAGAAAACCA
>CAMBSL010000019.1 GCA_945870455.1 Pirellula staleyi DSM 6068 | reverse complement strand
TTACCGAACCAAACGGAGGCAGCATGAAGCGACTTCGTGAACCGACCAAGGATCAACAGGCACGCCACCCAGAACACCGAAGGTCCGCACACATTGGATTCCGTCGCGGACTAGAAACGTAAAAAAAGGATAGCCAAGCGTCCCACGGGTAAATGGGCCTGTGGTAAAATCCTAAGGAGCAACGGAGTGCCGAGCGAGGTTGCGAATGGAACACCGTTCAACCAGAAGTTGCACCTGATTTCGCGATCAGCCCAAGGTACCATACCCAAGTTCACTTCCGCGAAACAGGTGAACTTAATCGTTATGCCATTAGATGTCCCCTACTACTTGGAGTTTCCTTTATGTCCGATCGATTAATGCCGGGACAACTACTTTCACCTGGAAAGTCTCTTCGGTCGTCGGATGGACGATTCGAACTTATTCTCCAAAGCGACGATAATCTCGTTTTGTATTGGCGTGGCGTTGGCCCTCTCTGGGCAACGGGCACAAGCGGAAAGCGAGCGCATTCAGCTATCATGCAAGGCGATGGCAATTTTGTTTTGTATGGTGACGCCGGCGCTCTTTGGCATACTTCAACACATGGAAAAACGGGGGCGTGGTTAATCGTTCAGAATGATGGCAACTTAGTAATCTACGGTAGCGGTGGAGCACTTTGGAACTCTCGCACGCGCATTCCCGATCAAGCACTTCAGGTTGGCAGTTTTGTTGTAGACAACCAATCGAGCCATACGATCTACGTAAAGCCAGAGGGTAACGGTGCCAGTGTAGCGGTGCGGCCGGGGGGGGCGTACGCTGGTCGCCATGATGGCGTTGCAGCACCCCATCTACGTCAACGCCAAGTATACAAAACATACGATCATGTTGGCGTTACCGTCACTGACGCGAATATCCAAACGCATGTTCCTGTTTTCCGGCATTTTTCGACCTTTCAAAGCGTCACCGGCGGTACATGGCTCTCAGCGTCACCGGATCCGGGATGGAGTGCCGTCTTTCAATCATCTGGAACCGGTTCGGTTGATCCAACACCGGTTAATCCAACACCGAGTCCTGGAGATCCGGAGCCAGGTGGTGACCGCGACCCTGGGCACGAGGGACCACCAGACCGAATTCCAATACCGGGTGGACCTTCAATCCCGTGGGTAACACGTCCACGGGTCGAAATCGAGGATATCTTGGAACCTGCTTCTGAAAAGCTGTCTAGTGAAATCGGACGATACCAGTTCCATCACGTATCCTCTGATGGTGGATCCGAACACTGCGTATACATAATTGATACGCGAGACGGCAAAGTTTGGTGTTCCTCTATCGGTGCGGCTGAAATGACGCGTGTTACCCCACGCGATGCTTCTGCAGAACGCGGCATAACCACGCCGTGAACCGGAGCGGCGAAGGCGGCCGGATTTACATTGGACAATCTTTCGTCGCCGCCCGGTTACGGCGGCCGTTATCGCTTTCAATTCCTCGAATCATGCCGCAACCGAATCTCGATGAAGAACTAGTGCAACGTCTAGCGACAATTGCCTCACGCCTAGACGGTGGAGACGAATTTTCCGACGCTTCGCTGCTCGCCGAGTTCAATCAATTGGCTGGCACGGACATACCATTTTCGGAATTTCAGGGAATCTACGGCGCGGAAGAACACATCGACTATGTTCGTCGCGTATTGACGGATCGGGTAACCGAAGTTTCGCCAGGCTTAGATCGCGATGGATTGACGACAATGTTTGCCAAGGTGCTTGCCGACCCATGCGATAATGCGTACCTTCAATACGTGTTTTCTACAATCAAGAAGACTTTTGGAGACACTCAGATTTCTGATTTGGTGTTTTGGCCCGGCGAGTACTTTGGTGACGGCAACAATCAACGAGAACTTACCCCAGACCTCATGGCAGATGCTGTGCTAGAACGCCACGCTAAAAGAAAATCGCGATAACATATAAAGGATTAGATTCTGCGTCGTTGTTCTAGGGACGTACGCGGCCTGGACTGCGGTCAATTGCCCGATCTCTGTTTTGGGACTTAAGAAGTTAGCCAGAATTTAATCCCATGTTCGAGAAGCCCAAGCGGCAGTTCTTGATTCGCTAGGGATGCCCCTTACCGCGCCAGCTTGGCTGCTTTGATGCTCGTTGGTACTCGGTTTGCTAAAGGGTTTTGCTTCCTTGCACTTCCCTACCATTGGCTTGTTGGCTTGCTCTTAACATCGGGCGGTAGAGTTTGCATATGTCTCGTACGGTGAGTCTCGTCGATTCTGTCTTTGATCGTGTCACCGTTATGGTTGCTCGCGAGCCAATGTTAGCCTTGTTTCCAACCTCGGTACAGTCCTTCCACGCAGAACGAACAAAGCGTCGTTCAAATGTCGTAAGAGTGGCCCATGATTGCGGGCAGGTAAGTGTGAAGAACCTCTCGAGAGCTTGCTGAGCGACGTTGTTCGAGAAGACAAAGGTAAAGAAGTGACGCACCAAAACATCGGCAAAGCCAATGCTGTACCATCGATTACTGAAATTCTTGCGGAACGTCTATGGTCATGATAATCTCCTCATTGCCGATCATTGTACCCGATCCTAGCGGACCTGCAAAATGGCTTTTACCGGTGATAGTGCCGACGGGAAGGCCGATAACAATGGTACGCACGCGAAGCACTCGGTCAGCCGTTTTTGACTTGCGTTGAGTCAACTCCTCGTCCTCGGTAATGCCGGTCGTTCTCAAATCAGAAATGCGACGCACGCCAAGACGCAAAGACGCAAAGATTTGCCTTAGCGAGGGGCAGACCGTCCCTCGCTAACGCGTCGGGTTGGGATTAATGCGGATTAAATCAGCAGTCTCTTTTAGAAGGGAGAGGGGTTTTGCGCTGTTTCCATTCTGGTTTCAGAAGCGTGAACAAACCACTGAACCGGAGACTGACGTCTCAAAGATGGGTGAGTCCAAGTTCGCGAAGCCAAGGCCGTCGGCCACATGGTCAAAAGGTGCGGCGAACTACGTCGTTTGACTCATTGGTTCCATTTCGCTGTTCTCTTCGAAATTCGAGAGCCGGATCGCGTGGAATTTAATTTTGGGATTCTCTCGCTCGAGCACTTTTTCATCCCACTCGGATTGCAATAGCATGGCATCGTGCCCAAATTGGTCTCGCACGAGTTTTGCCATGTATGGCAACTTGATCTCTTCCTTTACCTCGTCCGAGACATTGAACCAACGCACCATCTTGTACGGACGCCAGTTTACTTTGGTGGGTACGTTGTATTCGGACTGCATTCGGAACTGAACGACATCAAATTGCAATTCACCCACTGCGGCTAGAATCATTTCGCGTCGCGTCGCTCGCGCATCGTAAAACACTTGGATAGCCCCCTCCTCGACCAATTGCGCTAGACCACGATCAAACTGCTTTCGCCGCGAAGAGTCTGGACAATCCAGCACTGCAAAAAACTCGGGAGAGAACTGCGGTAGCGGTTCGAACTGGATCGGTGTCCCTTCGCAAAGCGTATCCCCCAGTCGAAACTCTCCAGGGCAAACAATGCCAATGATATCGCCTGGATATGCCTCATCCATTGTTTGGCGCTCTTGACCAAAGATGCGCAAGGCTCTTGGCAAACGCAATCTCTTGCCGCTCCGCGTCACTGTGACTTCCATGTCGCGTTGAAACCTACCAGTACAGACTCGCAAAAACGCAACGCGATCCCGGTGACGCGGGTCTAGGTTAGCCTGAATCTTAAAAACGAAACCAGAGAATTCTGGCCTGTTACCTGCCACGAATCCTATGTTGCTCAACCGAGCACCCGGCGGTGGGCACAGTTTCAGAAAGCCGTTGAGAAAATGCTCGACCCCGAAGTTGGTCATCGCGCTGCCGAAGTAAACCGGCGTTTGCTCTCCTTTCATAAACCGAGCGTAGTCCAACTGGGCGCCAGCCATTCGCACCAATTCAACTTCTTCGCGAACCTTTTCCACAAGTTCCTCGGGCAAGCCCGAAAGCTCGTCCCACGAAACAACCGACGACGCGATTCTCCGATCACTGCTCCGATCATTGAACAAGTGGATATTGTTTTCCAGCAAGTCGACAATACCGCTGAGTTCTGGACCGGTGCCAAGCGGCCAATTGTGAGGCACCGCTTCGATCGAAAATTTTCGCTCGATCTCATCGATGATATCTAAAGGTGACCGGCCAGGCCTGTCCACTTTGTTGACGAATGTCATCACAGGAATTTTCCGAAGTGCACACACACGAAAGAGTTTCTCGGTTTGCGACTCGATCCCCTTGGCAAGATCGATCACCATCACGGCTGCATCCGCCGCCATCAATGTGCGGTAAGTATCTTCACTGAAATCATGGTGTCCTGGTGTGTCCAGCAAGTTCACTTGACAGTTTGCATATTCAAACGTCAACACCGTCGAACTGACGGAAATCCCTCTCTGTTTTTCCAATTCCATCCAATCGGAAGTGGCCGATTTTTGAGTCTTTCTCCCCCTGACTGCGCCTGCGACTTCCAACTGCCCGCCAAAAAGCAGGAGTTTCTCGGTAAGAGTCGTTTTGCCCGCATCCGGGTGAGAAATAATGGCAAAAGTGCGTCTACGCTGACGTTCAAGATCAAAAGATGTGATGGACGGACTCCTTTGGTTTCGAATTCAAGCTAGTTAATGTCGACGGATTGAGTTGGCTATCCATTCTCATGGCATGGTTTGGGCATCGCCAGCCCAAAAGAGCAGGAAGGCCGTCGGAGCGGAGGAATCGCGAAAAAACCAATCGGAATGGGGCTTGTAAATCGGAGCTAACCTGGATCTGATCGTGTTTGGGGCCTCTTGATTTTGTCTTGCCGGGGATCGTATTCGTTTAACGGCAAGCCAGCGGCGACCGTTTGTGTACGCACGGACGCCGTCGGCGAACCGTTAAACAGCACAACCATTCACCAGACTAGCCGGTCGGGGGCTCAATCCCGGACTTAGAACAATCGAAATGGATAGGATTGGAAAAGATGCTCTTCACCTCACTGAGACCGACGTTTGAGCTTCATCTCCCCTACCCCTGCGATGCGGTAAATCGACAAGTACAAGAGGTTCTCAAGGGTTCTGAGTGGAGCAATCATTGTCAGTCGTTTGATCGTTATTCCGAATTGCATGTTCCCAAAGCAGAGATCCGATACTGGTCTCCTCACCTGTCACTTCATCTCGATGATGATGATGCAGATGGGACTCGCGTTCTCGGACGCTTTGCCCCAAGGCAAGAAGTGTGGACTCTGGTTTGGTTCATTTATCTTGCGCTAACGTTTGTAGCGTTCTTCTCTTCGATTTTCGTTTTCTCGATCTGGTGGTTAGGTAAATCAAGTTGGATGGGGGTTGTTCCGTTGCTTGCCATCGCCGGAATCGCAACTCTCCATCTCGTAAGTCGCATCGGGCAGCAATGGAGCTCGGATCAGATGATCCAACTACGAGCCGAATGCGACTTGCTGTTCCAACAGATCAATGAAGATCACGAGAGATTCTCAACTTCAAAGCCATTGCGATAGGTTCTTCGCAGGAGAGCATTGGCTTTATCGTGATTGGGGATCGCCATCGCGTTGGTTTGCCACAACAGCTCTTGCTTGGGAAAACGATTCGCGATGGTACCGAGCAGCACCGCTTCGGTAAGCGGTCCGGCATATCCAAAATGGGCCGTTGTGGGTGCCCCACCGAGGCATGCATCCACGAAGAGATGGTAGTGGTTTCCGTCCGGAGCTGGCTCGATCTTTGTATCTGCGAACTGATTGGCCGGAAGCAACGTAGGCATCGCAACGTGCGGCAATAGGATGTAACCTTTTTCCCCGACAAACATTGAGCCTTGATCGGGCAATTGCATTTGTTTACCATCCAATCCATTGAGCGGCCAGGTCGACGTATCTGGCATCGTCCCGCCATCGCTCCAAGTCAGCACAAAGCCGTCGGTTGTGAACTCACTCGCGGGGAACGTAAAACGCGATTGGTTCTTGAGCCCATAACTGAGCTCAGGGGGTTGCGGACTGCTTGAGATTATTTTGGTTGGCGAAGCGAGACGCAGTGCAGTGAAGACTGGGTCCAAGATATGAATCGCCATATCTCCCATCGTGCCGCAACCGAAGTCGTACCAACGACGCCAGTTCCCGGGATGAAATTGATCCTTCGAAAATTCGCGAAGTCTTGCTGTGCCCAGCCACAGGTTCCAATCCAAGTTCGAAGGTACGGGCGAGGACTCGGGATAGGGTCCTTCGTATCCCCAAGTTTTGTTGCTCCATGAATGTGCTTCTCGGATCTTTCCGATAACCCCGCTTTGCACCAGTTTGACTGCAGTTCGGTACGGTCTGGTCGAATGAATTTGAGTCCCCATTTGAGTCACGAGCTTTGTCTTCTCAGCAATAATTCTCAGTTGTCGAGATTCGTGAACGTCATGCGTCAACGGCTTTTGGCAGTAGACGTGCTTGCCCTGATTCAAGGCCGTCATTGCAGCCGCAGCGTGAGTGTGATCGGGTGTTGCTACATTGACCGCATCGATTTCTTTGGCCATCGCATCGAACATCTTACGAAAGTCCGAAAACAGTTTTGCTTTGGGATGCTTTTGCGCGGCGGCAGCTAAGTTGTTGCTATCGACATCGCACAACGCGACGACCTCCACGTTTCGGTGGGAGCTTAGCGAGCCCAGATCCGACGCTCCCATGCCGCCCACACCGATACTTGCCAATCGCAATCGATCGACTGCGGACGCCTTGGAGACTCCAGACAATCCGATTGCCGGTAGCATGGCTCCGGCACTGGCGCTTTGAATCAGGAACGATCGACGGTTTGAATCACGGCTTAACATGGTGGGGCCCTTCAAAAAGGGGGTGAATGTTCGGTTGCAAGAAAACCGTATTATAACCGTTGGTAACGGTCAAGTGGTTGGAAAGCAGGTTGAAATAGTTTCGTTGCGAGCTGACAAACGAAGTAGCGGCAATCGGTAATTGAGTTTAGGCTATGCGGATCCTCTCGTGTGTCTCTCAGAATGCGGCACCAAAAAGCTCTTCGGGGCGTATCAACCCACTGTTTGCCGTTTCTAATATTTATGGTTGCTGAAAGCGTACTTGCACTCGACGAAACGAGTTTGTTGGGACAATGGAATTGGATCCTGTGCTGCCTAAAAGACGTGCTTGTAGAATCGGGGGCGGCCGATTTGGCCGCTGCCTTGCCTACCGGCGGAGATATCCAAGTTGCTGGCGAAGTATTAGCCGATTCGGTACATCTTACCCAGGCATACTCAATCGCCTTTCAATTGCTTGGGATGGCCGAGCAGAATGCAGCAGATCAATTTCGGAAATCGATCGAGCAAGTGTCGGGTATGGATGCACTGCCCGCGCTTTGGGGGGACTCGTTGAAGCAATTGAAGGACGCTGGCTGGACTTCGGAGCAGATCGCGCGAGAACTGCCAAACATGCAGGTAGAGCTTGTGCTAACCGCCCACCCAACCGAAGCCAAACGCGCAACCGTTCTGGCTCATCATCGCCGGCTATTTGAACGCTTTCAAACCAATTCGCTTCAAAAGCTTGCCCAAGAACCATTGCATCGGCATTGCGATCCACAACAAGAAGATAACGATTTCGCTGTCCGGGCGTTATTAGCGATTCTGTGGCGGACGGGAGAAATTTACCTAGATAAGCCCGATATCCAATCGGAACGACGCAACGTACTCGACTACCTGACACAAGTTTTTCCGTCGGTGTTGCGTCCACTCGATCAACGTCTTCGTCGCGCGTGGACCCAAGTTGGATTGGACCCTTGTGTTTTTGATGATCCGTTGGTGTTCCCAAAACTAACGTTTGGAACCTGGGTGGGTGGGGATCGCGATGGGCATCCATTGGTGACCGCAGATGTGACCCGGACAAGTTTGCTAGAGATGCGTCGTAGCGCACTCGGATTGGTAACGCGACAACTTCAGCAATTGGCGAGATTGCTGAGCCTTTCGGCCTACTGGCAACGGCCCAAACCTGAGTTCCTTCAAGCCTTGGCGAGTATCGCCGACAGGCTTGGACCAGAAGGAAAAAAAGCCATTGAACGCAATCCAAACGAACCTTGGCGGCAGTTCATCAATACTATGATTGTTCGATTGCCAGCTTCGGACGCACCTTCGGATCGTGTCGTTTTTCAACCGCCGCCCACCTATCAACGTTCGTCCGAGTTGCTAGTCGATTTGCGATTGTTGTATGATTCGCTCATTGCTGCGGGAATGCGTCGACCGGCCGACTACGCGCTGCAACCATTGATGCGGGTCGTTCAAACATTTGGGTTTCATCTCGCGGTCCTGGACATTCGGCAGAACAGTTCCTTTCATGACAAAGCAGTCGATCAACTGCTGGCAGCAGCCGGTTTCCCAGATAGCAATTTTTCCCAGTGGGGCGAAAAAGAACGGCTGGCACTTTTGGAGAGAGAGCTTGAATCGCGTCGCCCATTTGCCCGACCGGAGGTTTCCGTGGGAGCAGAAGCAGATGCTGTCTTATCTGCGCTACGTGTCGTCAAGGAGCACTATCATGCATACGGCTCCGATGGGCTCGGTTCGCTCATTGTCAGCATGACTCGCAATACCTCGGACCTATTAGTTGTCTACTTGCTCGCCCGAGAAGTCGGATTGATGGAGGAGACAGCCAGTGGATTGCAATGTCTGTTGCCCGTTGTACCGTTGTTTGAAACGGTCGACGATTTGAAGGGGAGCCCGGCGATCTTTGATTCTTTCTTGTCGCACCCAGTAACCCAACGAACCCTGCGATCGATCCAAATCCGAGACGGTTCGGGTGAAGCCATTGGGCAAATCATGATTGGATACAGCGACAGCAACAAAGACGGAGGCATTCTCGCGAGTTTGGTCAATCTCCGTCAGGCTCAGAAAGCACTGGCAACGGTGGGACGAAGGCATCAAGTCCGAGTTCGTTTCTTTCACGGACGAGGTGGAACAATCAGTCGCGGTGCAGGTCCAACGCATCGCTTCATCAAGTCTCTTGAGAACCAGACATTGCGTGGTGACTTGCGAGTGACAGAACAAGGAGAAACGATTCCGCAGAAATACGCACATCAATCGACTGCCATGTATAACTTGGAGTTGTTTTTGGCTGGTGTTACACGCAAAACGCTTTTAGACCAAGTCAGCGAAGTCCATGACCATCCACTGGATGCAACTCTCGATCACATGGCCACGTGGGCTCGCGATTCGTACACCGGGCTACTAAATCAAGACGGATTTGTTGCGTTCTTTCGCACGGCAACTCCGATTGATGCGATCGAACAGAGCCGTATCGGATCGCGGCCATCGCGCCGGACCGGTAAGCAATCACTTTCAGATCTTCGCGCAATCCCATGGGTCTTTAGTTGGGGGCAGGCACGCTTTTTCTTGTCGGGTTGGTACGGCGTTGGCTCTGCTTTGGAGCGTCTCCTGCACGAAGACGAAAAGCAGTTTCTCGAATTGTCAAAAGTGCTGCAGCAATGGGCTCCTTTGCATTACTTGATCAGCAACGTAGCGACCTCGATTGCTGCGACCGATCTTGAGATCATGCGCGAGTATTCCGAAATGGTCGAGGATGTCGCGTTGCGTCGATCGTGCATGGATCCAATCGAAGCGGAGTTGAATCGCACCACGCAGATGATAGAACGCATTTACGGTGGCCCGCTGGCAGAAAGGCGACCGAACATTCAACGGATGATGCAACTGCGAGCCAGCGGTCTTCGAGTTCTGCACCGTCAGCAAATTTCCCTTTTAAAGATGTGGCGTAGCTATCATAAAATGGGCCAACCCCAATCCGCCGAGTCGCTCGTTCCGCAGCTTCTCTTGACCGTTAACGCGATCGCCAGCGGGTTGGGAACCACCGGCTAAGCACATCGGTATGAGTCTTCGAGTGAAACAAACTGAGTGCCGAAGGGCGATAGCCCCGGTTCTCGACGAATGTCGAGCCATTGGAAAACCGGGGCTATCGCCCAACGGCTAATTGGGTTGAAAACATATCCGGATGTGCTTAGACAAAGGAACCAAAATGGCTCACAGCAAAATCTATATCGTGGAACGCATGGTTGGCCACGAGGATTTGGACGAAATGAATCACGTCAATAACCTGCAATACTTGAGATGGACGCTCAAAGCTGCGTCAGAACACTCTCGCAATGTGGGCTGGCCATCGGAGCGGTATCGCGAATTGGGTGCAAGTTGGATTGTTCGATCGCATCAGATCACTTACAAAGTCCCGGCAATCCTGGGGGACCAGATCGAGATTCGAACCTGGATCGAAGACCTTGAGAAAGTCTCTTCGCTTCGGAAATACGAAATTGTGCGAAAATCGGACGGCCGAACCTGCGCATTGGCAGAAACCCGTTGGGTGTTCGTAGATCTCGCCACCCTCAAGTTAACGGAGATCCCAGAAATAGTGCGATCCGCATTCCGCGAATCAAGTTAGTTGGCAGCGGTCATTGTTGCTGACGTCGAATGTTGCTGACGTCGAATGTTGCTGACGTCGAATTTCGTACAACATGATTCCAGCCAAAACAGAGGACGGGAGCGAGCGGATTTTGCCTTGCATCGGAATGCTGATACGTTGCTCGCATAGCTCGAGAAGATGAGGCTCAATGCTATGGTTGTCGCTGCCGATAATCAACGCAGTTGGCATGTTCAAAGGGGTATCGCAAACGATTTGACTTGCGTCTGTTTCTACTGCTACCAGCTTCAGGCCAAGCTCTTGCAAGAATTTCGCGGCGCTAACCAAATCGTCAGTTTTAACAATCGAAATGTGATTGACGGCTCCAGAGGATGAACGAGCAATCTGCGGTGTAACTTGCGTTTGACAATGCTCGCCAATGATCACGGCGCACACACCTGCGTTCTCGCAGCAACGCAGGATCGCACCGAAGTTAAAGGCGTCTTGGATGCGGTCGACAATAACCACGAGCGGTAAGAGTTTCGGAGTGCTCGTATCTTCCTGAGCCAGACGCAATTGGATTCCGAGTTCATCCGTTGTTTGGTAGGGGTATTTAGAGACCCGCGCGACAATCCCTTGATGCTCCGAGGTTCGAGACAGTTCATCGAGCCGAGCTGTTAATACGATTTCCAGCTCTGTTCCTTGTTTCTGCTTGGCTTGCAGCAAATCTGCGTGTTGCTCAAACACTTCCTGTGTCACGAAGAGTTCATAGACTCGCCATCGATCTGCCTCGAGTGTATCGATAACCGACTGTTGTCCCCAAAGCCAGTTGGCTTGATGACTGCCTGCCGAGACGCTTTTTCGCGGTTTTTTGCCGTAGTGTTGCTTTGCCATGAGTTCATTCTAAGCAAAAAAACCGCGATCCGATGCGACAAGGTTGAAAGAATGCGAGGATAGTCAGGACGGCGTAGGTGGCTTAACGGTGGAAAAGCAATACAATTGGGTTTCGACGGAAATCCGACCTGCAAAAATACGCTTCCGCCCGCTGAAGCGTTATCGAGACCAACGCTATGCCTGAAACTATTTTTTCCAAAATCGTTCGAAAAGAGATACCCGCAAAAATCGTTTTCGAAGATGAATGGAGTTTGGCGTTCCATGACCTCAACGCAAAAGCACCCGTGCATGTGTTGATCATCCCAAAGCGTCAAATCGATTCGCTTGAGCATGCATCGGAGGAAGATGCGAGCTTGTTGGGTCATTTGCAAATCGTTATCCAGCAAGTTGCCCGCCAACTTGGTATTCACGAGTCTGGCTATCGAGTCATCATGAATTGCGGACGCGACGGAGGGCAATCGGTCGGCCACATCCACTATCACCTGCTCGGCGGCCGCGCGATGGACTGGCCGCCAGGTTAAAAAAGCGTCTCTAAGCCACACTCGATTCCCGACAGTTAAATATCGAACGCCCCTAAAACGTTTCTGGGTAGACAACAAACTCGATGCGGCGATTAACGGATCTGCTAGCGGGACTTTGGTTGTCCCCAATCGGATAGTTTTCGCCGTGTGCCAACGTGAAAAGTTGACTGATTGGCATTTGGTTTCGTTTCGTAAAATGCTCGAGAATTGCGTTGCTTTGGGCGGCGCACAATTGATGATTTGTGGCAAACGCGCCACCGTACAAGGGTGTGTTGTCGGAGTGTCCTTCGATGGCGATGCGTTGCCGAGGATAGCCTCGCTTGATCGCGTCTGCAATGCGATCGAGGATCCCGGACGCAGAGGGTGAAAGCTGTGCGGTGCCGGGCTGAAAAAGTTGATCGGCTGGCACTCGCAATCGAATCACTCCCCCTTCATCCTCGACCGTGTATCCTAAATCCCTCAGCGGTTCGCTGGCCAACCGATTGCTCGTGTTGGCTGTCAGCTTGGCACCACCGCGGCGTTGTTGATTGGTCTGAACGCTTTGCACTTGGTCGGCCAAGCCTCGCATTTGTTGACTCGATTGCGCGTTGGCGATTCTTGATTGCTGCAATTGGTTGCTCATATCTTGAGCCTGGCGCTGCATCAGTTCCGAGCGTTCTTGGAACAGTTGCATTTGCTGCTGCGACTGGGCAAGTTGAGTGGTCAACTGTCGATTGTTGTCGTCCAACAATTTCGCCCTTCGTTCAAGTTCGTTGATCTGGGCAGTGAGCTGCGGGCTCGCGACATTGGCCGAGGCGCCAGGTCCAGAGAAACCGGATGGGCTCGCTGTTAAGTAGGGATTGCTGCGATTGCATCCAGTTCCTAAGCAGATGACTGCAACGAACGCTACTGTGTTGCACGTCGCTGACCTATCAAGACGCGAAAGCCCAAAGGCTCGCAATAACGAGCTCAAAATACTGCGGTGAAAGTCTGAATAGAAAGGGATGCCGAAACTCATGAAGTTCGTAATACCAATTTAGAATCGGCAAAGCAAGATTGACAAGCGATCCAATCGATTGGTCAGTGGATGAACGGGATGGCGATGCAATGTTGATATTGTCGAATCTTGCGCAAAGATTTAAACTGCCAGTCGTTCAGCTTGGAAAGCTGGGAGGTTTGGAGGGCTTCATTGTCGCACTCGACGGTCGCGACTAACTGTATGCGACTTACTGTATGCGACTACTTCTGATCAACGCACCGCATGGTTTTGTACGCGAGATGAGTCGTCGCGATCACGATTTGCTTATTGCGGACGGCGAGGTTTCGCATATCGAAGCAGAACTGAAGCACCCACGTTGCGAGTTTCTGCAATTTCGAGGGAGAAAAAAGATCGATTCGGCAGCTATCCGATTGTTGCGACAAACGGTTCAGCGCTTCAAACCAGATTTGATTCACGCATTTTTACCAGCCTCGCTTGCTCAATCCGTGATCGGATGTATTGGTTTGAAGCCACGACCAATCATCATGTCTTTCCTTGGGATAACGCGAGTGCCTTCCCCGTTTGATCCTGCGGATTGGATCACTTATCTTTCGCCGAGAGTAGACACTCATGCTTGCGAATCGGAGGCCGTGAAACAGGCGATGACCCGGGGACGAGTTCCGAACGAAAAATGTGAAGTGATTTACAATTGCGTGGTTCCAGCCCAATCGCTCGAGAAACGAGCCGATCTGCGGCAGAGATTTGACATTCCCGCAGACGCGTTTGTGGTTGGAACTGCCGCTTGCATTCGCCCGGTCAAGGGAATTGACATCTTCATGCGGGCCGCCGCCGAGTGCGCATCCTTGCCCAAGATTCATTTCCTGGTTTTTGGCGAACAGAGAGATCCACACGTGGCTGAGCTTGCACGGGACAACCGTCTCAGAAATCGAGTGAAATTGACGGGTCATTTGATTGACGCTCAAAGGATGATGCCGATTTTCGATGTATTCGTCATGCCATCGCGGCGTGAGGGACTTTGTCGAGCTCTTCTCGAAGCGATGGACCAGTCGATTTGCCCCCTCGTCAGCGATGCTGGCGGCATGAAGGAAATGGTTCGCCATGGTGTCGATGGTCTCGTTTTTCCGTCTGAGGATTTTTCCGCTCTTCGCGATTCAATCATCCAACTCCACGGCGACCGCAACTTGATCGAATCGTACGGAGCCTCAGCTCAAGCCCGAGTTCGACAAATATGCTCTCCTGAGAACTTCGCCAATCGGCTTGAAGCAATTTACGAGCGATTGCAGCGAGAAACTATTCCCCTGTTCTGGGGTTGAGTCTCTAGAGTACTATGTAGTTGCCTATATCCGTAGCGACCCCATACCCGCATCCTCTTTTTTGACAATGGACAAGATCATGCCAAGAACAATGCAACATTGTTTTCTGATTGTTTTCCCCCTAGTGGCTTGTTTGCTAGCGATTTCGAACGCAATGGCGACTTACCAAGAGCCAACCGAACAGGACAAGACCACGACCGTAACCGTCGAAGCGTCTGAGAATAACGGCACTTTGCGTGCTACTATCGTTCGTTCTCCTGACGCGTTAGCGGCGGAAAGTGGCCTCATCGGCGATGTCGACATTTCGTTCGTACCCGAGATGGGGTTGGTTATCACCAAGGGTAAAAAGGGAGACATTCAACGCGTCAATGACTTGATCGCCCAGATCAAAAAGCAGAGTGTAAAGTCGCGATATGAAGACGAGGACGATGAAGACGAGGACGATGAAGACGACGACGATGAAGACGACGACGATGTCGATCGTAAGAAAAGCGATAAGAATGCCAAATCCCCAATAAAAATGCCGAAAATGAATGCGCCATCCCCTAGAGTGCCGATGCTGCCCGCACATTCCACAATGCACCTACAAATTCCGGGAAACCAAGTGCCGGGAATGCAAATGCCGCCGATGCAAATGCCTGCACCTTCCCCAATGCACATGCCCTACCCAATACAAATGCCTACACCTTCACCGATGCAAGGTCAAAACTTACATCACGCGGCTCAAGAATCTGCCAACCATGCTGAAAGTTTGGAGTTGCTTAGAAACATCAATCGATCGCTTCAGTCGATCGAGTCGATGATGCGAGAAAAACAAGCAATGGAGCGAGCAGAACGACAGCGAAGTCCTGGCGGACCCGATCGCAATATGCCCAACCTTGGCCAAATGCCACCCATGCCAGCCATGAATCTAATGCAAGGCAGGCCAAACCCAAGAATGCAACAAGGACAAGTACCTCGCAATTTCAGACCGGAATTCGGGGGCCCAAATCTCAGAGGAAATAACGATGGGCCGCGCAATGACGGGCCACGTAATGACGGGCCACGCAACGATGGGTCACGTAACGACGGGCCACGCAACGACGGGCCACGTAACGACGGGCCACGTAACGACGGGCCACGTAACGACGGGCCACGTAACGACGGGCCACGCAATGACGGGCCACGCAATGACGGGCCACGCAATGACGGGCCACGCAATGACGGGCCACGCAATGACGGGCCACGCAACGATGGGCCACGCAATGACGGGCCACGCAATGACGGGCCACGCAACGATGGGTTTCAATAATCCGAGTTAGAGTACTGGCATCACATTCACAAGCTCAGCTTCGCCTTCTTAGGCGATCGGGAGAGGAAAAACTGCCACGTAGCACAGGCTGCCAGCGCTGCCAGCCTGTAATAGTCTAAAAAGCACAGGCTAGCAGCGCTAGCAGCCTGTGCTACGTGTACTTTCGGACGGGACAGATGGTCCCATCCTACGGTGCAACTCGTTCAAACTCGATGAAATAGTTTTCCTTCAATAAGTCCGAATGTTCGCGTACCTTCTTGAAGCCGCAGGACAGAATCTCTGCTTCAAAAACTTCTTGGCCGGCGCGAACATGTTTCATCGTCCAATCTGTACTTTCGCCTTCGACACGTTTAAAGTCGAGGAGGAACAATCGCCCGCGTGGTTTGAGCGCCGCGTGAAGCGAACTCATGGTCTTCAAGGGAAACTCAAAGTGATGATAGGTGTCGCAGATATAGGCAACATCCACGGTCGCCGGTTCCAGCTTGGTTGTGTCGGGAGAGCATTGAACCGTTTGCACATTCTTCCGACCGGCCTCTCGGTTGGTGCTGTTGATGTGATCTAGGAAGTTCGAAGCGATATCTACGGCCAACACTTGTCCTTTGGGACCAACAGCCTCGGAGAACAGTCGAGTAAAAACTCCGGTCCCTGCACCAATATCAGCCACCGTCATTCCGGGAGCGACCTTGCATACCTCTACAATCTCTTTCCGTTTCGCAAAAACCTCTCGGCTCTCGATTTCAAATTTCTCTTGGAATTCGCTGACTTTTGGATCTCGAAAGGAGTCGTTGATGCCCGGGCGAACACTTTTTTCTTGGGCCAGAATAGAGGATGCGAAGACTGAAAAGCCCAAAAGTGCCGATGCTATTGCCGATCGCTGCATTGTTAGTTTTCTCTCCTAGTTTTCGAAAAAATGTAGGCTGGGAACAATACCCCGACCATTCCGAGTTCTTTGTAAGCTTGGGGCAAACGGTCCCAAGCAACAGGACGAGTCGGCCATTGTAGCTAATTTGCCAACGTTCCTGCCCTCTATTCCGATTAGACCATAATACTATTGCTTCTGATTTGGGGTAGTTGGTCTCATGGGCGAGATCGAAATTTCTGCGCCAGCTTGCATTTCTCGAGTTCAATAAGATTGCCGCTCCGAATCGATCGGAAAGAGAACAAGCGGCTGTGCTTAAACGTCGTTTTCACTTGGAAGCTGAGGCTTCTAAAACGACTCGCTTAGCAGCCTTAGCGGCATGCATTGGCTTTCTCTTCGCAGATTTCGAAGTAACTGCCTTTGATTTAACGACAAATCGTCCACCTGCGGCAACAAATGCACGAACAAGTTGGTCCAACGATACATCAGAAGCGGCTCGCTCAATTTTTGCGATTCGCGGCTGGCTAGTCTTGAGACGTTGCCCAAGTTCCTTCTGTGAAAGATTCGAGCTTTCTCTAGCTTCGCGAACTGCGGCGGCCATTTGCGTACGAGCATCCAGTAACTGTTGCTCTGCTTCGCTCATCTCCAAGAAATCAGCGGCATCTCCAACAGTCCAACCAGCGGCAGCTAGTACTTTTCGTTTAACAGCATCCATCGAAATTTCTCACTTGGTTTTTGTTGACTTTACGATCGCGTCGTACGTCTTTAAACGGTCTTTACATCGATCGATCACCTCGTCAGGGATCTTTCGGGTCTTCTTGCCGTAGACCTCCAAAATCACAACTGCATCTTTGTCGAGCCGATACATGATTCGCCAGTTTTGTCCAGCATCACGAACTCGCAATGCACCGCATCTCGCACCTACGCTAGGGAGCGTCTCCGCATGAGGCATGCTGAGGACTTGCCCTTCTTGTAACGCTCGCAACAACTCACCTGCTTCCATTCGACCTTCAGCAGTAAAAGGTGGCGACTTTACTTCACCGCTCAGCCAAACCAGCGGCTTTCTTTCCGGAACGCTAGTCTCCAGCGACTCCGTCTTCGTTTTCCGTGGCATCTCCACCTCCCTAAGCGTATATCGGATACGGTATACGGTCAATTGAGAAAAATTGCGTTTCGGGAGTATAGATTAGACCTATTGGCCATTCATCCGCTACACGCCAGCGAAAAATTCCGAACGAAATTGTGGGTGCTCACCGGTTCTCGGTAACCGTTGCCGAGCCGCGACGGAAGATCAAAATCACGCCAGTGAAGGACTTCCTGACGAAAGCTATTGGCTCGCCAAATGCGAGGTCACTCAATCGGTATGGAAACAGTGATGAAAACCGAACCGTGGAAGGGCCAGGACTCCACGAAAGAAGGCGTGGACTTTCCCGCTAAGCGCGTGAGTTGGAACGAAGCCAGACTAAAACAGATAGATGAGTTGAAGGATGAAGGAGTTTGCATCCGCCGCACCAACGCTGCGTGCAAAGGTATTGTTGTAGCCGAATATAGCTGTGGATCCTTTGAACATGGGAGTGCCAGCGGTGATTGCCAATCGGCCAATGTGTTGAGTGGATGTGGTTTCCAAATCGTTCACTTCCACTCTACCACCGAACAAACCCACCACACCCACTCCCGCCCACAATCGATCATAGACCATTCTACTGTAATGAAGTTCAATGTCCGTCAAAGGGTATTGCTTGAGAACATTGCTCCCCAGAGACTCCTCGTTTGCGGAGTAAAAAGCGACGCTTGTATAAAAGTCGAGCCACGTTTTGCCTTCGTCGCGTGTGATGCTGTAGTTCAGAAGTGGGCGGAACGTGAATCTGTTGGCGCCCAGATTCACTGCCGAGTTCGGATCATACTGTCCCAGCGGCAGTCCGAACAGAAAATGCAGACCGCAGTAATCGCCCGGCGTCCAGTCCTTCACTTCTTCTCGCTGCAATGCCGGTGCACCAAACAAATTCATTTCGAAGGTGACCGAAGGATCCCCAAACCCTGCTTCCCTCGCGGTCACAACGTTCGACTGGGTGTTGTAGCTCAATAGATCTTGAAACGGCAGCACCACTCCCAAGCCACCCGTTCGTCCACCTATGTCCATGATTCTCGAATAAATCAGCGACTGAGTCTGCAAACGGGTTTCCGTCAACGGAATGGGCAAACTTTCAACGCCACCTGTATTGGAACGCACTCCGCTGTACGAGTACATTACCAAATTTCCCTGAGGTGCATTCAGGTATGACCCCGCAATTTGACCGTATACGGCGCCGCAGGCAATGGTGTAAAAACCGCAAACCACGGATGCTAGGAGGCGCAATAACTGTCTGAGCATCAATGGAACTTTCCAGTTAGATTTCAACATCATTCTGGGCTACATCGTTGGGTAGCGTGATATCCATCGCGGGGCCCGTCAGGTTGCGGAAGATGCCGCCGAGCGCAACCAAGGCATACATCGCAATGCCTTGCTGCCAGTACACGCGACCGGGCAGGGAGCGGTTCGGCAATTCACGCTTCGCTTCGTGCGCCAGCCACGCGCCAAAAGCCCCGTAGATCAGGACTGTCGTGAGCAGCCAGCCCGCGAAATTGCTGACCGGAACACCGAACCATGGACCCGGATGGTCATAGAAGAACGCCTTGTTGATGGTATGAAAGACCGCGTCATTGCTAAAGTCCCACATCGTGAACACGAAGGCCGCGATGATCGCTGCCGACCACACTCGGTTGCGCCACCGCGCAGGCTGCGTTCGGCCCACCAGCACCTGCGCGACAGACCAAGATATGTAGCCCATGGCCATGTACGTCGGTGTTGCCAGCAAAGGGATGTTGAACAGACGCGGGCCGGTCGCCTCGGAATGATGGAAGCCGCCGAACGGAAAACCGTACATCACGCTCAGGTTCTCGAACAGGTTACTGATGACAAAGCACACAAGTGCAAAGGCTGCGAGTTCCCGACCGCGCCATTGGCCTAGGGCATGTATCAGGAAGAAAGCCGTCAGCAACGATTGCTCTAGCAGAATGCGAGTGAACGGGTCGAGCACCGGCAGACGCCACGTTGTTTTCGGACCCATCCTGAGAATATCAATCGTCGCGTTGCGCTAATGGTTTCCTATCGTGGCGTGATTCCGGCTTTTGGCAACTCTCTAGCCAAATCCTGCTCGGGGCCTGTTCGCATGATCTTTGGGCCTCCACGCGGTTGAAAGTACTGCTCGACGTAAGCCGTGCCTGTACGCTCGCCGGCCGAATTGTCTTTATGGATCGACATCGGACCTTCCCAGAAAGTCATGCCGCTTTTGCTAACGTATACCGAGTCATCTACTAACGATTTGAGGAAAAAGTTTCCGAACGGGGTTTCCATTAACCCTTCCGGATTCCACTGGGCTTCAACCCCCGGAACACTGAATGTTCGGGTTGGCGTAAAGCGAAAGTCGCGGTTGGGAAATCCGTATTCGATTCTGCCATCCGGGTGAATCATGCAGTAGTGGTTCCGCTCGTGTACCGGCATGTTGTCGGGCAATGTCACCCAGTGACGGAAGGCTAACATTCGTCCGTCATCAAAACGAAAACTGAACCAACGCCAGCGGCAGTTCTCCTGGTCCATTCCCTTGATGTTACCCCACTGGTGTTCAAGCCAGACGCTTCCAGTGAGCTCAACGACCCGCCCGTCAAAACCAAACTTGCCAGTGAATGGCATATTCGGTGCGATGTAGTAATAGGAAAGACCATGCATCGTTTGCGGATTGTAGCGCCCTTGGTCGTTGAAGCCCTCTTCTTCGATCCCTGTCGGCGTACGCGGAATGTAACCCGGTGCACCTAGACGGATGTCAAGATCGCACCATGGATCTTTTGGATTCTTCGATTTCATTCGAAAGACCCAGCGTTCGTCGTTGGCATAGTAACGCTCGTCGATGGACCAGCCGGCATCGTCATTCCGCAACACGTATTGGAAATCGGCAGGTGAGGTACTGTCTGCGGGACGCTGCGGCTCGAACACCGGGAAGTTGCCAAAGAGTAAGCGTATTTCTTACCTTCTTTGATTGGCGAGATGGAAATAATGGCGGGCAAGAATGCGTAACCGCCCGTTTCTGAGTTGTAACCGACTGGGTCGGTGCCGAAGAACAGCGCGTACTCGTTCCCCTCCTTGTCCTTTGCGAAGCCTGAGAAGTAGTGCCACTCCCAAAACTCATTGCAAGCGTAGAATCCGCCAGCGTGGAACTTGTGATCGCGCGGCAGCAGATAGACTGTCTGGGGTGTAGTGCAAACCAGCTCGTCGGAGAGTTGCAACGGCTTTATCGTCTCGCGAACGGGCGGGAGGTTTTTCGCCGGAAAGCCGGTTGGCTTGATGACGTTGCCCGAGGAACCCTCTGTCTGTTGCCCTTGAGCCGTTGGATTCGGATGTAACTAACGCAGCCACACTCGCAGCTGCAGCTGCAGCTGTACCGACACCGGCTTTCAGTAAATCTCGACGTTGCATTTTAATTGTTTTTCTGTTCATCGAAGTGTTAAACGTTAATCCAATTTCTTGTTGTCAAGTATCGCGCGGAAAATGCAATCTGTTGTTCAGTGTGACATAGGCTTCCAGCGCTTCCAGCCTCATCTTTACCCATATCTTTTGATCTTGCTCCCCTCGCTCTGTAATTGCCCTCACCCCCCGACCCTCTCTCCCCGAAAACGCCGAAAACGGGGCGAGGGGGAGAAAATGCGCTGGGATCACGCAAATCCATTGGGATTTCGAGTCTGGCTTGCTTCGAATTGTGGGTGAAGATGAGCGCGATCGAGCCCATGCCACTTTGGAATACCCCGTCTCACAATCCATTAAAGCAACAAGCCGCTACGTATCGGGTTATGATTGGTAGTTTCAGTCTGCCGCTCCGCTAAGAGTTGTTCGTGAATCTACCCGCACTCAGACTAGTCCGGACTACCGAGTCCCCCCTGCTTTTTCAAACCTCCTGGACCTCCCGGACTTGGTCCAAATCCGCCTGGACCTGGACCACCCTGCGCGGCTGCCCTCGCCGCTTGCCTGGCGCTTTGCATAAACACATTTCCTATGTTCATGATTTGTTCCATTGCCTCGTCGAAGTCCTGTTGTGTTTCAGCGGCGAAGAATGCACCCAGGGAAACATTCGTTGCGAACATCCCTTGAGCTACCGCTTTGTGAATGGCTTTAGGGTCGGCGGATTGAACTGCCTGTGTCGCTTGCCCCATCCCCTGATTCCACGATTTGAGCATTTCCTCCGGCAACCATCGGCCTTCCGACAAGACGAATTTCCCCATCCCGGGCACCATCACTTGGCTTGCCGAGATATTCTCGATTGGGACATCCGCCGGAACGAGGGTGTTTACCGCCTTCAATGGGCTATCCGCCGGAATAATTCGATCCAACGCATCTGATTTCGTAGCAACATTAGCGACATAACCGCCGAGCAGGTCTCTCACACTTGTTTCCTGAAGAATTTTGACTTCGAGAAACTCGGTCGGAACCATGGCCTCAACCAACGCAACCATGGAGTCGTAGGACTTTTCAAGGAGCGGTCGTTGATCCGGAGGGATCGGTAATACCTTGCTATTGAGAACAAACTGCTTCTTGTTCGTGAGCGTTTCGAGCAAGGTTTTGCGAAAGTTTTTGATCAAGTCCAGCGTTCGCTGTTCGATGCGTGTCGACGCAAGTTGCACTAGGTCTTCCACTTGCTTTTGTTTGCTTGCCGGGAGTGCATCCCACAAAACCATCGGGTTCTTATTGTTTAGCTCCCGTAGAATAATGTCCTTGAATTCGACCGCCGTCGCGGTCGAAGGAAATTCTACAACTTTTGCAGGCTCCGAAGGAGCTGCTGGGCTCGAAAGCCCGTGTTTGGCAATCGATCGAGCTAGGAGCCGGCTCTTGTCGTCTAGTTTGTAAAGCGGGAGGGTTACTTCCTTGCCATCCGTTTTCCGCAACAACAACTGCACGCCGTCCAACTTGACGAACTCGGCTTCGATCGTTCTCTTGCCGGTACTGTCCGTCCAACTTTGCGTGATCGCCGATTTTTCTTGAGCCATGGAATCCTGTGGACTCATGGCAACAAAGGGCAACGATATTGGAATTGCCAATGACAGCGACATCGTAGCGCGAAAGGCTACGCAACGACTTAGGGGCCACCGATATGTAGTAGGCATCGTGAGTATCTCGAGGGGATGTGGAGAAAGGTTCGTTCTCAAATTCGTCAAACGAATTCCACTATCCTATCCCCAGACCGCCAACCAATTCAATCGATAGTGGCTAAGTCAGACGGGTTTTGATGGAAATTGTCGGTAGAAAAGCTCTCGTTCCCAAGCTGGGCAAGGGAGTTGGCTCGAGCGATTCTCGCCTGAACTACGGCTTCGACCAGAGGAATTGCTGAACGATCCCGACGGTTAGTGCCCGACGGTTAGTGCCCGACGGTTAGTGCCCAACGGTTAGTGCCCGACGGTTAGAGATCTTCGAACGGTAAATCTTGTGAGTTTCTTTCCGCGAGTCCATCTTTGAAATGCTTTCGGCAGACGGAGACGTAGCGTTCGTTGCCACCGATTTGGATTTGTTCTCCTTCTCGAACTGGTTTTCCGCTGCCGTCGATTCGCAGGACCATGGTTGCCTTGCGTCCGCAGTGGCAAATGGTTTTGATCTCGTTGAGCGTATCGGCCCAAGCCATCAAATGTTGGCTACCCTCAAACAAATTCCCTTGAAAATCGGTTCTGAGTCCATAGGCTAAAACCGGGATGTCCAGGTCATCGCAAACATCGCTCAATTGTCGCACTTGCTGGCGAGTCAAGAACTGCGATTCGTCGACGAGCACGCAGTGGACGGTTTTCTTCGCGTGCTCTTTTTGAATGGAACGAAACAAATTGACTGAGTGCGAGAACGCGATCGAGTCCGCTTGCAGTCCAATTCGAGAGCTAATCTTCCCAACGCCAAACCGATCATCGATTTCGGGCGAGAAGACGAGCGTGTTCATTCCGCGTTCTCGATAGTTGTAGCTGGACTGGAGCAAGATCGTCGACTTGCCAGCGTTCATCGTAGAATAGTAAAAAAAAAGCTTCGCCAACTATCCGGCTCCTATTGAGTCTTCGATCGTTGTCGGTTTTGCAATCGCGACAAAGATATCGTGCAGCGATGGCTTCACCATCTCAAAATGCTCGACTTCTCCGGCCGCCATGAGCGATTGAAGGATCTCGCGTCGGTTCGCTTCTTTCGACAAGACCAAGTCCATAAAACGCCCGCGAACCATTTGTTCCTCCACTCCAGGAATCAAGAAAGGGATACTGTCGGCTCGGCTGAGTCGTATTCTCAAACGGGGTTCGCCGTATTGAGCCGAGATTTGCTCCAGCGAACCGTCAAGGACCTTATTGCCTTTAAAGATCATGCAGACTCGGTCGCACATCTGTTCGGCCATGGCCATATCATGCGTGCTAAAAAGCACCGTCGTCCCCTCGTCGCGCAGCCGGAGCACGGCGTCGCGTAATACCTCCATGTTCACAGGATCCAAACCGGTAAATGGTTCATCCAAAATGAGCAGTTTAGGGTTTGCAACGACGGCGCTGATGAATTGGATTTTTTGAGCCATACCCTTGGATAATTGATCGATTCGCTTGTTTTGCCAATCGTCTGCACCGAGCTCCTTGAGCCACCGCAGGATGCTCTCATCTGGCCGCTTGACCCCTTTGATCCGAGCGAAGTACCTCAAAACACGGCGCACGGTCATACGTCGATAGAGGCCACGCTCTTCCGGTAGGTAGCCAACCCGATCATCGGCGCAGTCTCCGTGGTCGCTACCAAGCACATGCACAACGCCGGTATCCGGCTTGTAGATCCGAAGGATCATGCGCATGGTCGTTGTCTTGCCGGAACCATTCGGTCCGATGAACCCGTAGATAGACCCCGTTGGCACCGACAAATCCATCGGATGGACCGCTTGGTGATTCCCAAACTTTTTGGAAACTCCTCGAAGTTCGACGGCAAGCGAGTTCATGTGCAAATGTTTTCTAATGAACTACGAAACAACTGGGGCGAGTGTTCTACAAAATGAAATCGAGCCACGTTTAGACTTCATAAAGAACAATGATCAGAACATCGGCAGCACTGAACGAGCCTTGAAGCCCGTGCTTGCCCGCTTGCGGCGAGATGTTGCCATGAATCGAGAGGATCTTGGCCTTGCTCTCGGCAATCCAATTATTGATTTGCTGTTCCATCTCGCCCAATTCGTTATCGACACTCTTAAAAATTTTGACTTGTTGCATGTTGCGTCCTTTGAGGCGAGCGGCAGTGATGTTGATACCCGGGGAGTGAGAGGCGCCTGCCGATCTTGGCATTGGTTCGGCAGGCGCCTCTCCCGCCCCCGTTGGAACCGTGGGAACCGTGGGAACCCCCGTTGGAACTATGAGAACCCCCGTTGGAACCGTGGGCTGGTAGATTTCAGTCTACGACTCGCCTTAGTAAAACCGATCCGCAGCCACGATTGCCCAGAATTGTACAGTAGCTTGGGAAAACTGGAGAGAGCCGATCGCTGGAAGTAGCAACTGCCCTAGCAATTGATGGTAGAATCAAGGTTGAGGTGATCAATGGTCGAAATAAAATTTGTTGGAGATGCCCTTTGGGCCAGGATTGAGCGAGCTGTGGAAATCGTTAAGGATCGCATGCGGCGGGTAACAACGTCGCTAAATAGCGCGAACGTTCCGTACGCAGTAATTGGCGGTAATGCGGTTCAACATTGGGTGGCTCAGGTGGACGAATCTGTCGTCAGGAACACCCGCGATGTCGATATCATTTTGAATCGAAGCGATCTTCCAGCTGCGATAAAAGCGTTGGAGCCAGTCGGGTTTATTTTTCGACAATCCGCTGGCGTGACGATGTTTTTAGATGGTCCGGACGCTAAGGCCCGCGACGCAGTCCATGTCGTCTTTGCTGGTGAGAAAGTGCGGGATACGTATGTTGAACCGGTGCCGTCCATTGATGACTACGCGATGATGCAGGAGGCTAGAACCCTCCCCCTGGAAGCGCTTGTGCGAATGAAATTAACCTCCTTTCGAGACAAAGATCGAGTTCACGTTCGAGACATGATTTCGATTGGAATGATCGACGAGTCCTGGTTGGAGCGTTTTCACCCGGTACTCCAAGAACGACTCAAGGAATTACTCGATCATCCCGACGGCTAGCAGGGTCATCCCGACGGCTAGTAGGGCCATCCCGACGGCTAGCAGGGCCGTTCCGACGGCTAGCAGGGCCGTTCCGACGGCTAGTAGGGCTAGTCGCATTAGAGCTTTTGACGTCCGCTCAAGGCGTCCGCCAAGATCTCTTTATTGGTAAATTCTAGGACACTGCCGCTTGTGACACCGCGAGCCAGTCGGGTCAGAGCAACCGGATACTCCGCCAATTGGTTGGAGATAAAAAGGGCCGTTCCATCCCCCTCGACGTTGGGATTGGTGGCCATAATGACTTCGGAAAAATTCCCTGCACGCACTCGATCGACTAGCGCATCGATCGTCAATTGATCTGGACCGATGCCTTCCAACGGGGCGATTCGTCCCAACAAGACGTGATAAAGTCCGTGAAACACTCCCGCTTGCTCGAGAGCGATCAGGTCCCTGGGCTGTTCGACGATACAAATCAGCGATGTGTCCCGGCGAGGATCCATGCAAATATTGCATAGCTCACCTTCGGCCAAGTTGTAGCAGGTATCGCAGTAGCGAACGTTTTCGCGCACGCTACGAATGGCGTCCGAGAGCGCAAAAGCTTCCGTTTCGTGAACGCGGAGCAGGTGATATGCGAGCCGTTCGGCAGTCTTGCGGCCAATGCCGGGCAATTTGCCCAATTGATCGATCAATTCCGTAACCGATTGTGATATCTCTGTCATGTCGTGCAAAGTTCTCCTTGGTAACCGTCGCGTGTGTTGATAACATATCACAAGCGATTTTGAACGCTAAGCAAACTTTTCCTGAACTGTCCCTTTTTCACCGGTTGCCATGTCCGTCCTTTTGCAGATTCGCGATGCCAACAAACGCTACGGCGACCAAGTTTTGCTAGACAACGCAGAGTGCACCATCACCAGCGATACCAAAGTTGGATTTATGGGCCGAAACGGTGCGGGCAAGTCCACTTTGCTTCGATGCATCTTGGGAGACGAGGAACTCGACACCGGCACGATCATCCGGCACCCGAAGCTAAAGTTGGGTTATCTTCGGCAGCACGACCCATTCTTGCCAGGCGAGACTTCACTGGAGTTTCTGATGCGGGACAGCGAACAGCCCGATTGGAAGTGTGGCGAAGTTGCGGGTCAGTTCGAACTCAAGGGAAAATACCTTGACGGACCGGTGGGTGAACTTTCCGGTGGTTGGCAAACTCGGGTGAAGCTCGCTGCGTTGCTTTTGCACGAGCCGAATTTGCTGCTGCTAGACGAACCGACCAACTTCCTGGACTTGCGAACGCAGATTCTGCTCGAGCATTTCCTGCGAGACTTCCGAGAGGCTTGTTTGATCGTCTCCCACGATCGAGCCTTCCTAGGTGCAACCTGTGAGTCAACGCTCGATTTGTCGTCGGGTAAATTGACGATGTATCCAGGCAAGGTCGATGACTTCTTGGTCTATCAAGCCGAACTTGCGGAGCATAACCAACGCGTCAACGCTGCCACGGAAGTCAAGCGAAAGCAGCTTCAAGAGTTCGTCGACAAGAACCGCGCCCGAGCTAGCACCGCGACTCGGGCAAAGTCCAAGAGCAAGATGCTCGATCGTTTGGAGTTCATCGATATCCAAGCCGAGCAAGCGCGAGCCACAATCCGCGCTCCGATGGTCGAACCGCGGAAAGGGCCAGCCGTTCGTTGCAAGGATCTAGCTATCGGTTACGACGATCGAGCTGTCGCCAAGGGAATCGATTTGGAGATTGAACATGGTTCGAGAGCTGCGATCGTGGGTGACAACGGTCAAGGAAAAACGACCTTGCTGAGAACGTTGGTCAGGTCGCTGCAACCCGTCGGCGGTGATGTTCGGTGGGGATTCGGCTGCGAAATCGGAACTTACGCACAGCACGTTTACACGAGTTTGCCAGATCAGAAAACGGTCTTGGAGTATCTTGAATACGAAGCGGTCCCGGGCACCAAGACTCAAACCGTTTTAGATGTGGCAGGTGCAATGCTCTTTCGCGGCGAAGCGGTGCGAAAAAAGATTTCGGTTTTGAGCGGAGGTGAACGCGCAAGACTCTGTATGGCAACGCTGCTGCTCGGTAAATGCAATATCCTCGTGCTCGACGAACCGGGTAATCACTTGGACGTCGAGACGGTCGAAGCGTTGGCTGACGCCCTCATCGACTACAAGGGGACCGTCATCTTTACATCGCACGATCGGCATTTCATGAAGCGAGTGGCCTCCAGCATTGTCGAAGTCAAGGACGGAACCGTCGTCAATTATCGCGGCGACTACGACGCTTATTTGTATATGGTCAACAAAGAAATCGACGCCGTCGAAAACGAACGGAAAGGGACGGGTGCTCGCAGCCCAAGCAAAGCGCCCGCAAGTTCCAGTGCAAAGCCAAACGCCATCGCAAAGCCAATCGCCAGTGCGAAGCCAATCGCCAGTGCGAAGCCAAACGCAACCGGTAAAGATCGAGGCAAGATTTCCGCACAAAAGCAAGATATCTTGGCAAATGACGAACGCGTCATCAAAAAAGAAGTGAACCAGTTAGAAAAGTTAATTGCCAGACTCGATGCGCAGAAGAAGACACTTAACGAACAATTGATGCATTCGACCGAAGCGATCGCGGCTATGAAATTGCACGAGGAGCTTACGCAAGTGACGACCGAGCTGGAGTCCGCCGAAATGCGTTGGTCCGAACTGCAAGAACAATTAGAAGGATTTTGAAGAGTCACCCCGATGCCATATGGCTTGCGAGCAAGCGCCCAGATTTTTCTCCTCCTCGCCCCGATTCGGAGCGAGGGGAGCAACGCGTTCTAGAAAAATATCGTGTCCATTCAACTTGTCTCATCCAACCTTGAACTTCACGTTGCCGAGATTTCGATCGATGACTTGGTGGACTGTCAAGCGTTCGCAGAGCAACTGGCATCGATGGTTCGAACGCCGTTGACGATCGCCTTGTCCGGCACGTTAGGGGCTGGCAAAACGCAATGGACACGTTACTTTGCGATGGCGCTGGGTGCGCCGGGACAAACGATTAGCAGCCCGACGTTCATGCTCGTTCATCAATATGCAAGCCAACCTCCGATCTTTCATCTAGACGCCTATCGCATCGGCGACGAGGAGGAAATGCTTGAGCTTGGAATCGAAGAAATGATGGATTCAGAAGCCGTGACCATCCTAGAATGGGCGGACCGTTTTCCAGCGCTACTGCCACGCAATACGCTCCGTTTGCACTTCGAAGTCGCTAACGATCAGGCTGCAAGGAAGATCCAGTGTGAGGCAAGCGGTCAGCGCGCTCAGGCGATTCTCCGCGAATGGATCGCCATAGGGTCGTAGAAACGGCAGTTCGCTTGGTTTATGCTTGTTGGCAGATTACCGGTACAGACTTTACGGTCGCTCGCTTTCACGCCCCCTTTTCCTTTTTGGTTGAGTTATCGACGCATGTCGCAATTGGTTCACGAATCGTCCAAGCGAATCATCGCCAACATTGAGAAGGTGATCGTCGGCAAACGCAAACAACTTGTTTTGTCCTTGGTCTCCTGGTTTTCCGGCGGACACATCCTGCTCGAAGATGTGCCTGGAGTCGCCAAGACGATGCTGGCACGAGCGCTGGCGGCCAGTGTTGGCTGCATTTTCAAGCGAGTCCAATGTACGCCGGATCTTTTGCCGAGCGACATCACTGGGGCAGCCATCTTCAATCAAAAGTCGAGCGAGTTTGAATTTAGACCCGGTCCTTTGTTTACCAATATTCTGTTGGCGGACGAAATCAACCGAACCACACCGCGAGCGCAATCATCGTTGCTCGAAGCGATGGCCGAATCGTGCGCGACAATTGATGGGGTCACGCACAAGCTTCCCAATCCATTCTTGGTCATTGCGACACAAAACCCGATCGATCACGAAGGGACCTTTCCGTTGCCGGAAGCCCAACTCGACCGATTCTTTATGAAGTTCACGCTCGGCTACCCATCCATGGAGGAAGAGCTGAAAATGTTGCAGATGCTCGAACGTGAACACCCCATCCATTCGTTGACCAGTGTCATTGGCGTGGATGAAATCGTTCAAGTGCAACAGCTTGTTAAACAAGTCTACGTCGATTCTAAGGTGCGGCAATACATGTTGCAGATCGTGCATGAAACCAGGTCGCATTCCGACTTGGCGTTGGGTGGAGGACCGCGCGCCACGATTGCCATCTTTCGCGCGTCGCAGGCCATGGCGGCGATTCGCGGCCGCAACTATGTTCAACCCGATGACGTAAAGAAGATCCTGGCACCTGTCATGGCTCACCGATTGATCTTGAGGCCGGAGAGCCGGTTGCGTCGAATGACAAGCGAACAAATCTTGGATAGTATCGTTGCCGAGATTGCGGTCCCAACTCTCGAAGAGCCGAAAGCTTGAGTCGCTGGAAACTAGCAAGTGCACTCCAAGGATTTCATTTGATTCGCGGCGCACAGCTCCGTCACTGTCATCGCTTTTGCGGAACTTGTGTTCTTCGAACGCGCGGTGCGTTTTCTTGATCCGTTGATCGGACATCGCGACGAGGCGATATGACTAAGGGACGCAAATCCCAAAACGAAGTCGGCTCAACCGTGGGAGCCTCGTTGGATGTCGTCGCGACGGGTTCCATCGCTTCGAATTGAATGCTTGGTGCGGTGCGCTGTTCCGCAGTGAGTTTAGCGGGGGCTTCGGATTGGGAAATCGCAGAATTCTGGTTGAGCGGCTTTTTTCCCCGCGCGAGTACGAAAGATTTTGCCGATTGCATGTCGCTCGTCAACGACACGCCACGTTTTCGGAGCGACCGTGCGGCGCTCGGGTCGTCTTTGAAAGGATCGATCAAGACATCCGGGAGCGATGACTTATCAAGTCCAGGCAACGCGTTCGACGGAGTTGGTATGGACGGGACGTGGTCGTCCGCTGGCAGACGCCTTGGAGGAGTTGGGAGAGACTTTAAATCGAATGAATTGTTTGCGGGAGCCTTTTCCGCTGGGACGCCTGCTTGCGGACAATCCGTTGAAGGAGCAATCGGCGTCTCGGTGGTCGGCGGTACAGCTTGTTGATCACCCAAGGAACCATTCGCATGCTTGTTCGGATTGACTGGATAGAGATAAGCAGCGTCTGGATTTGAGCGGTTGTTTTGACAGCAGCTTGACGCGGGAGCCGCGGCCGGTGCGCAGTCGGAATTCGATCTAACATGGATGCGATTGCATTGTCGGCCAGACTGCATGCTCCTTCCTTCCATGCTGTCGCCTAGTTCGTCCAGACGCTTCAAGAATTTTTCGGCAAACGAAGATTTTGGGACGCACTGGACGGCGCATCTGGTGTGGGAGTTGCCGGCCGGGACAGATGGCTCGCAACCGCAACTAGGGTCAAGCGTTCCGGTTTGAAGCGCAGCGCATCGGTCGCATTGCTGCCCAAGAGCATTGAGTGGGCAGCAGAGGACTCCAGCAGCTAAGCTCAAGCCGAAGTACATTCGGGTAAGCGTTTTCGCAAAAGTCGCTCTATTGGGTGCTTGAGTCGAATTGGCTATCGCTGGCATGAATACATTTCCTTTAGCAAGTCTCGGTGGCAACGAGCGTCGACGCTTCTTTTGGCCGGTTTGTTTCGCTACTCAGAAATATTGATCGAACCGTAAGTGGCGGAACCCTCAGATCTTTCGGTCTATCCGTCAAAGACTTTGCAGTCATCGCAAACTCCCAGTTCTCCTGAATTGGCAAGCGATTCGCGGCTGGGAACCTTTAGGCAAAATGACTCGGCCTGCACAATCCGCATAATCCGCCAAAAGCATTGGCAATCCTTGCGGCCTGGGTAAGATTTCCGGTGTTGCGTCGAAAGCTAGCGTAGAATTTCAATGGCAGAGAAGACTGCCAAGTGGGAGTCTTCGCTTTCGCAAATCCGGGGTATTGAAAATGGCAAAAACGGAAAACGCAGGGGATCAAATCGTTGCAGTCGACCGGCGCCGAGGCAATCGTCGCACGATGGCGGATGCAAATGAAGCGCAAGTTCGAGCAATAATCGCTCAAGAAAAGAAAAACCTCAAGACACAACGCCGCCGCCAAATCGACCCAACCACTTGCGAACGGGATTACTCAGGCGACGAGGTGGAGTTCATGCAAGCCATGGACGCCTACAAAAGACAAAATGGCCGAATGTTCCCTACTTGTAGTGAAATACTGGAAGTTATCCGCGACTTGGGATACTCGCGGCCGGATCGAAATGCGAGCGCCGTGGCATTAATCGATGCAATTGACGCAATGGACGAAAAAATCTCAGCAGCTCTCTAGCCCGAAAAGCTTGGCTAGTCCGCAATTTGAATAAGTTGCGACCTATGATTTTCCACGTCTGAACCCTAAATCGTTGACCTTAACTTGCCTCGGTCTACAATGCCACTGTTCAAAAGGCCTTTTTGACCTGATGAACAGATAATCCTGTCGAAGCAATCTGTAGATTTGACCTTTGGGGGTCTAGGGCACGTGAAGAAGATGAGTAAACAATGGTTAGCAGCACTACCTGTCTATAATGAGGTGGGCTACGTCGACCAAGTCCTCGACGAGGTACTAAAGTACGCGCCCAAGGTTCTAGCTGTGGACGATGGGTCCAACGATGGAACTGGCGAATTGCTCGACGAACGCACCGATATCGCAGTGGTTCATCATGACAAGAATCGCGGGTACGGAGCTGCCCTGCGGACCGCGTTCCAATATGCGATCGACGAGGGCTACGAATTTGTCGTCACACTCGACTGCGATGGGCAGCATCAACCCCAGCGAATTCCTCGGTTCGTTTCCGCATGTCAAAATGCGGACATCGTGTCGGGTTCGCGTTATTTGAAGACCTATGACGGAGATAGTGTCCCGCCCGCTCAACGCCTCTTCATCAACAAACAAATTACCAAGACGATCAACGATTTGTTCCATTGGAACTTGACCGATACATTTTGCGGGTTCAAAGCATATCGAACTTCCTCGTTGAAGCAATTTAACATCACGGTGGACGGCTATGCCATGCCATTGGAGCTATGGGCTCAAGCGGCAATGCTGGGAATGAAGATATTGGAAGTCCCGGTACCGCTGATCTACCTAGACGAGAAGCGATCCTTTGGCGGAGCACTCGACGATGGTGGTGTTCGGCTCGCGTATTACAACAAAGTGATTGACGAAAGTGTTCAGGCGATGCTCGCGCAAGGCTTCACATTACCTAAGCCAGCCAGCAATTGCGGTGGGGAGTGTCCATAGCGTGTCTATCTTGGCCCGAAATGGCCAGCGGTCCTTCAAAGTTCCGAAAGAGAATAATCGCTTTCTTTGTTGGCCATCGGCGAAAGAGTCCCAAGTCCTGATCGACGGCAATCTCGCCATCTTCAAAAGCCCCGGCACGCCCCAATGGGTTATCCGCCTGCGCCATCATGCCCGACACGAGGCAATCCGAGCAGCCACCGAATACACCTCCGAATACACCTCCGAATTTGCGGCATCGCGATTCGCGGCATCGCGGATTGGCTCCAACACACGCGTGGAGTTAGAAAGGTCACAGCTCATTTTGGGTGGGCATCAACCCGAGCTCTTTCATCCCGGCGTTTGGTTCAAGAATTTCCTGCTTGCCAAAATTGGTCAACAAACGGGCTCGACCAGCTTGCATGTCATCATCGACCACGACACAGCTCGCTCCGATTCTTTGCGGGTTCCGAGTAGCAGCAATGCCATGAGCAACGGTCGAACGCATCGACAGTATTTCCAAAAATCAGTTCCGTTGCCGATTCGAATGGATTCACAACCAAGGATGTCATGGCATGCGACTCGAACACAGTTTTCGAGCAGCGAAGCTTGGCAAGAAACGAAGCGTCAGATTTCGGAATCGCTTGAGAGTTGCGGATTGGAAACATCGATACTGGTGGAAAGGTCCAGGCTGTTGGAGACCTGCATTCGCGACTGCGTGAATTTCAGTGACGCTTTCTCTCGGTTTCGGCATCTCATCGAACTCGATAATGGAATTCACAACTTGGAAGTGCCGCTCGGGCGGCTTTGCCAGGAGCCCGCCTTTGGCATGTTCGTTCACCATTGCGTTCGAAATGCGGAGGACCTTTGGTTGTCCTACAATGAATGCCGAACAGCCTATCGAGAGCGGCACGGAATCCGCAATCCAGTCCAGCCGGTGATCGAGTTGCAGCGTGAAAGGCATTGCATCGAATTGCCATTTTGGATCTATCGCGAAGGGGGCGAAGCCTTGGTTGATCGCCAACGTCTGTGGATCGCTCAGGGCAGTGGAGAGTCGCTGATTCTATGCAATCATGCCGTACCGGACCGGCGAACGATCACGGTCGAGTTGCCTCTGGATGAATCGAAACTGACCTCGGTGTGGCAGGACATCGCGGACAGCGGCATCTGTATTCGACCGCGTGCGTTGATGACTACCATGTATCTCCGTTGTTTCGTGGCGGATTTATTTGTGCATGGAATAGGTGGTGGAACCTACGACGAATTGACAGACGCAATCATCGCGCGATGGTTAGGCATACACCAAGCGCCGGTTTACCTAACCAGCTCGGCGTCGCTACATCTTCCGTTAGAAGATCGGTCGGAGGAGTCATTCGATGGCGATTGGTTGGAGAATCTCCGAGAGTTGCAATTGATTCGCTCGGCCCCTGAACGGTTTTTAGATCGATCCTTGGATCCGTGCCGTAGACTGTTCGAGGAACATGCCCAATTGCTTTCGAAAATACCGCCGCGAGGCAACAAGCGACCGTGGCATCAACAGATGGTGCAAATCAAGCACCGCATTGAAGACGCCATCCTCGATCCAAAACGTTTGGCGTTCTCGAATCATGAAAGGCTGTTGCGGGAAAGACAACAGGACAAGATCCGCAAGTCACGTGAATACTCTTTTGTGTTATTCGAGGAGCGAGACGTAGTGGCGAGACTTTCAAAGCTTGCGGACGAAGCGATGGACCCACAAGTCTAGGTCTCGCGCACGCTGCTCCGCTGCTTGTTCCGTGATCCTGCTCGCACTACATTGGGATGCGAAAGTCAATCCGTCGACTCAGCCCCACAAGTCCCCTCATGCAAACCAATCCGCAACCCAGCCAATTATCACGTCGAAGTCTCCTTGCCAGCGCCGCAGTTCTGGCAGGCACGACGTTGGCATCCACGAATGCGAAACCAATTCAAGCAATGCCAATTCAAGTTCCTCAAGATTCCGTTCCGGACCGCTTTAAAATTACGAATCGCCGCATCCGACAATCGGTTATGGGCTGGTGCTTCAAACCGATGCCCGAGTCGGAACTAATCGATCATTGCGTTGAGATTGGCCTGGAGGCCATCGAGGGAATCGATGCCAAGTTCTACCCGCTGGCGAAAGCCAAGGGACTCCAAATTGCATTGGTCGGAAGCCATGGTTTCGCAACAGGTCCAGTGAACCCAGCCAACCACCGCGAGTGTATCGATAAGTTGAGCCAAAGTATCGACTTGGCTGTCCAGTTTGGTGCGCCTAGCGTCATCACGTTCACCGGAATGCGTAGTCCCAACATGCTCGACTCAACCGCAGAAGCGAACTGCCTCGATTGCTGGAAGAAAGTCATCGAGCATGCCGAAAAGAACAACATAACCTTGGTCCTCGAACACCTAAACTCACGCGATGACTCTCACCCGATGAAGGGGCATCCAGGCTATTTCGGCGACGATGTCGAACGCTGCATTGATTTAGTCAAACGCATGGATTCAGCCAATTTCAAGCTGCTTTTCGACATTTATCATGTTCAGATCATGAACGGCGACGTCATTCGCCGGATCGAAAAGTATCATCCCTTGATCGGGCACTATCACACCGCCGGCAATCCAGGTCGGGCTGAAATGGACGAGTCGCAAGAGATCAACTATCCCCCCATCTTGAAAGCCATCCTCGCGACCGGCTACCAAGGCTTCGTCGCTCAAGAGTTTATTCCCACTTGGAAGGATCCGGTTCGGTCGTTCCGTCACGGTGCAATGGTCATGGACGTCGCCTAGTAGCAGGTCGAGCCTGCGGTATTTCATTGGAATCCCGCAGCCTTGAGCTGCGGTTGGTTCAGGTTTTTCGGCTAATTATCGGCTAAATAGTCGACGCCCCGCCGCTCGCCTTAGGCAGGTTAAGCGCATCGGGTTGAGTCTTCGCGTGAAACAAACTGACAGCCGATGGGCGATAGCCCCGGTTCTCGACGAATGTCGAGCCATTGGAAAACCGGGGCTATCGCCCAACGGCTAATTGGGTTGAAAAACAATTGACGATGCGCCTAATAGCCCGAATCTACCCTTTTTATAATGAAAAGGAGTTGAAAGTTCCGGAAAGGTGTTTGTTGAAGGAACTGGGCGTGCGATATACTTGAGTGTTGGATCTACCCCCAGATAAACCACCCACGTTTTCCACTCGTCTCAGTTGCTTTTTGCTGAAGGCTTTTCATGGACCAGCCGATGCGCGATTTTACCGACCTTTTGCTCACTCGCGGCATTATCGCCCTGGAGCAATTGTCCGAAGCCAAAGGAATTTCGAAAAGAGAGGATACGTCCATCGGACAATGCCTCGTCAAACTGGGCTACGCCACCGGCGAAGAGGTTACCCAAGCGCTCGCCGAATTCTACAAGTTTGAATATGTTGATTTGAGCGTCATCCGGATTCCAGACCACGTCATCCAGCTCGTGCCCGAGTCGGTCGCCCGCGAAAACAAAATCATCCCCATCTCCGACGAAGATGAGACCATCAAGGTCCTCGTTTCCGACCCATTCGATATCGAAACGATTGAAAAATTGCGTTTCATTTTGAATCGCAAAGTGGAAACGGCACTCGCACCCCAAGAACACATCCAAGAAGCTATTAATAAATATTATGGCCAGGTTGAGGGTGAATCCGCTGACTCGATGTTGCAGGAATTCACCGACACGCAAATCGACTTCACCGAAACCGAAGAAGACAAGATGCGGGAGGACGAGGACGGGGGAGACGATAGTGCCCCGGTTGTCCGTCTCGTTCAATACATGATCGGCGAAGCGGTCCAGTTGCGAGCATCAGACATTCACGTAGAACCGTTCGAAGAGCGAGTCCGAATCCGTTATCGAATTGACGGCGTCCTGGTTGAGCGAGATAGCCCCCCTAGGAGACTACTCAACGCCATTCTCTCTCGGATCAAGATCCTCGCCAAAATGGATATCGCCGAACGGCGACGACCTCAAGACGGTCGTATCAAGATCACCGTAGGCGAGAAGGAGCTGGATCTTCGGGTCAGCATTATCCCGACCAACCACGGCCAGTCGGCCGTTATGCGTCTCCTTGACAAAGACAACATCAAAGTTGGGGTCAAACAGCTTGGCCTGGCCGAACGTGACTTCAAATTGTTTGCAGGCTTGATCAAGCGACCCAACGGTATTTTTCTGGTAACCGGCCCAACGGGTTCCGGAAAGACCACTACTCTCTACGCCGCCCTGAACGCCCTGAATCGACCGGACCGAAAGATCATCACCGCCGAGGACCCTGTCGAGTACTACCTCCCGGGCGTCAATCAAGTCGAAGTGCGACACAACATTGGGCTCGATTTTGCGAGAATTATTCGGGCCATGTTGCGTCAAGCACCCAACATCATCCTCGTCGGGGAAATGCGAGATACGGAAACCGCTCAGATGGGTATCCAAGCCAGTCTGACTGGACACTTGGTATTTAGTACGCTGCACACAAACGATGCACCCAGCGCTGTAACTCGAATGACCGACATGGGTGTGCCCGGTTACATGGTCGCCAGCAGCGTGATCGCCGTTCTGGCTCAGCGTTTGGTCCGCAAAATTTGTACCCGCTGCAAGGTCCCTGTAACCCTGTCCGATTCCGTTTTGGAGGACGCTGGATTGCCCAAGGAAATCGTTCCATTCGCCAAATTCTCGAAGGGAAAAGGCTGCCCCTATTGTCAAAAAAAGGGCTATCGAGGACGAATCGGCATTTACGAATTGATGATCGTGAACGGTCGCCTGCGCGAGAAAATGTTTGCAGGACGGTCGTCAGCCGATCTCCGAACGGAGGCCATAAACTCAGGTATGACAACGCTTTACTGCGACGGGTTGCGAAAAGTCCTCACGGGCATTACCACTTTGGATGAGGTTTACCGCACCGCCAAAAAGACGGAGCAAGAACACATCGCCATCGAGAAAGTCATCAAGGAATTCATGGGTTAATTGTCTCGACCCATCCGACCCGTCCATCGTGCTCGGTACGTACGGATTCGGGGTCGTGGACCGCTGACGCGTTGGGCAGATGGCATGTGCTGCTTTCAGGCACCTCATGGCTTTTATGGCCGGGCATTTCCCCCAAAGACTCGTTAGGGACGCCGAGATCTTCGGAATACGCCCTGGGCTTTTCTGGCAAACCGGTGAAATTAACGAAGCAAAATTTTCTCCGCGTTAATGTCGTGACTACAATCAGTTTGGCACGGGAAATAAATTTCTAATTTTCCCTGTCGTCAATTTGACCTCATCTCTTTTCTTTCAACACAAGACGCCTCGTGCGTTCTACCGATCGTTTATGGCAACAGTCCTCGTAGACAAATTACTTCAGGCTGCGATTAAGCAGGGGGCAAGCGACATTCACATCGTGGTGGGCCAGCCACCCGTCTTTCGTTTGCATGGTCGCATGCGAAAGCTTGAAACGAAAGTATTGGAGGCAGACGATACGGTTCAGTTGATGAAGAGCATTGCGCCCGAACGGTGCCAACGCGAACTTCAAGAATCGGGTAGTTCCGACTTTGGGTTTGCATTTGGAACATTGGCCCGGTTTCGAGTTTCCATTTTCAAACAGCGCGGTTGCATCTCGATGGTGCTCCGACAGATTCCAAACGACAAGTTGACGCCAGAGCAGCTCGGACTGCCTGAGTCGGTGATCAAAATGTGCTTGCGGCCGCGAGGTCTGGTGTTGGTGACTGGGCCGACCGGATCGGGTAAAAGCACCACGTTGGCAAGCATCGTCAACTTCATCAATGAGGGACACGACCACCATATCATCACGATCGAAGATCCGATCGAGTTTTATCATGAGCACAAAAAGTCGACCATCAATCAACGCGAGGTAGGGGTGGATGTTCCGAGTTTCTCGGAAGCCATTCGTCGTGCGTTGCGTCAGGATCCCGATGTGATTCTGGTGGGTGAAATGCGGGACTTGGAAACGATTTCCGCTGCGATCAGTGCGGCGGAAACAGGTCACATCGTTTTCGGAACACTGCACACCAATAGTGCGATGGGTACCGTAAACCGGTTGATCGATGCGTTCCCGGGGAACTTGCAGGACCAAATTCGAACGCAGTTGTCAACCAGCTTGCTCGGCGTGGTTGCTCAGACGCTGATTCCCAAGATCGGTGGCGGTCGAGTGGCCGCTTATGAGATTTTGATTGTTACGTCCGGCATCGCGAACTTGATTCGTGAAAACAAAACGTTTCGTATTGGTTCGGCCATTCAGACCGGTGCCAAGTTTGGAATGCAATTGATGGATGACGCTCTGTTTCAGCATTGGAAGGGAGGTCGAGCCACCGTGGAAGACATTTTGGCCAAGGCGCATCGCCCAGACGATCTTGCCAAGCGAATCGTAGATGCCAGACGGGGCCTCGACGAAGAAGAGCCAAAAGAAGAATTTGATCACAATTCCTAGCTAACAGGGACTAGAGCTAATGAGTTCGCGACGTATAGGCCAGATCTTTGTCGACATGGGTTTCGTGACCGACGAGCAACTGCAATTGCTGCTGGATGAACAACAGCAGCAGCCAGGTGCATTGCTTGGCAAACTGGCCGAAGACATGTCGTTGATCACCGATGATCAATTGGCCCAAGCCCTCGGCGAACAACAGAACATGAAGGTGGTGTCGTTGGGAGACGCACCCATTGCTCCAGAGTTGCTGGAGAAGCTCACCGAGACAATGGCACAGCTTTATCGCGTTATCCCGGTGAAGTACGACGGGCATACACTGACAGTTGCCACTTGCGATCCGCAGAATCTGTCCATTCAAGATGAACTGCGAACGTTCCTCGGTATCGATATCGAAATGGTGGTCGCAACCGAGCGCGAGATCAAAGCATCGATCGAGCGATTCTATTCGTCCGAGAGCTTGAGCGTTGAAAAGATCGTCAAGGAATTGGAGGCCGACGATACCTTGTTCCAGCAAGCTAGCATGCTGATGGGGGACAAGTTCGATCTCGACGGAGCCGAAGCGTTGGCCGATAGCGCTCCGGTTCGCAAGCTGCTGAACCTGGTCATGTTGCTAGCCATCAAAGATCACGCCAGCGATATTCACTTTGAACCATTCGAGGACGAATTCAAGATTCGGATCAAAGCCGAAGGTGTTCTCTATGAAATGGTGCCACCGCCTCGTCACCTTGCATTCGCCATCACGACGCGGATCAAGGTTATGGCGAACCTCGACATTGCAGAACGCCGGATGCCTCAGGACGGTCGAATCGAGTTGATGGTGGGCGGTCACCAAGTCGACTTGCGAGTTTCCGTGCTGCCGACGATGTTCGGTGAGAGCGTCGTTATGCGGATTTTGGACCGCTCGGTCGTCTCGTTGTCGTTGACCAAGGTAGGCATGGATGCAGTCACCATGGAAGGCTTTCGAACGGTGATGAAGCGTCCGAACGGAATCGTGCTGGTGACAGGTCCGACAGGCTCAGGCAAGACGACAACGTTGTATTCGGCGTTGTCCGAGATGAACGAGATCACAGAGAAAATCATCACGACCGAGGATCCGGTTGAATACGACATCGACGGCATCGTTCAGATTCCGATCAATCATGATATTGGCGTTACGTTTGCATCGTGTTTGCGAGCCATTTTGCGACAGGACCCCGACATCATCTTGGTGGGCGAGATCCGCGATTTGGAGACGGCCGAGATTGCAGTTCAAGCGTCGCTGACGGGCCACTTGGTCTTTAGCACCCTTCACACCAACGATGCGCCGAGCACGATCACACGGATGAAGGATATGGGTATTCCGACGTTCTTGATCACCGCCACGGTCGAAGCGATTTTGGCGCAGCGACTTGTTCGTCGTATTTGCAGCAAGTGCCGCGAGGAAACCGATCCCGGCATGGAAGTTTTGATGGATCTTGGGGTCACCGAAGAGACCAGATCCCAATACAAATTTTTCCGTGGCAAAGGCTGCGACTTGTGCAATAACACGGGTTACAAGGGGCGGATCGGACTGTTCGAACTGATGGTCATGAACGACGAATTGAGGGACATGATCATGCAGAATGCGACGACGGATGATTTGCGCGCCAAAGCTGTAACCTACGGCATGATCACCCTCCGAGATTATGGCAAGCAATTCGTATTTGACGGATTCACGACCGCAGACGAAGTGGTCCGGGAAACCGTCCACGATGCATGATGAAAGAAGGCTTAAGGCTTAAGGCTTAAGGCTTAAGACCTAAGATTTGAGATTTGAAACTTGAAATTTGAGATTCGTACTGCCGGCTGCCCACTGCCGACTGCCTAACACAACAGGGACTCCAACATGCCAATGTATCAATTCGAAGCCATGGATCGAACCGGTCAAGAAATCCGGGACGTCATCGATGCGCCGACGGAAGAAGAGGCACAGAATACCATTCGGCAGATGGGTTATTTTGTAACCAAGCTGTCGCTCAAAAAAGGGGTTGCTGCCAAGGCTGCGGTTGGTAAAAAGCGCAAACGCTCGTTCACCATGGGTGGTGCCAAGACCAAGCACATTTGCACGTTCACACGTCAGTTGTCGATTTTGCAAGACGCGGGTCTTCCCATTTTGCGTTCCCTCAAAATTCTGGAGAACAACTCAAAGCCGGGCAAGCTCAAGAACGCGTTGATGGACGTATGTGATGAGATTGAGACGGGTTCGACCCTGTCAGAATCGATGTCCAAGTGCCCAAAGGTTTTTAGCCGTTTGTACGTGAACATGGTGAAAGCGGGCGAGGCGGGCGGTGCGTTGGAAACCATTTTGCAACGCTTGGCTGAGTTCCTCGAACGGTCGGAATCGCTCAAGCGAAAAGTCAAAGGAGCGATGATCTATCCTGTCGCGGTTGTGATCGTCGCGATCGGGATTTTGGCAGGGATTATGTTCTTCATCGTTCCGACGTTTAAGAAGATGTTCGACGAGTTTGAATTGAAACTGCCGGCCCCAACACTGCTGTTGATGGCCATGAGCGATTACGTCGTGTACTACTACTGGCTGATGTTCTTGGTCCCGATCTGCGTTTGGCTGGTGGGCAAAATCATTCGCAAGTTCAAGCACGGGCGGATGGGATATGACATGTTTATGTTGAAGGTCCCAATTTTCGGTGGCTTGATCGAAAAGAACATTTTGGCCCGAACGACACGGACGCTTGGAACGCTGATCACTTCGGGTGTGCCGATTTTGGAAGCCATCAACATTACTCGCGAGACCTCAGGTAACGCGATGTTCGAGAGAATTTTCAGCAAGGTGAATGACGCTATCCGGGAGGGGGATGTTATCGCCAAACCGATGAAGGAGCATTCGACGCCCGGCTTTCATCCTTTGGCGCTGTTTTATTGGATTTGGATGGGCTTGTTCCCTGGGATCATGGTAATGTCCGTTGCCTTGACGGCGGGGCGTGGGGTCAAGACGGGTGGCAAAAAGACCTCCAAAACATCAGGAGCATCGGCAGACGGGCAGCTCATTATGGTTGCCGTCGGCGCCATGGTGATCGGCGTGTTGGTTTGCGCGATGCTGTACATGATGAAGATGCGATCGCGGGTCATCGACGACTTGGTGGTCAACATGATTGACGTGGGTGAAGAAACGGGCGAGTTGGACACGATGTTGTACAAGATCGCAGACAACTACGACGAAGAAGTGGCGGTCATGACGGAAGGCTTAACGAAATTGATTGAGCCGATGTTGATCGTGTTCCTCGGGGTAGCGGTCGGTTTCATCGTGGTATCGCTGTTCATGCCGTTGATCTCACTCATCACCAGCTTGAGCTAGGGGAGAGGGACTGAGACGAAGCATTTTCTCCCCCTCTCCCCGGTACGCCGGGGAGAGGGGGTTGGGGGGTGAGGGGGAAAAACGTTAGATATCCAGGCTATAATCGCGATCCCAATGCTCTCAACCCCTCATCCCCAGCCCTTCTCCCCGGAGTACCGGGGAGAAGGGAGTAAGAATCGAATCGTGGGCGTTGAAGGAAGTGGCATTCGCCCAAGAATAATTTTCAAATTGTTTTAAAAAATTGGGTCACACAAGGCGAGCGGCGCCGTTTTGGTTTTAGTCAGCAAAAAGACACACAAGGTGGAGGACGGGGAAATGCATCAAACAGGGTCGAACGGAAAGCGAGTGAGGGGAATCCGAGCTGGATTCACCTTGGTCGAGCTTCTTGTGGTGGTCGCTATTATTGGCTTGCTGGTGGGGCTAACCATCCCTGCGGTATTCGCTGCGCTCGGTGTGTTCAACAGGGCTGCGTGTAAATTCGAGGTCAACGCGCTCTCGGACGCGGTTGAGAAATACCGATCCAAGTACGGCGACTATCCGGCAGACGGCAGTTCCTGGCCGGTCATGGAAGCGCACTTGAGAAAGGCATTTCCGAACATCCTCATCAGTGAGTTGAATCTGCTCAATCCGGCCAATAGTGCGACTTATGCATACATCCATAACGACTATGCAGGTGCGGGAAGGGTGATGGATCCGGCCGAGGCTTTGGTTTTTTTCTTGGGCGGATTTAGTTCGGA